>NZ_CP113343.1:4121598-4438644 GCF_026683955.1 Arthrobacter sp. MMS18-M83 | reverse complement strand
CCGGCGTCTTCCGCGCTGCGCGTTTCTGTATGGTGCTTGACATCACACAACAGTCTAAAGTAAGTTTTCATCTTATTGATCATGCGATCAATAAGAAATCCAAATACTCAGCCACTCGCCAAGGCAAGGACGCCCTGGCCCTTGTGGCTACCAACCTCAAACCTCAGAGGAGTCTTCCATGGCCTGGAGAATGCCAGCCGAAACCGCACAGCACGAGCGCACTTGGATGGCGTTCCCCCGCACCGGCCTGACACTGGGCGACGACCCGGCGTCGACGGAAGAGGCCTACGCCGCCTGGACCGCCGTCGCGCACGCAGTGTCTGAATTCGAGCCCGTCACCATGGTGGTCGACCCCAGCGAAAGGAGCCGGGCAAATCGCATGCTCGGCTCCGCGATCGAACAGCTTGAGGCACCGCTCGACGAATTCTGGATGCGCGACGTCGGACCCACCTTCGTCGTCGACGACGAACGTCCCGGTGCGCTTGGCGCAGTCGACTGGATCTTCAACGGCTGGGGCGCACCTGCCTGGTCGGAGTGGCAAAAGAGCGCCGGGATGGCACGCTTTGTGGCCAAAAAGGCCGGCGCGGAACTGGTCACGTCGCTACTGGTCAACGAAGGCGGCGCCATCCATGTCGACGGTGAAGGCACCGTCCTCGTCACCGAAACCGTCCAGCTGGATCCACACCGAAACCCTTACGCCGACAAGGCACGTGTCGAGGCGGAGCTGTCACGCACGCTCGGCACCACGCACACCGTATGGGTGCCGCAAGGCCTCACCCGTGACTACGAGGACCTCGGCACGCGCGGCCACGTCGACATGGTGGCCACGCTTCCCTCCCCCGGCCGGGTCTTGCTGCACTCCCAGACCAACCCCGAGCACCCCGATTTCGAGGTCAGCCGCACCCTGCAGCGGTTCTTCGAAACCCAAGAGGATGCCACGGGGAAGCCGTTCGAGATCACCCTGCTTCCCGCGCCTCAGACCCTGCGCGACGAAGAAGGCTTCGTAGACTGGAGCTACGTCAACCACCTCGTGGTCAATGGCGGCGTTATTGCGTGCGGCTATGGCGAAGAGCGGGCCGACGCCTTGGCCGCGGAGATCCTGGCGGAGGCTTATCCGGGCCGTCGCGTCGTCACGGTGGACGCCCGGCCAATCCTCGCGCGCGGCGGAGGCATCCACTGCATCACTCAACAGCAGCCCAAACTCAACAGGCAGGCCGCACGATGAGCCGCTTCGACGTCGTCGAGGCCTCCATTGCGCAACTGCGGACAGCACTGGACACCGGCGAAGTCACCAGCGAGGAACTCACCCAGGCCTACCTGGACCGCATCGACGCCTACGACCGCAACGGCATCAAGCTCAACGCCCTCGTCGTCATGAACCCCGAAGCGCTCGCAGATGCCCGGGTCTCCGACGAGCGCCGGGCAAGCGGCACCACCCTCGGGCCCCTCGACGGCATTCCGTACACCGCCAAGGACAGCTACTTGGCCAAAGGGCTCACGGCCGCAGCAGGCTCCCCCGCGTTCGAACACCTCATCGCCCAACGCGATGCCTTCACCATCGAACGCCTCCGCGCCGCCGGGGCCGTGCTCCTCGGCCTGACCAACATGCCGCCCATGGCCAACGGCGGCATGCAACGCGGCGTCTATGGACGCGCCGAAAGCCCCTACAACGGCGACTACCTCACCGCGGCCTTCGGCTCCGGTTCCTCCAACGGCTCCGGAACCGCCACCGCGGCAAGCTTCGCAGCCTTCGGCCTGGGCGAGGAAACCTGGTCCAGTGGACGCGCACCCGCGTCGAACAATGCCCTGTGCGCGTACACGCCCTCGCGCGGGATCATTTCCGTGCGCGGCAACTGGCCGCTGGTCCCCACCATGGACGTGGTAGTTCCTCACACCCGGTCCATGGCAGACCTTCTGGAACTGCTCGATGTCATCGTTGCCGACGACGCCGAAACCCGCGGCGACTTTTGGCGCGCGCAACCGTGGGTCCAGATCCCGGCCGCGTCCCGGGTCCGCCCGGCCTCCTACCCGGCGCTGGCGCCATTCGACGTCGACGGCGCCCGCTCGGCTTTGAAAGGCAAACGCTTCGGGGTGCCGGCCATGTACATCAACGCAGACCCCGACGCCGGCACCAGCGAAACTCCCGGCATCGGCGGACCCACGGGCCAACGAATCCAGACCCGCGATTCCGTGATCGAACTCTGGGAAGCTGCCCGGCGGGATCTTGAGTCCGCTGGTGCCGAGGTGGTGTTGGTGGACTTCCCCGTGGTTTCAAACTATGAAGGCGACCGCCCCGGTGCACCCACCATCGCCACCCGCGGACTCGTGAGCCCCGAATACCTGAAACGGGAGATCGTCGACCTCTCCGCGTGGGCATGGGATGACTTCCTCGCGGCAAACGGGGATCCGGCACTCAACAGCCTGGCCGACGTCGACGGCACCGCGATCTTCCCGCACCCGGAAGGCTCGCTCCCGGACC
Organism: Arthrobacter sp. MMS18-M83; assembly: GCF_026683955.1. Classification (NCBI taxonomy): domain Bacteria; kingdom Bacillati; phylum Actinomycetota; class Actinomycetes; order Micrococcales; family Micrococcaceae; genus Arthrobacter; species Arthrobacter sp. MMS18-M83. The sequence continues at coordinate 4,436,165 of NZ_CP113343.1, read as the reverse complement.
GCTATGACGGGTTCGACGACGACATCGCCGACTACCCTGCGCACATCCGTGCACACCGGGTATCCTCCGTGACCGACATCCCGCACCTCGAGGAAGGCCTCCGCGGCCTAGAGGAAACCCGCAGGCTGGACCTGGAGGAATGGATGGACGGTCTCCGTCTGGATGCGGTCGTCTTCCCCGCCGCTGCCGACGTCGGACCAGCCGACATGGACACCAACGAAGCCTCGGCCGAACTCGGTTGGCTCAACGGCGTCTGGGTCGCCAACGGCAACCTCGTCCCCCGGCACCTGGGCATCCCCACCGTCACTGTGCCGATGGGCACCATGTCAGATACCGGCATGCCCGTGGGACTCACCTTCGCCGGACGCGCCTACGACGACACCGCACTCCTAGCCTTAGCCGCAGCCTTCGAAGCAACAGGCGAGCGCCGCACCGCTCCCCCGCGCACACCGCGCCTCGACTGACGGATCAGGTGGACTCGTCGTCGAAAGGGGCCTGTTGTCCGGCGGCCAACCGTACGACCGGCCGGGCAGGAGGCTGCGCTTGTACTGGGGTGACTGGCTCCGGAAGCGGATCTTCCTCCAAGAGGGCCTCGCGGATGATCCGTCGGGGATCATATTGGCGTGGATCCATTTTGCGCCAATCAATGTCCTCGAATTCGGGGCCGAGCTCCTGGCGGATCTTTTCCTGCGCGCCAGAGGCCATGCGCCGCAGTTCGCGGATGAGCCGCCCCAGCTTCCTTGCATACTCTGGAAGTTTCGTCGGGCCGAGGACCAAAGCCGCAATGATCAAGAGAAGGACCACCTTCTCGACCGAAATATCGATCATGGCTCCATTCTAAAGCCACCGCAGGGACGTTCCCGTTGGCCTCCTGGTCGTCTGGGGCGGACCCGGCCAGGGTCAGGAAACTTGTCCAGGATTTCCACGGCGCAAGAGGGTCCAACAGGACTACGATGGTGGCGCCGGGTACTCGGCAGCCGTGGTTCCTTGGGGCTATCCCGAATGAGGATGTGGGTTCATGAGCGAAGCAGCCGTAAACAAATCAACTCCGACGCGGGCAGCATTGTGCGTGGGAATCAACAACTTCAAGAATCTGCCGCAAAGCAGCTGGCTCCACGGGTGCGTCAACGACGCAAACGACCTCGCTGCCTTGTTGCGGGAGCAGTATGGTTTCGCGCCTGAAGACGTCACTGTCCTGGTCGATGCCGAAGCGTCAAAGACGGCGGTCCTCGGGGCGTTGACCGGGCTGGTGGAACGCGCGGAAAGCGGCGACCTCGGCCAGATCGTGTTCACCTTCTCCAGCCACGGCACCCAGATACCCGACACGAATGGTGACGAGGCCGACGGCCTCGACGAGTGCTTCGCGTGCTATGACATAGACAGCGCCGGCGATTCCTGGAACAAGGACACCTTGATTGTCGACGACGAGCTCCACGAGTTGCTGCTTCGACTGCCCGCGTCGGCGCGCATGGACGTTGTCTTGGACACGTGCCACAGCGGCACCGGCCTGCGCGCCTTGGACCTGATCCCGGGGCGGCGCCCACGATTCCTGCCGCCACCGACGCCCGAGGGACTGAGCAGTGTGGAGACCCTCGAGACCACCAAGAAGTCGTCGCTGAAGGAACTGTCCCAGGGCACCAACGGCGCCGACGGTGTGCAGGCGGTGCTGATGGCCGCGTGCCGGGACGACCAGACGGCCACAGATGCGTTCATTGATGGCAAGTACAACGGCGCATTCACGTACCATTTCGTCAAGACCCTCAAGTCAGACGGCACCTTGTCCAGAGCTGAGCTGCTCAAGGCCGTCTCGAAAGCGCTCAAAGAGGGCCGGTTCGACCAAGTGGTGCAACTGGAGGCCACCCCCGCCCAAAAGAAGGCCAGTTGGGGATCCTGACGCCGGCCTAGGAGATGGCGTAGAACGCGACGGCAAGTCCAGCAGCCATCAGCGCCTCGCGGACCCCTTTCAATCGAGGCACAGCGTGCGATTTACTCTCGGCAGGCATGGCGAACGTACCTAACAGCCACCCTGTGGCAGCGAAGGCCATGAGCAGCGCGCCCATGATGTCAACAAGGATGGTGCCCAGTTCGTGCCCTGGATGATCCGACGCGGATCCGGTTCCACTCGCCGCGGAAAGCAGCACCCAGCCCGAAAGGGCCGTCACCAGTGCGCCATAGACCGCCGACAATCGCCCGGTCTCGCCGGGCCCTTTCCCTTGGTACGCAATTCTCACAGCGAACGAAAGGAAGACAACGCCAATCGCTACCCCTAACGGCACGACGGCAAACGGCGCCCATCCAAGCCCCACCGCCACCATGATCGCGGCCAAGACCCCCGCGGCGGCCGCCTCAATTCGGGCAGCGACGCTTTTGGCCCGGAAGATGGCTCCGAAACCCAACACGGCCGCCGCCCCGAAAAGCAGCAGCAATGCGCCCACAACAAACCAACTTCGGAACATACCCTGTCAATCCTCCTGCGCACTTCCGGTTGAAGCCCACCCGCAGTCATATCACTTCGGAATGGGAGAATCCTGCGTGTAATGCAGCTTCCAGGCATCCCAGGAAGCCGGAGAGCCGCGCCGTCCTTTGCTAAGGCTTGCCGATTATCCCTGGAACAGCAACGCAAAGACTCCGGAGCGGACAATGATGGTGCCCCCGAGAGCGATGTACACCACTGGGATGACCCAGTTCCCGGCCCGGCGGCAGAGGGCACCGACCTTCGGGTGTGCCGTCAGCCAATAGCCGGCGGCACACCACACCGCCACCATCACCCCGAAAGTCAGTCCTGTCGTGACCATAGCAGCGGGCCCCAGCGAGCGAAATAGCGGTATGTACACGGAAATGTTGTCTCCACCGTTGGCTACAGTCACAGCGACAACCACGGGCAGCGTCAGTGACCGGGGCTTCGGTGGATCTCCGGACGGGCGGGCAACCTGGAACAGGGCGTAGCAGCCCAAAACAAGCGGCACCAAGCCGAGGAGACCCACCCATTCCACCGGGACAGGAGTGAGCGCCCAGGCTGCCGCAGCCGCCACGACCGTCAGTATTCCGATGCCGATGTACTGGCCTACCCAGATTCTCCAGTATCCAGGCACCCTCCGCGTCCTGGCTGACAGGAAGAGAACCGACAAAACCAGGAGGTCATCAAGGTTTGTCGCGGCAAACGCTCCAGCCGCTGTCAGTACGGTGCCGCCGAGATTTTCCATCGCTCCCGAGACTACCGTCTGAGGCACAGGGTCTTTCGCTGAGCACAGCTGACCGGCCACACCGCCGTGCCGGCCACGGCAGGCGCCCCAAAGCTGGCGCCATCGAGCCGGCCGTGGGTCGGAATCCTGAGCAATTGACTCATTCGAATATATGTTCGAAAATTGAACCATGTCTTCTCGCCTGACTTCCGCCTCGCCAGCTTTGCTGCGCGATGACTTGCAGGCGAAAATCCACCTTATGCAGGGCAAGCGCGGCAACGAACGCTCCCTGCCCGTACTCCCCTCACTCAGTCGGCTTCTACCGGGAGGACTTCGCCCGGGTGCGGCATATTCCGTACAGGGATCCATGTCACTGGCAATGGCCTTGTTGGCTGGCCCCTCACGCAATGGCTCGTGGTGCGGAGTGGCAGGGCTTCCTGACTTCGGGATCGAGGCGGCAGCAGGTTTCGGCATTGCGCTTGATCGGCTGGTGCTGGTGCCTGACCCCGGGGCTAGCTGGACACCGGTGATCGCTGCCTTGGCGGACGTACTCTCGGTGGTGCTTGCATGCGCCCCGGAAAGGGTCGCACCGGCAGAGGCTGCCCGCTTGGGAGCCAGGCTCCGCGAGCGGAGTTCCGTCCTGATTGTCCTGGGACCATGGCCACAGAGTGAAGCCGTCTTGCAGGTGAATGGATATGAGTGGGCGGGGCTCGGGCAGGGCCATGGACATTTCGCCAAGCAGGAGCTTGAGCTCGAAGTGGCTCTCCGGGGTAGTTCCCGCAGGGCATCCGTGGATCTTGCGGACAGCGGCCCGGTAGATCTGTCCAGTCATCGGATTGGAGCATGATGCTGGTACGGGTTGAAACACCGGTACGCGCGCTGGTGACATGGTTCCCGGATTGGCCGCTTGTCGCCGCCCGCTTGGCAGATGCCCTGCCCCCGGACATGCCGGCGGCAGTCATCGGCAAAGGGGTGATAGCTGCCTGCTCCGCGGAAGCCCGGGCAGAAGGAGTCGTCCGGGGCTTGCGGCTGCGGGAAGCGCAGACCCGTTGTACCGGCTTAGTGGTATGCGTTGTTGATCCGGTGCGGGATGCACGGGAATTCGAACCTGTGCTTTCCTCGCTTGAGGAACGGACTCCTGGCGTGGAAGTACTCCGACCGGGCTTATGCGCTATCCGGGCCCGGGGGGCCGCCAGATATTACGGCAGTGAGGAAGCGGCCGCCGGCGCCGTACTTGAATCGGCCGACCGCCTCGGCGTGGAGGCCAGGGTGGGGATCGCAGACTCCGTGTTTGCCGCCGAACAGGCAGCCCGGAGCACCAGCGAGCTCTCCCCCTTCTTGTGCTGCAGCCAGGCTCATCCCGGGATTTCCTGAGTCCATTTCCGGTGGAGGTACTGGGACAGCCGAAGCTGGCTTCCTTGCTCAAACGCCTTGGCATTCTCACTTTGGGGAGTTTCGCGAACCTCCCGGTTGCAGATGTCCGTGCCCGTTTCGGTGCTGCGGGAATCACTGCGCATGCTTTGGCAAGCGGCCAGGACCCTCGCAGGGTGATCCCCCGGACGCCCCCACGGAAACTGGATCAACGGGCGGAGTTCGAACCAGGCCTGGACCGGGTTGACCAACTCGCGTTCCAACTCCGCGCCACTGCCGACACCTTCGTGGCCGGACTCCAGACTGAAGGGCTGGTTTGTACGGAGCTAAAGGTTCTGATCACTGACGAAGCAGGCAGCCGATCCGAACGTACGTGGGGACACCCCCGCCATTTCACAGCCAGCGACGTCGTGGACAGGGTGCGTTGGCAACTTCAGTCGCAGCCCCCTGTAGCCAGCAGCACAACGGCCAACAGCGGAATGCCCGACGGCGGCACATCCGGCGCCGGGCTATCCTCACCGGTCATCGGGGTGGAGTTCGTCCCTGTCCGGGTGGATTCCATCGCCCATCATGGGCGCGCTCTGTTCGGGGATGGAGCCGAGGAGCAGATTCACCACGGACTCAGCCGGATCCAAAGCATGCTGGGGCATGAAGCCGTAGTAGTGCCTGCGATCTCGGGAGGTCGGTTGTTGACGGAGCGGCGTCGTTTGGTTCCTTGGGGGGATGCCTTGCCCCCGGGAACGGCCGCCTTGGCCTCCAGGCCATGGCCCGGCAGGATTCCAGACCCACAGCCCGCCACGGTGTTCGCTTCCCTCATCCCGGTCCTGCTGCTTGATGCAAACAAGGAAAAGGTCCGTACGGACCATCGAGGCGGATTGCTTGCCCCACCAATGTGGTTCTGCCCCAGCGGAGACCCTGCACGACGACGACTGGTGGCTCAGTGGGCCGGCCCCTGGCCGCTTAGACAGAGATGGTGGGACGCCGACCACCGCCTTGAAGCGGACCGGTTCCAGCTTGTGGACGGCAACGGAGAAGCCTGGCTCCTTCTCCTGGACGAGCAGAACTGGTGGGCAGAGGCCCGCTACGACTGAACAGCCGGGTAGGACACAACTTTAGGCAGGAAGACAAAGATGGCTTGGAACAACCCGTCAATCCCATGGTCGGAGTTCGAACGCACGCTGTCAGACCGGCGCGGGCAGGACACCCACAAGACCAAAGGGGACGGTGGTGACAGCCCCGCCTGGTCAAGGAAACGCGGGCCTTACCGTCCGGTCCCCCTCGAGCCCGCAAGGACCGCATCGCGGGCGGGTACCGCCGTCGTGCCTTATGCCGAACTGCACGCCCATTCGCATTACAGTTTCCTGGACGGCGCCTCCTCACCCGAGAAATTGGTTGAGGAAGCAGTCCGGCTGGGCCTCCATGCCCTCGCGCTGACCGATCATGACGGCTTCTACGGGATCGTGCGAATGGCGGAAGCCGCCGAAGCCTACGAGCTGAAGACAGTGTTCGGCGCTGAGCTGTCACTCGGACTCAGCAAACCCCAGCAGGGAGAAGCCGATCCTGAAGGTGACCATTTGCTCGTCCTCGCGCGCAAGGAAGAGGGATACCACCGGCTGGCAGGAGCGATGACCACCGCACATCTGGCTGCTGATGCGGAAAAGGGCCACCCCATCTACGATCTCGACACCCTGGCGCACGCCCTCAAAGACCATTGCCTGGTGCTGACCGGATGCCGCAAAGGCTCAGTCCGGAGAGCCCTCCTCAGCGATGGCGAGCATGCCGCTGCACGGGAAGTGGATGCGTTGATCGAAAGATTCGGACGAGGAAATGTGGTTGTGGAGCTCTTCGACCATGGGAACCCCCTAGACAGCAGCCATAACGACGCCCTCGTCCGTATTGCCAAGCGTGCGGGCATACCTTTCATCGCCAGCAACGCAGTGCATTATGCCGCTCCGGAGGGATACCCGCTGGCCACAGCCATGGCAGCTGTCAGGGCACGCCGCAGCCTGGAGGAACTGGACGGGTGGCTACCCGCAAACAACGGCGCCCATCTACGGAGCGGTTCCGAAATGGCGACGAGGTTCGCCCGCTACCCCGGCGCGGTGGAACGGACTGTCGAGATCGCTGACCAGCTTGCGTTCCAGTTACGGGCCGCCCGTCCGAAGCTCCCCAAGCTCGATGTTCCTGCAGGGCACAGTCTTATCACTTGGCTCCGGCACCTCGTCGACGAAGGTATCAAGGAAAAGTACCCGGATGCCGACGAACGGGTCCATAGCCGGATCGAGCAGGAACTCGCAGTGATCGAGGCGAAGAACTTCCCCGGATATTTCCTGATTGTGCACGACATCGTGCAGTTTGCCCGCTCCCGAGGGATCCTTTGCCAGGGCAGAGGATCCGCGGCGAACTCTGCCGTCTGCTATGCGCTGGGGATCACCGCCGTCGACAGTATTTTCTACAACCTTCCGTTCGAGCGTTTCCTCTCCAGCCTCCGCGAGGAAGAACCGGACATCGACGTCGATTTCGACTCGGACCGGCGCGAAGAAGTGATCCAATACGTCTACGGCAAATACGGACGGTTCAACGCAGCCCAGGTAGCGAACGTCATCAGCTACCGCCCGAAGAACGCTGTCCGCGACATAGCCAAGGCGCTCGGCTACAGCCAGGGCCAGCAGGACGCTTGGTCTAAACGGCTCGATCACTGGGGCGATCTCAGCGAGGGCAAGACCAATAACATCCCCGCCCCGGTCCTGGAGCTTGCTGACCAGATACTGGGATTCCCCCGCCATCTGGGCATCCACTCCGGCGGGATGGTGCTCACCGAACGGCCCGTTGGCGAGGTGGTTCCCATCGAGCGTGCCCGGATGGAAAACCGCACGGTTCTGCAATGGGACAAGGACGATTGCGAATGGATGGGCCTGGTCAAATTCGACCTTCTCGGCTTGGGCATGCTCGCCGCCCTGCAGTACTCCTTTGATTTAATCGACAAGCATTTCGGCGAACGCTGGACCATCGAGGGTATTCCGCGTGAAGAACCGGCTGTCTACGACATGCTCTGCCGGGCCGACTCGATCGGGGTGTTCCAGGTGGAATCCCGGGCCCAGATCAGCACGCTGCCACGTCTGAAGCCGAGGAAATTCTACGATCTGGTGGTAGAGATCGCGCTGATCCGCCCGGGCCCCGTCCAGGGTGGCGCCGTCCACCCGTACATCCGCCGCCGTGCAGGCAAGGAAGACATCACGTATCTTCATCCGCTGTTGGAGCCGGTCCTTGAACGGACTTTGGGTGTCCCCTTGTTCCAGGAGCAGCTCATGCAGATGGCAGTTGCCGTGGGTGGCTGTACTGCCGAGGATGCGGATCTGCTCCGTCGAGCCATGGGCTCCAAACGGGGGCGGGAGAAGATCGAGTCTCTTGAGGCCAAACTCTATGCGGGGATGGCTGCCAACGGGATCAGCAGGGACGACGCCGACGCAATCTACGCCAAGATCCAGGCCTTTGCGAACTTCGGCTTCGCGGAATCCCACTCCTTGAGCTTCGCGGTATTGGTCTACGCAAGCTCGTGGCTGAAGCTGCACTATCCCGGCGCGTTCCTCGCGGCCCTGCTCCGGGCACAACCCATGGGTTTTTACTCCCCGCAAACCCTCGTGGCGGATGCCCGCAGGCACGAGGTCCACGTGCTGCGCCCGGATGTCCTGCATTCCCTTGCCGAGGCAACCCTTGAAGTGCTCGACGAAACCACGGAGACGGAACTGGGTCAAGTGGGCGGCATGGATTCCTGCCTGGACTTCCACCAGCCGGAGATCGGCCTATTCCAGCAGGATCAGCCACGCGAGGACCACCTGCACCGACGGGATGGCTCCCACGCAGTGCGGCTGGGACTCGACGGCGTCACGTCCATCGGGACTGAGGTGGCGAAGCGGATCGTGGCCGAGCGGGAGGAGCATGGCCCCTACCGGGACATGGCGGATCTGTCGCGACGCGCGGGTCTCAGCGCGGACCAGCTGGAGGCACTCGCGTCCGCCGGCGCACTCGATTCGCTAGGGATGAACCGCCGCGAAGCACTGTGGCAAGCCGGCGATGCCGCCCTGGAACGGGAAGGACAGTTGCCAGGGACACACGTCGCCATCCAGCCGCCATTGCTGCCCGAGCTCTCGCCCCAGGAGAATGTTGCCTACGACATGTGGGCCACAGGCATCAGCACCGATGACCACCCGATGCGGCACGCACGCAACGGGCTTGATTCCAGGGGTGTGTTGCGGGTTGACCGGCTCTCCCAGGTCGAGACCGGCACGCGTGTTGAAGTGGCCGGCGTCGTGACCCACCGCCAACGCCCCCAGACCGCGCAAGGGATCACCTTCGTCAATCTCGAGGACGAGAGCGGCATCCTCAACGTCATCTGCAGCGTTGGCCTCTGGAAGAGGCATCGCCGCGTGGCCCGGGAATCATCCGCGCTGATCATCCGGGGTTTCCTCGAACGCTCGCCGGAAGGAGTCACCAACCTCGTGGCGGACAAACTGGAACCCCTGGTTCTGACAGTGAGGTCCAACTCCCGCGATTTCAGGTAGCCAGGTGCCAGCCGCGGACCGGGTTGCAGGTCAGATCTGCTTCGCCCCGTGATCGAATCGCAATATCCCCCGGAAAGGACTCTACTGCGGCGAGGATGCTTTGGGTGGATAGCATCCCCGCCGCTTTGACAAGCAGCGGGGATGCCCATTCTCAGGCGTTGGAGATGAGCCCCAGTTCGGCCTTCGAGGCCAGGGACGGGTGCTTCGGGAACACGCGGACGGTGTAGCCGAAGGATCCGGAGCGGTTGATCAGGATGGAGCCGGTGAACAGGTGGCGCCCGTTGCCAAGGTCCTCCGTTTCAGTCAGCTCGACCAGTGCCACTTCCTCCAGCTCGTCTGCGTCCTGGGCCCGGCCATACGCCACTTCGACTGACACGTCCTCGGGGGTCAAATCGTGCAGCGCGATGTAGGCATTGACCTGGAGCGTGTCGCCGATCTGCGGCTCCTCGGTGACGCCCACGGAATCGACGTGTTCCACGATCAGCTGCGGCCAGGCGTTGCGGATCTTCGTGATCCAGGCCGCCAGTTCCTTCGCCTCCTTGAACGAGGCCGTTCCCGCCTGCCTGCCGGCGACAGCTGCCGGGCGGTAGAGGGTGTTGACGTAGTCCTGGAGCATGCGGTCGGCCGAGACCGCGGGGCCGAGGTGGGCCAGGGTGTGCTTGATCATGGAGACCCAGTGCGTCGGGATGGTTTCCGGGCCGGACTGGGAGGGACCCGCCGCGCCGGCATCTGCGGAGACCGTGGAGCCGTAGAAACGCGGGGCCACCTGGGTCTCCAGGAGCTCGTAGAGGGCCGCGGCCTCGATGTCGTCGCGTTCGGTGGGGGATGCGTCGTTGTTGGCGGTGGGGATCGCCCAGCCGTTCTCGCCGTCGTACATCTCATCCCACCAGCCATCCAGCACGGACAGGTTCAGGGACCCGTTGATGGCCGCCTTCATGCCGGAGGTCCCGCAGGCCTCCAGGGGCCGGAGCGGGTTGTTCAGCCACACGTCGCAGCCCGGGAACAGGGTGCGGGCCATGGCGATGTCGTAGTTGGGCAGGAACACGATCCGGTGCCGGACGGCGGGGTCGTCGGTGAACTTCACCAGGTCCTGGATCATCTTCTTGCCCGCGTCATCCGCCGGGTGGGACTTGCCGGCGATGACCAGCTGGATGGGGTGCTTGGGGTGCAGCAGCAGCGCCTTGAGGCGGGCCGGATCGCGGAGCATGAGGGTGAGCCGCTTGTAGGTCGGTACGCGCCGGGCGAAGCCGATCGTCAGCACGTCCGGGTCCAGCACGGTGTCCGTCCAGCCCAGTTCCGCATCCGCGGCGCCGCGCTTCTTCCACGAAGCCCTCAGGCGAGTCCGCACGTCCTCCACCAAAGCGGAGCGCAGCTCACGCCGCAGAGTCCACAGCTCTGCGTCACTCACGTCGTAGATCTTGTCCCAACCGGTGGCATCCACGTCGGTGCTGCCGAAGTACTTTGCGGCGAGCCTGCTCATCTTCGGGTCGATCCAGGTGGGTACGTGGACGCCGTTGGTGACGGAGGTGATGGGGATTTCGGTGTGGTCGAAGCCCGGCCAGAGCCCGGAGAACATCTCGCGGGAGACCACGCCGTGCAGCTTGGCCACGCCGTTGGCCCGCTGCGCCAGGCGCAGGCCCATGACGGCCATGTTGAAGACCGCGGGGTTGCCGCCGTCGTAGTTCTCCCGGCCCAGTTCCAGGACCTTGTCCACCGGCACGTCCGGGGCCAGGCCGGCGTCGAAGAAGTGCCTGATCTGCACGGCCTCGAAGCGGTCGATGCCTGCCGGCACGGGGGTGTGGGTGGTGAACACCGTGGACGCACGCCCCGCGGCCAGGGCCTCGGACCACGTCAGCGGGGCCTCGGAGGACATCAGCTCCTGGATCCGTTCGACGCCCAGGAAACCGGCGTGGCCTTCGTTGGTGTGGAACACCTCCGGAGCCGGGGTGCCCGTGAGCCGCTGGTAGACGCGCAGTGCCTTCACCCCGCCCATGCCCAGCAGGAGCTCCTGCTGCAGGCGGTGGTCACCGCCGCCGCCGTAGAGGCGGTCCGTGATCCCGCGCGCCGCGTCGTCGTTGGCGGGCACGTTCGAGTCGAGCAGCAGAAGCGGAACGCGTCCAACGTCGGCACGCCAGATGTGCGCGCGCAGCTTTCGGTCACCCGGCAGCGGCAGCGAGATCAGAGCCGGCGCACCGTCTTCTTCGCGCAGCAACGTCAGCGGCAGTCCGTCAGGGTCCAGCACCGGATACGTTTCCTGCTGCCAGGCGTCCCGCGAAAGGGACTGCTTGAAATAGCCCGCCTGGTAGAGCAGCCCGACGCCGATCAGCGGCACGCCCAGGTCCGACGCGGCCTTCAAGTGGTCTCCGGCCAGGATCCCCAGGCCCCCGGAATACTGCGGAAGCACCTCGGTGATGCCGAACTCGGGGGAGAAATAGGCGATGCACGCCGGAGCATCCGGACCGAGGCCCTGGTACCAGCGCGGCTCGCTCAGGTACCGGTCAAGATCCGCCGCCGCGTGCTGGACACGCTCAACGACTGCAGCATCCGCCGCGAGCTCGTGCAGTTCCTCGCGGCTGACCAGACCCAAGAAGGTCATCGGGTCATGTTTGCTCTGCTCCCATGCCTCGGTGTTCAGGGTGGAAAACAGTTCACGTGTCGGCAAATGCCACGACCAGCGCAGGTTCTTCGCCAGCCGTGCCAGCGGGGCAATTGCTTCCGGCAGAACCGTCCGGACCGTGAACCTTCGAATAGCTTTCACTTCCGGCCACCTTCGAACGCGGCCAGGGCCGATGTGGTCAACTTTTCCATGTTGTACCTCCAGGAGGTCGTTGTAATCATTGGGGACATGTTGGGATAGGTGCGGGAGCGCTATGTGCCGTCAGGTGTGGAGGCTTCTACGACTCCACCTGGGGAGGGCAAGCGCTTACATGTTTTGGGCGAGCACCCTTGGCCTCGGGAGTGCTCCAGTCTTGAAGCTCAGACGCAGGTAGCGGTCTCCAGGGTCCGTCCTCGCGCTATTCGAGGGCCTCTTCGGCCCAGGAATAAAGGGACGCGGTTGCTCATGGACCCGCTGCGGGAGCCGGGGAATTCCCTTTCCGGGCTGCCTTCCATGAACTGCATCGTCAACACCCGGGACTGGTACCGAATGATTCCAAGCACGAGTTGCTTCCTTCGTCTCTGGGAACACTGATCGGAGACCATCCGCCATGTTGTACCAGGAGGAATCTCATCGCCGTTTCGTCGACGCGCCTTGTCGACGCGGGTCGATGGCTTGACAGTAGTTGGCGGCGCAACGGTGTGTCAAATATCACAATCATGATCGGTGAGACCGCGTAATCATGTGCCGTATTTGTGGTGCGCCCGAACAGCGCAAGGATTTTACGACCGGGTAGCGCGTGCCACTGTGGTGCTTCCTCGCAAAGTCAGCACTGGTTCGGCCAGCCACTGCAGAACTTCTGTCCCTTCGCCTTTCAGACGGCGCGAAAGAAATTGCGCGGCCTCACGCCCCATAGCTCTCGGCTCTGCGGATGCAGTCGTCAGGGCAGGCATGAAGCGCTCCGCGGAGCCGGCGCTGGTGTTGATCGCGACAAAGGAGAGAAACTCTGGGACGCGCCAACCATGGTTCGCCGCCGCACCCAGAAGGCCTGCGGTTGCCGCTTCATTGATCATCACGAGTCCCGTTGTTTCCGGAGCCCCTTCGAGAATCTGTTCGAACACGTCGCGACCACCGGCAAGAGAGCTCGCGGCCGGGAACAGCCGCGCGTTGATGCCGTGCCGCGACGCGGCAGCTGCCACGGCATCCCACGAGCGGACCACCGGACCGTATCCGGCGTCCAAGGACTCCCGCGAATGCGTCACGAGCCCGATTTCCGTGTGACCCAGGCCCACCAGATGCGCTACAGCGAGCTCGCCCATGGCTTCGAAATCCGCGTCGACAAATGCCAGACCGGCGGCATCCGTCGGCCGTCCGATCGAGACGAACGGAACACCGGTTTCGATCAGGATGGGGATCCGTTCGTCGAATGACCTGATTTCCATGAGGAGGATTCCATCCACCAAGCCCTGGGCCACGACCCGCTGCATCTCGCCCAGGTCGTCGGGGTCCATTGGCCACAGAAGAAGATGGTATCCGTCAGCGCGCGCTTGTTCGGCAGCACCTTGAACGTATTCGAATTCCGTGGTGTTCATGCCTTGCTCCCCGACCGGGAAAATCAAGGAGACGATGCCGGTCCGCTTACCGGCTAGCCCCTGGGCGAGCAGGTTCGGCGTGTAGCCAAGGTCAGACATGGCCTGCAAGATCCGCTCCCGCGTTTCGGGCGCAATCGGCCGGACACCGCTGAGGGCATAGGACACAGTACTCCGGGAAACGCCAGCAATCCGTGCGACATCGGCCATGGTTACCAAGGACTATCCCCCTACGTTGTCGGCGGCCGGTCGGCGATGGGCCAGCGAATGACCGCAATCTGCCGGACGGCGATGCCCACCTATAGTAAACCGTAATCGGTTGGCAAAGTGGCGCAGCCATGCTGAACCCACTGTTGCATACACTCAACAGCTAAGCGAGCGTGCGGTCCTGGGATTTGTCTGGCCCGAATGGGCTACGACACGAAAAAGGGAACCACCCGTTCAGTGGTTCCCTTCTCCCAAAACTGAGGCCCTACCGAACCAGGAACTAGGTTCGAGTAAGGCCTCTATGGTGGAGCTGAGGGGACTCGAACCCCTGACCCCCTGCATGCCATGCAGGTGCGCTACCAGCTGCGCCACAGCCCCATATTCTTGCCGCTTCATGAACCCTGGACTGGCCGGAAAGTCTCGCCCAGTTTTCAGATTCCTCCGAAGCAACTCAAATATCTTAGAACAGCATTTCCGAAAATTCCAAATCGGGCATATTCGGCTGGATTGCCGCTCGGCGCCTAGGATTCCTCGATGGCCGGAGCCTTCGCCGAGGCGTCGTCACCGAGATCCAGATCCACCACCGGGCAGTCTTTCCACAGGCGCTCCAAGGCGTAGAAGACCCGGTCCTCGGTGTGCTGGACGTGCACCACGATGTCGGCGTAGTCAAGAAGGACCCACCGGCCCTCGGAACGCCCTTCGCGGCGGACAGGCCGAAGATCCTGCTTGAGCAGCTCTTCCTCGATGCCGTCAACAATGGCGTTGACCTGGCGTTCCGTCGGAGCGGAGGCGATCAGGAAGACGTCGGTCAGGGCCAGACGTTCGCTGACGTCCAGGGCGATGATGTCCTCGGCCAGCTTGTCCGCTGCCGCGCGGGCGGCGTGGCGGGCCAAGAGGACGGATTGTTCATGTGCAGTCACGGGACTCCTTGTATGCGGCTTCGAGAATGAACGAAGCCTGTTTGGTGGCAAAAGCCGTTGTGGTCAGCGGGAAAGTCCGCTGGTGATCATGATGATGCCCGCAATCAGGGCGATGGCTCCGATGCCAACGAGTCCCAGGACCAGAAGCCGGGTACGCTGGACGCGCCCAAGTCCCGCCGTCGCGGCGTCGAGCGGTTCAAGTCCATAAGCCGAACTTGCCGAGATAGGCGGGTGTTCGGCCGGTTGGGCAAACGCTTCGCCACCTGATGCGGAGTCCGACGCCGGGCCCCGGCCCGCCGCCTTAGCGGCGGCTTCCGCACGCGCCAAGACGCCGGCCCGGCCACGCAGGTTGCGTGGTTTGCCCGACGCCGTCTGCCCGGACTTCAATTTCGGTGCAGGGGAAGTCACAAGAGGGACAAAGGTGGTGCCGGGAGGCTTCATGACGGGACGATCCAGTCCCGGAACCTTAACGAATTCCAAGGGCGTGACCATGGCGAGGTTGCTGGCCGCAGAAGGTTCAACCCGGTCCTGCGCAGCAGGACGGCTGTTCTGTTCAGCAAGCTTCTGCTTGGCCATGGCCCGCTTATCGAGGATCGCCTCGCGTTCAGCCTGTGCGATTTGTTCCGCCAACACCTCAGGATCAGCGGGCTCAACGTCCGCCCCGGAAGCCTCAGGTTCGGCGACCGCGATCTTCTGCACTGCCGATTCCATTGCGGCGATGTGCTCAAGCTTGTTGGACTGGTTGTTCGCTTGGGCAGCCAGGAGCTCGCGCGCCATCAAGGCCTGCTCCACGGTCATTTCCGGCGCACCTGGAGGCGGCCCTGCCGTAACCCGGACACCACCGTCCGGCAAGGTGCCGATGGGGGCGCCGCCGGGTTGCCGCTTGCCGGAAGCCTGGGCTGGGATGCTGGATGTCCTGGGCCTGGATCCGGGTGCCGCGACGATCGGGATCGCCGAAGTACCAGGGGCAACTTCCTCCTGTAGCTGCTGCAGACGCAACTGACGGCGTGTAGGGGGACCGCCTCGGGAAAGTTGCTGCTCTTTGTCCGCTAGCTCCTTGATGGCGCGGAGGGCGGCACGGTCGCGGGCACGGGCCTGGGATGAACGTTCCGCTGCCGGCTTCGCATCCACGGGGGCATCCGCTACGCGGCGCACCCGATTGACCGAAGCTCCCCCGGGCGCATGGTTGGCGTCGTCGGAAGAAGCGTTCTCCGCTGCGTCGGGGCTTCCGCCTGTTTGTTCCAGGCTTGCGTCCCGGGCTCGTCGAAGGTCACGCCGGCTACGGATGGGGGGCTGTTCCTGGCTCATTCAAAACTCACTCAGTACGTGCTTGGTGGTCTGATCCGGTCATAGCATGCAGGGGCTCCCCCATGCCGGGTTTGCCCGAGTACAGCTTGTATTTGGCGATGTACTGCACCACGCCGTCGGGCACGAGGTACCAGACCGGATTGCCTGCACCCACACGCGCGCGGCAATCCGTCGAGGAAATCGCCATGGCAGGCACTTCCAGGAGGCTGACGTCCTCCCTGCCCATGCCATCGAGAACATGGCCGGGCCTGGTGACACCCACAAAGTGCGCCAAGGACCAGAGCTCGTCGACATCCTTCCAGGACAGGATCTGCGCCAAGGCGTCCGCGCCGGTGATGAAGAAAAGATCGGCATCCGGCCGCTGGGTCCGCAGATCGCGCAGGGTGTCGATAGTGAATGTGGGACCGGGGCGGTCCACGTCCACACGGCTTACCGTGAAATTGGGGTTGGAAGCCGTAGCAATAACAGTCATCAAGTATCGGTGCTCAGCTTCGCTGACCTGCTTGTTCGACTTCTGCCAGGGCTGTCCCGTGGGCACGAAGACCACCTCGTCCAGCCGAAACTTGGCAGCAACCTCACTGGCAGCGACCAAGTGGCCGTGGTGAATGGGATCGAATGTCCCACCCATCACGCCCAGGCGAAGCCGGCGCCCCGTTTCCTCGAAGGGTTTTGCGGCGGAAATGTTAGTGACCCAGCCCTGGGTGCTTGGCCGGGTGCTGGCGGTGCGGATCCGAGTGCTCGTCGACGGCGTCGTGACGGTTGCCGAGGTTGGTGTAGGAGACTGCCACGAACATCAGGACCAGGAGGATGCAGAAGATGGTGATGCCGAAGACGAACGGAGGAACCCACAACGGCGCCGGCGCCTCGCTCTCGCCCCCTTGAGCGAGAATGGAAATGGCGATCTGCTGAAACTGCATTTTCTCCCCTAGCGGTTCAAAGGATTTCGACGGCGGATCCTCCCACCGTTCAGGACTTCTGTTCTATGTTACAGCGTTGTTAGCTACGGATCTGGCCTTCACCCTGCACGATCCACTTGGTGGTGGTCAGTTCCGTGAGGCCCATGGGACCGCGAGCATGCAGCTTCTGCGTGGAGATTCCCACCTCTGCGCCCAAGCCGAGCTCGCCGCCGTCAGTGAAACGCGTGGAAGCGTTCACGATGACAGCCGCAGAGTCGATATCGGCGATGAACTTCTCGGCGTTGGCCAAGTTGTTCGTCAGGATGGCTTCCGTGTGGCCGGTGGACCACTTGCGGATGTGGGCAACTGCCTCGTCGAGGCTGTCCACCATGGCAACCGCGAGGTCAAGGTCCATGTATTCCGTAGCCCAATCGACGTCGTCGGCGGGAACCGTATCCACGGCGCCGGACAGCGCTGCCTGGATCCGGGAATCGACGTGGAGAGTTACGCCTGCAGAACGCAGTGCGGCAGCGACTGCCGGCAGCACGGTCGATTTCGAGTGAACCAAAAGCGTCTCCACGGTGTTGCAGACGCTGGGCCGCTGGGTCTTGGCGTTGAGCAGGATATCGACGGCCATGTCTTCGCTGGCGGACTCGTCGATGAAGATATGGACATTGCCTTCGCCGGTCTCGATAACGGGCACGGAGGAGTTGTTGACCACAGTCTGAATCAGGTCCCGTCCACCACGGGGAATCAACACGTCTACCCGACCACGGGCACGCATGAGCACATTGGCGCCCTCGCGGCCGAACTGGTCAACGGTCTGGACAGCGTCGGCCGGAAGGCCAACGGATTCCAAGGCGTCGCGGAGGATGGTCACCAGGGCCGCGTTGGTGTGGGCCGCAGCCGATCCGCCGCGCAGGATCACGGCGTTGCCGCTTTTCAGCGCAAGTCCGGCGATGTCCACGGTGACGTTGGGGCGGGCCTCGTAGATCGCTGCAACCACGCCCATGGGCACGTTGACCTGGCGCAAGCGCAGCCCGTTGGGAAGAGTCTGGCCGCGGACGACGTTGCCCACGGGATCCGGCAAGCCTGCCAGGTTTTCGAGGGCGGCGACGAGGCCGTCGATGCGAGAGGGAGTCAGGGTCAGGCGGTCCAGCAAGGCAGCAGACGTTCCGTTGCTCCGGCCTGACTCAACGTCCTTGGCGTTGGCAGCGAGGATTAGCCCCTGCTGTTCCTTGAGGGCAGCACCGATTGCGTGCAGCGCGCGGTCTTTCCAGGCACGGTTCGCCTGGCCCATGCGCCGTGCGGCCTGGCGTGAGCGGTCCGCAATCGAATGCACGGCCGCTTCGACGAGTCCGGGGGCGAGTGGCACGGTTCCCGGCTCCGGAGTTTCCGGCACCTGGGCGGCATTGCCGGAAGCCAGGGCGTCGGTCATCACAGGAGAATCAGGGGTCAGGGCCTCAGTCATTCTCCAAGTTTAGTGGAGCGGGAGGGTTGAACCAGTACGAGGTCGTCAACATGAACAACTACGCGGTCATATCCGCGGCCAAGATCCTTGGCGAGCTCCTTGGTGGAGCGGCCAAGCATGCGGGGAAGCTCTTCCGAGGAATAGTTCACCAGTCCCCTGGCAATCACGGTGCCCTCGGCAGAGATCATCTCCACAGGATCGCCAGGCTCGAAATCCCCCGTCACTGAGGAAATCCCGGCGGGCAACAGCGAAGTGTGGCGATCGCGCACGGCCCTGACGGCGCCGTCGTCGAGCACCAAACGGCCCCGAACAGAAGCGAGGTGGGCCAGCCACAAGAGGCGGACGGGCTTGCGGTTGCCGTTGATGGCAAACCACGTGCCTACGTCCTCGCCCGCGAGGGCGGCCGCGGCATTGGCTGTGGACGTCACCAGGGCGTGGATGCCGGAGCCTGCCGCGATCGACGCCGCCTCCACCTTGGTGGTCATGCCTCCGGTACCGATGCCGGCTTTGCCCGCCTTGCCGATTGTCACGCCGACCAGGTCCTGGGGGCCAGTGACGAGCGGAATGCGCTTGGCACCGAGCGACGGCGGACCGTCGTAGAGTGCGTCGACGTCGGAAAGCAGGACCAGCGCGTCAGCCCGGACCAGGTGCGCAACCAAGGCTGCGAGCCGGTCGTTGTCACCGAAGCGGATTTCATGTGTGGCAACAGTGTCGTTTTCGTTCACGACGGGCACGACGCCGAGGTTCAACAGACGGTCCAGCGCCCGGTACGCGTTACTGTGCTGCGTGCGCCGCATCAAATCATCCGCAGTCAGCAGGACCTGGCTGACAGTGACACCGTGCGCGGCAAAAGCCTGCGAGTAGCGCGCCATCAACAGCCCTTGCCCCACGCTGGCCGCGGCTTGCTGCGTGGCAAGGTCCTTGGGACGCTTTGCCAAGCCAAGCGGCGCGAGACCTGCCGCAATTGCACCGGAAGAGACCAGGATGATCTCCGTCCCTGAGTTGCGCTTCTCGGCCAATGCGTGGACGAGGGCCGTCAGAGCTTTCTCCGAGATGCCGCCCTTGATGCTGGTCAGCGAGGATGAACCCACCTTCACCACGATCCGCTTGGCGCCAGCCAAGGCCTGGCGTTCAGCAACGTCGGCGTCTTCAATCACTTCAGGGACGCGGGCCGTACTAGTCGTCATTTTCCGCTTCCAGGCCGCTTTCCTTCAGGGGCTTCGGTAGACGGCGGCCGCTGACGGACTCGGTCCAGATGCCCGCCTTGCGCTCGGCTTCGAGCTCGGCGCGTGCTGCGGCCTTCGCTTCGCGGCGTTCGAGCTGCTCATCGCGCTTCTGCGAACGGGTGGGACGGTCGCCGATGTCAGCAACACGGATATCCGTGCCTCGAGGCGTCGCCAGGAGTTCGGCGCCCGCCATCATGGTGGGCTCCCAGTCGAAGACGACGCCGTCCTCTTCGCCGATCACGACGGTGTCACCCGGAACGGCACCCATCTTGAACAACTCGTTCTCGATGCCGAGCTTGGCAAGGCGATCGGCAAGATAGCCAATGGCTTCTTCGTTGGTGAAGTCGGTCTGCTTGACCCAGCGCACCGGCTTCTCCCCCAGCACACGGAAGAGCGGCTCGAGGTTCTTTTCCTCGCGGCGGATCTTGAAGCCGGACTCATTGACGGCGCGGGGGCGGAGAACGGGCGTTGGGACCTTGGGAGGCGCAGTGGCAACCGCCTTGCGGGCCGCCATGACAATCTCGCCCATGGCGTAGCTCAGTTGGCGCAGGCCTTCATGGCTCGTGGCGGAGACTTCGAAGACGCGGTAGCCGCGCTGTTCCAGTTCGGGACGGACGAACTCGGCCATGTCCCGACCATCAGGCAGGTCCACTTTGTTCAGGACCACAAGCTTGGGCCGTTGGTTCAGGGGAACCACTTCGCCGTCAACGCCGGCGTAGCTCATGTCCACCGCGTACTTGTCCAGCTCTTGCTCGATGATCGCGAGGTCCGAGAGGGGGTCCCTGTCTGCTTCAAGGGTCCCGCAGTCCAGCACGTGCACCAGCGCAGCACAACGCTCTACGTGGCGCAGGAAGTTGTGGCCCAGACCTTTGCCCTCGCTCGCGCCCTCGATCAGCCCGGGAACGTCGGCAATGGTGAACCTGACGTCACCGGCCTGAACCACGCCAAGGTTGGGGATCAGGGTGGTGAACGGGTAGTCGGCGATCTTGGGCCGCGCCGCTGACATCGCCGCGACGAGGCTGGACTTACCCGCGGAGGGGAAGCCAACAAGCGCGATGTCCGCGATGGACTTCAGTTCCAGGACGATGTCGCTGGAGTCGCCTTCAGTGCCGAGAAGGGCGAAACCGGGAGCCCTGCGCTTCTGCGAAGACAACGAAGAGTTACCGAGGCCGCCCAGGCCGCCTGCAGCGGCGATGAACTCGGTGCCTTCACCTACAAGGTCAGCAAGGACAACGCCGTCCTTGGTCTTGACCACAGTGCCGTCCGGGACGGGAAGCACGAGGGTTTCACCGTTCTTGCCGCCGCGCCAGTCGCCCATGCCGGGGCCACCGTTGGTTGCGTGGCGGTGGGGTGCGTGGTGGTAATCAAGCAAAGTGGTGGTCTGGGCATCGACGCGCAGGATGACGTCACCGCCATTACCGCCGTTGCCGCCGTCGGGTCCGCCGAGGGGCTTGAACTTCTCGCGCTTAACAGAGACACAGCCGTGGCCGCCTGTTCCGCCGGATACGTGAAGTACTACCCGGTCTACGAAGGTCGCCACGTGTTTCTCCTCTATGTGGAAATTACTGCTTGAAGTGCGTGTTGCCGGCTGATGCGGCGCCGCCCGCCCTAGTAAATTCTAGTGCGGTTAAAGAGACGGGTGGAGCGGGCCATACGGCCCGCTCCACCCGTTCAGAACGTGTTATTACTCTGCAGCTGCAGCAGCAACGATGTTCACTACGCGACGGCCACGGCGAGTACCGAACTCAACCGCACCTGCCTGCAGGGCGAACAGGGTGTCGTCGCCACCGCGGCCGACACCGGCGCCCGGGTGGAAGTGGGTGCCGCGCTGGCGGACGATGATCTCGCCTGCGGAAACGACCTGGCCACCGAAGCGCTTTACGCCGAGGTACTGGGCGTTGGAGTCACGACCGTTGCGAGTGGAGCTCGCGCCTTTTTTATGTGCCATTTGAAATGCCTGCCTTTAAATTCTGGGGAATCTGTTGAAAACCTGAACAGCAACCAGTGGTTACTTGATACCGGTGATCTTGATCTTGGTCAGTTCTTGACGGTGACCCTGGCGCTTCTTGTAGCCGGTCTTGTTCTTGAACTTCTGGATGACGATCTTCGGACCACGGAGGTCTTCGAGGATCTCAGCCGTAACCTTGACCTTGGCCAGATCCGCAGCAGCGGAGGTGACCTTGTCACCGTCCACCAAGAGCAGTGCGGGCAGCTCAAGGGTGCTGCCGGCTCCACCGGGGACGCGGTTCAGGGTTACGTAGTCTCCAACGGAAACCTTTTCTTGGCGGCCGCCTGCGCGGACAATCGCGTACACCACTTGGGCACTCACTTCTCTCGACGTTTATTACTAAATTTGCGTGCGGAACCCCGATCCGAAAACGGGCCTGGTTCACGCTGTGCCTCAACGCCGTGGACTCCGGTACGGAATCCATGAGTCATCCCTCAAACAGTTCCAAGTGAAAGGCTAGTTCCAAATGAAAGGTCTCTAGGGGCATAACCCAAGTGTTGGCGTAAGCACCGAAGATCTAGATTACGCTAGTTTCGCCTTCGGCTGCAAATGAGGCCAGGCCCGGAGGCTGCCACAGGATGGCTGCCACAGACTGGCTATGCCGCCGTCCGGTACCGTGCCCGTCTACCTTACCCTGCCAGCCGGGAAAAGTACGGATCGTTGGTCCGACACGCTGCGGCTCCCGCCGAAACGGCCTGACGATCCAACTTTTCCGCGTCAGAAACCAGGCTCAACCATGCACACGTGGAGCATCAAAGAACGCAGTTTCGTAGCGGCAGGACTGGGCGAATGCTTCCATCATCGCAGCCCGCTCCCCAGGGGACGCTGCCTGCGCGGCAGCATCTGTGATGTCGATTGCTCTGCGGGTAGCCTCCGCAAACGCTTCGTCCGCATAGGTGCGCAGCCAGTCCGCATAAGGGTGCTCCTCGGAGGCTTCCGCCTGAAGATAGCCATGATGGAGCTGCTGTCCCACCTCGGCGTACAACCAGTAGCAGGGCAGGACGGCGGCCAGCAACACGGCATAGCTGCCCGACGCCGATGCCGCCAGCAAATGGTCCACGTAGGCTTTGGTGATGGGTCCCGGTTCTCCGCTGGCTTGGCGTCCGCTGAGCCAGTTCCGGTGCAGCTCGGACTCGACTTCAAGGCACATCTGCGAGCCGCGGGCCCAGAACAGCTGTTCGGTTTCACTGGGAGCGAGGGCACTTGCCCGCGCCAGAACCCGGGAATAGCCGTTGAGATAGATGGCATCCTGCGAGAGGTAGTAGGTGAACTGCTCTTCACCAAGCGCGCCGGACCGCAGTTCCCTGATGAAGTCGAGTCCGTAGATCGCTTCGAGTTCCGATTGGGCGGCGTCCCACATCCTGACCGCGAAAGCACCCGGTTGGAGGGCGTGCTGGTGCGCGTGGAAGTGGTGGATCGGTCCGTTGCCTTTCCCCACTTCCAGCACCTCGGACTGGGTCAGCGCCTCCTGGAGCCAGGGCTTGACAACACGCAGTGCTGACTCCCAATCGCCAAGCCGCGCCTTCGCCGTCGCCATCGCTGAGGACAGGGAACACCCCGTGCCATGGCTGTTGCGGGTCTCCACCCGGAGGCCGTCGAACTCGACGACGTCCTGGCTCAGGACTCCCCCGGTGTTGACGAGGGCGTCCGGGCAGTCGGCTCCCCGCAGATGGCCGCCCTTCACCAGGACGGTGTTTCCGCAGGCGGCAGCCAAGCGTTTGCCCTGCTCCAGCGCCGATGCCCAGTCAGTGGCTTCAGGTTCGCCAAGCAGCATGGCCAATTCAGGAAGGTTGGGGGTCACCAAGTCAGCGAGGGGCAGAAGTTCCCGCAGTGCGGTTTCAGCGGACTCCGCCAGGAGCCGGTCGCCGCTGGTGGCGATCATCACCGGATCCAGCACGACGACGGCGGGGCGCGCCTCGCCGAGCCAGCGGCGGACTTCGTGGATGACCGCGGCGTCCCCGAGCATGCCGATTTTGACGGCATCAACCGTGATGTCGGTGCTAATGGCATCCAACTGCTGGCGCAAGAACGCCACGGGAGGCACATGGACGGCAGTGACCCCCTGCGTGTTCTGCACGGTGAGCGCGGTGATGACGGCCATGCCGTAGCCGCCGTTGGCCGCAATGCTCTTCAGATCGGCTTGAATCCCGGCGCCACCCGAAGGATCCGAGCCGGCAATGCTGAGGACCCTGGGGATAGGGCGCTCGATGGCCTTGAGCGGGTAGACCGCTGATTGGGCTGAAACAGTCATACGAGACATCCCTTCGCCGGTGCTAACCGGACAGGTTCAACGGGTCTGGTCTCAGCCGGCTTGGTGCGCGGCACCCCGTGTCAGTCCTTTAGCTTAACCCGGATCACACGGCGCCCGCTGAAATGTCCAGCAACGCCGAAGCCCCGGCGGTTTCACAGGAGCGGAAACGGCCGGGGCTTCGGACAGGGTAACTCGCTCAGAGCTCGGACTTGGGCACGCCGACTCCGAGGATGATCGGTTCCGCTGCCGCCGTCGACTTAGCCGGAGCAGCATCGGGAGCCTTGGCCTCGTGCGCGGCCCCGCCGGAGGCAGGGGCGGCAACCTCGTGGTGCTCCACGTCGGTGGCGTTGGCGGCACCCTGGGCCCGGCTGGCACTACGGTTGCGGCGACCTCGGCGTCCAGGCGATCCTGACGACTCCGAGGATTCCCCGGATGCAGCGGCGGAGGCCCCTGCGGGGGCTTCCTGGGCTTCTGTCGCCATCCTCGCGGTGTCGGGGGCCTCGCCGAGGCCTGCGAACGCCTGCGCCAACAGATCCAAGCTCATGGCAGGTGCGCCACTCGCTGGCTCTTCTTCGTGGTGGACGAAGGGCAACGCCACTTCCTCGCCGCCGAATCGCAGGACAGGCTTTGAACGTTCCTCGCCACTCGAAGAAGCGGCAGGAGCCTGGACCGGGGCCGCGGGGGCCTGGACCGGGGTTGCTTCCGCTACGTGCCCGCCGGCGAGCGAATCCGCGGCGTGGTGTAGCTCGTCGTCGTGCAGGTGTGCAGCGTGGGCGGCAGCCGCGATGGTGGCGAGGGCAGCGCGGGTTGCTGCCTGGCGATTGGGATCCGTCGATTCGACGTGGACCGGAGCCAGAGGGGTCAGCGGGAGCTCAGTTGTCCCTTGCCCCGTACCCCTGCCGCGGCGGCGCTTGCGCTGCTCCGGGCGGACGGCCGGCTGTGACTCAGTGCGCGGGTGGTGGTGTTCGGCGGCCACCACATTGGCCCGGCGGTGCTCCACGGGCTCGTCGTGGGTGACGATTCCCCGTCCAGCACACGTCTCACACTGCTCGCCGAAGACCTCAAGCAGGCCGGTGCCCATGCGCTTGCGGGTCATCTGGACCAAGCCAAGCGAGGTCACTTCGGCAACCTGGTGCTTGGTGCGGTCCCGGCCGAGGCACTCGACCAGGCGGCGCAACACGAGATCGCGGTTGGATTCCAGGACCATGTCGATGAAGTCGATGACGATGATTCCGCCGATGTCGCGCAAGCGCAGCTGACGGACCACTTCTTCGGCAGCTTCAAGGTTGTTCTTGGTGACGGTTTCCTCGAGGTTGCCACCGCTGCCGGTGAACTTCCCGGTGTTGACGTCAACAACGGTCATGGCTTCGGTGCGGTCGATCACGAGGGAGCCGCCGGAGGGCAGGAAGACCTTGCGATCCAATGCCTTGTGGATCTGTTCGTCCACGCGCCATGCCGAGAAGATGTCCTGGTCTGAAGTCCACTTCTCAAGGCGGCCTACCAGATCCGGAGCCACGTAGGTCACGTAGGCCTCGATGGTGTCCCAGGCTTCGTCGCCGGAGACGATGAGCTTCGAGAAGTCCTCGTTGAAGACGTCACGGACAACCTTGATGGTGAGGTCCGGTTCGCCGTACAACAGTTCGGGCGCAAGGATCTTGGTGGACGTGGACTGGCTTTCGATGCCTTCCCACTGGGCCCGCAGGCGGTTGATATCGTGTGTCAGCTCTTCCTCGGAAGCACCTTCAGCCGCGGTCCGGACAATGACGCCCGCGTTGTCGGGGAGGCGATCCTTGAGGATCTTCTTTAGACGGTTGCGCTCGACGTCGGGCAGCTTGCGGGAGATGCCGGTCATGGAACCACCTGGTACGTACACGAGGTAGCGGCCAGGGAGCGAAATCTGGCTCGTCAAGCGCGCACCCTTGTGGCCAACCGGGTCCTTGGTGACCTGTACCAGCACGGAATCGCCGGACTTCAGGGCGTTTTCAATGCGGCGCGGTTTGCCTTCCAGAGTGACGGCATCCCAGTTGACTTCACCGGCGTACAGCACGGCGTTGCGGCCGCGTCCGATGTCGACGAATGCGGCTTCCATCGACGGCAGCACGTTCTGGACTTTGCCCAGGTAGACGTTGCCGATCAGGGAATCCTGCTGTGTCTTGGACACGAAGTGCTCCGCGAGCACGCCGTCTTCCAGTACGCCGATTTGGATCCTGTCGTCGCGCTGGCGAACGATCATCTGGCGGTCCACGGACTCGCGGCGAGCCAGGAATTCGGCTTCGGTGATGACCTGGCGGCGGCGGCCGGTCTCGCGGGACTCGCGGCGGCGCTGCTTCTTGGCTTCAAGGCGAGTGGAGCCCTTGACGCTAGTGACGCGGTCGGAGCTGCTCGTGGACTCAACGTGTGCGCGGGGAGCGCGGACACGGGTCACAGTGTTGGGGGGATCGTCGTCTCCGCCGCCCGTCAGCTCCAGGTCCTGGTCGCCACGACGACGGCGCCGACGACGTCGGGAGGTCACGCCTTCCTCAAGGACTTCCTCGGTACCGGCTTCCACCTCGTCGTCGGATTCCGCGGAAGCTTCTTCGCCAGCGGCATCTTCGCGTTCGGTGCCGCGACGCCCACGGCGCCCGCGGCTGCGACGGCGGCGGCGGCTGCCGGCATCGTCGAGTTCCCCATCCTCGGCAGTTTCCTCAGCGTCGGCTACAGATTCCTGTTCGACGACGACCGGCCTGGCAACTGCGCTCAAGTCGGGTGCCTGGAAGATCATGGACGTGACGGAGGCCGGTTCCAGGAACAGCGAGGCGACCGGGCTTGCAGCTGCGGGCTCGGCGGCCGGTTCCTCAGTGGTTTCCTCGGGCGCAACCTCGGTAGCCAGCGCTTCAACCTCGGCTTCTTCGACAACCGGCTCTACGGTCTTCGCCTTCGTAGTACGACGACGGCGGACCGGCTTTTCCGGGACCGCTTCAGTTTCTGCCGCAATTTCAGGTTCCACGACGGCGGCGGCCCCTGCTACCTCGCCACCGGCCGGAGCTTCTTCAGCGAATCCTGGCAGCGGCTCCGGCGTTTCGACCTTCTTCCGTGTCCGGGTGCGCCGGACAGGAGCCTTGGACGCGTCGGCACCTGCGTCTTCGGTAAGTGGCTCCGCAACGGATGCTGCAGCTCCGGCGTCGGGGGTCTCTTCCGCGGCGACCGTCTTCGGCACCGCCTTGCGGCGGGTTCGGGTGGCTTTCTTGGGTGCTTCAGTGGTCTCGGTGGACGCCGCATCTTCGGCGACGGCTACAACTTGCTCGTTATCCATATGTGGTGACACTCCTGCCCTTGCGCAACCGCCACATCCGGCGCCCAGAGGGGCAAATATTGTCAAAACCCGCAGGCGTTGACAGAAGTCAGTAGTGGTCTTTCCGGTTCGCACCAGCTTGAGGGTGCGGCATTCACGGAAAGCCGGCCTTGATCCAAACCCGTTGTTCTAGTGCCACAACCAGGTGCCGTCCATTGCCACCGCGGGCCTACCGTGGATCAACGGATCCTGGGCATGCCCTGCACGTGAATGGCGGTCTTGCGAACAAGATACCGGACCGGATTCCGCATGTGGATCGGCTTCCGGCCATGTTCATTCTCTCACACGCCCGCGCTCCCGGCAGGAATCACCTCGCGAAAGCTTCCGTGCCGTGGTCGTCTGGACGCCGCATCCAGCCACCGAGGCTAGAATCCTCCCAAGAGCACCCCCGGCCCCGGGCCGGGCTTTCCAGTAAAGGACCGCTAACCATGCCGAGCCCCGCCAGCCCGAACCTGGCCAATAACAACTCCCTCTCCCTCCGGCAAGAGAAAACCGGGAAGGACAACGCAGGGAAAAGCCCCGATGGGGGAAACGCCGCCGACGCGGCCGTGCCGCGCATGGTCCGCGACCGGCCCATTGCGTGGTTGCTGCTCGTCACCGGCGCCATAGCCTGGCTGGCATCCGGCGCGCTCGTCCTCGAGAAATTGCAGGTCCTCATCGACCCGAACCACGCAACGGTCTGCGACGTCAATCCGTGGGTGTCCTGCGGCAGTGTCATGAAGACACCGCAGAGTTCGGTCTTCGGCTTCCCCAACATGTTCATCGGCATCGTAGCCTTTGCCGTGATCATCACCACGGCCATGGCCATCTTTGCGGGGGCCAAGTTCGCCCGCTGGTACTGGGTCGGGCTTCAGACCGGCGTGACACTGGGCTTCATCTTCATCGTGTGGCTGTGGTCGCAGGCTTTGTATGTCATTCACGTCTTGTGCCCGTTCTGCATGGTGGTGTGGGCATGCATGATTCCGCTTTTCGTGTTCGTGACCATCAGGAACATGGTGCATGGGGTCATTCCGGCGCCCGCCCGCTTGGCCAAGATCCTAGGCGAATCCGGTTGGATCATTTCCGCGCTCCTCTACGTTGCCGTGATCGCGAGCATCTTCTTTGCCTTCATCAACGTCTTCATTGGCACATCGGGCTACTGAGCGCTTATCCCGTAACTGAGCTATTAACCGCAGAAGGGGCCCATGTTCGCGTGAACATGGGCCCCTTCTGCCATTGGCTTGGGGGAAACTACGCGCCGAACCAGATCTTGATCTCGCGCTCGGCGGAATCAACCGAGTCGGAACCGTGCACCAGGTTCTGTTGCACGGCCAGGCCCCAGTCGCGGCCGAAGTCACCGCGGATGGTGCCCGGTGCCGCCGTCGTCGGGTCCGTGGTTCCGGCAAGGGAGCGGAAGCCCTCGATCACGCGATGGCCCTCGAAAATGGCGGCGACAACCGGGCCGCTGAGCATGAACTCAACCAGCGGCTCGTAAAACGGCTTGCCGAGGTGCTCTTCGTAGTGCTCCTCCAGCAGCTCGCGGGTGGCGTTGACCTTCTTCAATTCGACCAAGGAGTATCCCTTGGACTCTATGCGGGCGAGGATGCTGCCGCTCAGGTTGCGGGCGACGCCGTCGGGCTTGATCAGTACAAGGGTGCGCTCAATGCTCACGGTTGCTCCAATGTGGTGGTGTGTGGGTTTCCCAGCCAGTTTACGTGGTTCGGCTCAAGCGGACTGACCCGTAGCGTCTTCCCCGTGCGAGGCGTTCCACTCGGCTTGTTCGCGATCGCGCTTGGCGTTGTCGCGGTCAATCCTCATGCCGGCGCGGATGCCGTACCACCAGCACGCCGCAAACAGGATTCCCACGACGAACATCGTAGGCTCGGCGAATCCAGTAAGGATCAGAACCAGCTGCAATGCCCAGCCAACTCCGACGCCCCACGGCTTGCTGAGGACAGCACAGGCCAGGACCAGCACAACGCTTAATGTAATGCCGAAGGTCAGGATCAGTGCCGGCGATATCTCTCCACGCTTCAGGCCGAAAACAGCCAAGGTGGCGAAGAAAGCGACGAAAGCTTCCAGGAGGAGCACGGTCGAAGCAAACATCACCT
This sequence comes from Arthrobacter sp. MMS18-M83, assembly GCF_026683955.1. NCBI lineage: Bacteria > Bacillati > Actinomycetota > Actinomycetes > Micrococcales > Micrococcaceae > Arthrobacter > Arthrobacter sp. MMS18-M83. The sequence continues at coordinate 4,407,157 of NZ_CP113343.1, read as the reverse complement.
TGGTGGAACGGCGCTTCTTGCGCATCCCCGGGCGCCACTCGCGCTGGGCCTTCGTGAGTTTGGCCATGCTTAGGCACCGGCCTTTCCAAGGAGCACGCGGGCTTCGGCCACCACGGTGATGGAACCGGTGACAAGTACCCCGCCGGCCAGGTCTTCGTTGGCTTCAGCGCGTTCCACAGCCCATTCGATCGCGTCATCGAGCTTCTCAGCAATGTGGACGTTGTCCGCACCGAATCCGAGGTCGACGGCGAGATCGGCCAGTTGCGCGGCCGGGATGGCCCGCGGTGAGCTCGACTGCGTGAAGCAGAACTCTTCTGCCAGTCCGCCCAGGGATTCCTTGAGCTGCCGCAGGATTTCTTCCGCGTCTTTTTCCTTGAGGACCCCGAGGACCACCACCAGCTTGCTGAAGCTGAAGGCCTCTTCGATTGCCTCGGCCGAGACGCGGATGCCATCAGGGTTGTGGGCGGCGTCCACGATGATCGTGGGAGCGGTGCGTACCACTTCAAGACGGCCGGGCGACGTGACGTTGCCGAAAGCCTCGCGGAGGACATCGCCGTCGAGCTCTTTTTCGCCGCCACCCAGGAACGCTTCGAGGGCCGCGACGGCGACTGCGGCGTTCTCAGCTTGGTGGGCGCCGTGCAAGGGCAGCAGCAGGTCCTGATAGCGGCCAGCGAGCCCCTGGATGGTCAGCACTTGACCTCCAACGGCGACGCTGCGGGACTCCACGCCGAATTCGACGCCTTCGAAGCGGAACGGCACCCCAACCTCGCGCGCCTTCTCCAAGAGCACCTGCGCGGCGTCCACGGGCTGGGCCGCGCTGACCAGGAAGCCGCCAGGCTTGATGATCCCAGCCTTCTCGCGGGCGATGTCCTCCGTGGTGTCGCCGAGGAGATCCGTGTGGTCGAGCGAAATCGGCGTGACCACGGAAACCTGGCCGTCGCCTACGTTGGTGGCATCGGTGATGCCACCAAGGCCAACCTCAATGACAGCGACATTGACGGGCTGGTCAGCGAAGATCGCGAAACCGAGGATGGTCAGGCACTCGAAGTATGTGAGCTTGGGCTGGCCGTCGGCCTCGAGTTCCTTGTCCACGATCTCGAGGTAAGGCCGGATCTCGTCCCAGATCCGGACGAAGGTCTCATCCGAAACCGGCTCGCCGTCGATGCTGATGCGCTCGGTGACCTTCGACAGGTGCGGGCTGGTGTAGCGGCCGGTACTCAAGCCATGGGCGCGAAGCCCAGCCTCAATCATGCGGGCGGTGGATGTCTTGCCGTTAGTGCCGGTGATGTGGATGATCGGGAACGCCTTGTTGGGCTCCCCCAGCACGTCCATGGCCCGGTACAGCGGCGCCAGCCGCGGCTCCATTTTGTTTTCCGGGGCGCGGCCCAGGAGTTCGGCGTAGACGCTTTCTACGGAGAATTCGTCGCTCATGTACTAGGCCTCGATCTTGGTAACAGTGATCTGCGGCTCGACGGCGTCGCCGGAGACGACGGGGTCGAGCTTGAGGGACAGGGTTTCGGTCTTGACCAACTCTTCATTGGCGCGAAGCGCGTCAACAACGTCGTGGACAGCCAGCACGGTGGTGTGGATGCGGTCGCTGACGTTGAGTCCGGCGTCCTTGCGGGCCTGCTGGATGGCACGGACCATGTCGCGCGCCAGGCCTTCGGCAGCAAGTTCCGGGGTGACCTCGGTGTTCAGGACCACGAAGCCACCACCGGGGAGGACAGCCACTGCCGCGGAGGATCCGTCAGCCGATTCCGCGACGACGGTTTCCAGCGTGTACTCCTGCGGTTCCAGTTCGAGGCCGCCTGCCGTGACCACCCCTGCATCGGAAACCGACCAGTCGCCGGACTTGGAGCCCTTGATGGCCTGCTGGACGTTCTTTCCCAGGCGTGGACCTGCCGCGCGGGCATTGACCACGAGTTTCTGCTCGATGCCGAATTCCTCCGGCGACGCCGTGGCGGCGTCCATGAGCCGGACGGAACGCAGGTTCAGTTCGTCCGCGACGACGGCGGCGAAGCCTTCCAGCGCATCCGCACCGGGTGCCACCACCGCGAGTTCCTGCAGCGGCAGGCGAACGCGGAGGTTGGCGGCCTTGCGCAGGCTGGAACCGGCCGAGCAGATTTGCTGGACGCGGTCCATGGCTTGCACGAGATCCGGGTTTGCGGGGAACAGCGCGGCCTCGGGCCAATCCGCCAAGTGCACGGAGCGGCCGCCGGTCAAGCCCCGCCAGATCTCCTCGGAAACCAGGGGAAGCAGCGATGCAGAGACGCGGCAGACGGCTTCGAGCGCCGTGTAGAGGGCGTCGAAAGCGTCGGTGTTCTCGTCGAAGAAGCGTTGGCGGCTGCGGCGCACGTACCAGTTGGTGAGCATGTCCAGGTAGCTGCGCAGCTCATCGCAGGCGCCGGAAATGTCGTATTCGTCCAGGCTGGAAGTGATGTTGCGGACGAGGTCCCCGGTGTTTGCCAGAAGGTACTGGTCCAGGGTGTCTGTGTAGCCGTCGTAGCGCAGTTTGGCGTCATAGCCGGCGCCACTATTGGAGGCGTTCGTGTACAGAGTGAAGAAGCTGTACACGTTCCACAGCGGCAAGATGACCTGGCGGACGCCGTCGCGGATTCCCTGCTCGGTGACCACGAGGTTGCCGCCGCGCAGGATGGGGCTGGACATCAGGAACCAGCGCATGGCGTCGGAGCCGTCGCGGTCCAGGACCTCGGAGACGTCCGGGTAGTTACGCAGGCTCTTGGACATCTTCTGCCCATCCGAGCCCAGGACGATGCCATGGCTGATCACATTGCGGAAGGCCGGCCGGTCGAAGAGTGCCGTGGACAAGATGTGCAGCATGTAGAACCAGCCGCGGGTTTGCCCGATGTACTCCACGATGAAGTCTGCAGGGTTGTGGGTGTCGAACCATTCCTCGTTCTGGAACGGGTAGTGCACCTGGCCGTAGGGCATTGAACCGGAATCGAACCAGACGTCCAGGACGTCCTCAACTCGGCGCATGGTGGACTGGCCGTCTTCAGGAGAGCGCGGGTCGTCCGGGTTGGGCCGGGTCAGTTCGTCGATGAACGGGCGGTGCAGGTCAACCTGGCCGTCGTTGTTCATCGGAAGACGGCCGAAATCGGCCTCCATCTCGGCGAGGGAGCCGTAGACGTCGGTGCGCGGGTACTCGGGGTCATCGGACTGCCACACCGGGATGGGCGAGCCCCAGTAACGGTTGCGGCTGATGGACCAGTCGCGGGCGTTGGCCAGCCATTTGCCGAACTGTCCGTCCTTGACGTTGCCGGGGATCCAGTTGATCTCCTGGTTCAGTTCGGACATCCGGTCCTTGAACTTGGTGACCTCCACATACCAGGAAGACACAGCGCGGTAGATCAAGGGGTTACGGCAGCGCCAGCAGTGCGGGTAGCTGTGCTCGTAGCTGGCTTGGCGAACCAAACGACCGCCGGAACGGAGGGCCTGCGTGATCGGCTTGTTGGCATCGAACACCTGCAGCCCGGAGATCTCGGCAAGGGGCCCGTGCGCGAACAGGTGGAGGAACTTGGCGCCTTCGTCGACGGAAAGCACCACGGGGATACCGGCGTCCTCACAGACTTTCTGGTCGTCTTCACCGTAGGCCGGAGCCTGGTGGACGATGCCCGTACCGTCCGTGGTGGTGACGTAGTCCGCTACGAGGAACCGCCAGCCGTTCTGCGTACCGTACTTCTCGACGTCGGAGAAGTAATCCCAAAGCGGCTCGTACTCCAGGCCAGCCAACTGGGAGCCCGTGTAACTGGCGGTGACGGCGGCGGCCGCGGCAGCGCCGTCGTCGTACCCGAGATCCTTGGCGTAGGTGCCGAGAAGATCGGCGGCCAGCAGGAAGCTGCCCGTCACGGGGGCCTCCGGGGAGGCGGCCTTGATGCCGTTCGGACCGGCCGGAACCACCGCGTAGGAGATGTCGGGCCCGACGGCGAGCGCCAGGTTGGTGGGCAGCGTCCAAGGGGTGGTGGTCCAGGCGAGCGCCTGCACACCTTCGAGGGACTTGGAGAGGTCCGACTCCCCTGCCTTGATGGGGAAAGTCACGGTGACGGTCTGGTCCTGGCGGTTTTTGTAGACATCGTCATCCATGCGCAGCTCATGGTTGGACAGCGGGGTCTCGTCCTTCCAGCAGTACGGCAGGACGCGGTAGCCGTTGTAGGTGAGGCCCTTTTCATGGAGCTGTTTGAAGGCCCAGAGGACCGACTCCATGTATTCGACGTTGAGTGTCTTGTAGTCGTTGTCGAAGTCCACCCAGCGCGCCTGGCGCGTGACATAGCTCTTCCACTCGTCCGCGTACTTCATGACCGAGGCGCGGCAGGCGTCGTTGAACTTGTCGATGCCCATGGCTTCGATCTGGGTCTTGTCGGTCATGCCCAGTTGCTTCATGGCTTCGAGCTCAGCGGGAAGGCCGTGCGTATCCCAGCCGAAGCGTCGCTCGACGCGCTTGCCCCGCTGGGTCTGGTAGCGGCCCACCAGGTCCTTGGCGTAACCGGTCAGGAGGTGGCCGTAGTGGGGCAGGCCGTTGGCGAAGGGAGGGCCGTCATAGAAGACGAACTCGTTGCTGCCAGGGTGCCCGCCGGGAAGATCAGCGCTGCGCTGGTCAATGCTGGCTTGGAAGGTGCCGTCCTCATCCCAGTATTTGAGGATGCGCTCTTCGATCTCCGGGAACTTCACGGAGGCGGACACTCCTGTTGCGGTGCCGGACAAAGCTGTGCCGGACAAAGCTGTGCCGGACAGTGTTGCGGAGGCCTTGGGGTAATACGTCATCTCTTCATCCTGGGGTTGAGCCGGTGAACACAAAGTTTCATTCAGGATGCGAGGACGGCGCCAGGCCGTTGTTTCCAACAGCGCCGGTACCGCGGTACCACCTCACTTACCGCCCGCTGGCACTGCTCCTTTGAGGAGAGCTGCTCCGGCGTTCGGCCGCTCATTGCTGCTGTGACGGGCTTACCCGTCCGGTTCTACTAACCCTTGGTGCCAGGGGCGTTCTTCCGGAAGCTCACCGGTGATGTCCGGGTCAAAGCTTGTGCCACAAGTCTAGCGGCAGCGGCGCCGCGAGCTCCACTTGGGGCATGGAACGCGCGGCGCCGGTTCCCCTTAGCCCTTGCGGATCAACTTGTGGGTAGCTGCTTGCGCCACCGGACGCACAATGATCTCGTCCAGGTTGATGTGGTGCGGCACTGAGACTGCGTACTTGACGACGTCGGCGACGTCCTCAGGCGTGAGCGGCTTCTCGACGCCGGCGTACACCTTGGCTGCAGCAGTAGCATCACCGAGGCGTTTGAGCGCGAACTCCTCAGTGCGGACGAGACCGGGCGCAACCTCGATCACGCGGATGTTGTTCTCGGCTTCCTCCAGCCGCAGGGCGGCGGTCATCGCGTGCTGGGCAAACTTGGCCGCGTTGTATCCGCCGCCACCCTCGTAGGCTGTGAAGCCCGCAGTCGACGTCAAGTTCAGGACGGTGCCCTCCCCGTTGGCCCGCAGCATCGGGAGGAAGGCCCGGGTCAGCTTCAGGGTGCCGAGCACGTTGACTTGGTACATCCAGTCCCAGTCTTCGGTCTGCGCATTGGCCAGGGTGTCTGCGCCTCGTGCACCGCCGGCAATATTGATGAGGGTGTCTGCTCCCCCTGCTTCGGTGACGGCCGAGAGCAAGGCGGCGACGTCGTCGTCGTTGGTGATATCCGCTGCAAACGGCACGGCTCCGGTCTCGGCGCCGAGGGCCTCGAGCCGGTCCGCGCGGCGGGCGACGGCGAACACCTTCCATCCATCTGCGGTGAGGGCCCGCACTGTGGCCTCGCCGATTCCCGTGCTGGCGCCGGTCACTATTGCGGTCTTCGTCTGTACTTCCTCAGTCATGGCACCACCCTAACGTGGTTCATCGGGAGAAATCGCACGGCCAAGGATGTGGGCGATCGGCGGGGACAGTGGCCCCGCCGAGAAGCCGAAACGCTCAGTGTCCAGCACCTGAAAACCGGCGGCAGCGATCGCCTGGAGGGTGTCGCGGTTGGGATGGCAGCCCCCGGCCATACGCTGCCAAACGGGAGTGAGCAGATCCTCGACTGCAGCGAGAACCCTCCGATCCGAACGCACGTGCTCGTAGAACGCCAAGGTTCCGCCGGGACGAAGCACCCGGCGGATTTCCGCCAAGACCGCAGCTTGGTCAGCGACGCTGCACAGGACAAGACTGACCACGACGGCGTCCGCCTCGCCATCGGCCGCTGGAATGTTCTCGGCGGTGCCGGGAACAACCGCGACCGGGACAGCAACGAGCTTTGCCTTCTGCTCAGCAAGGCCCCTGAGGTAGTCGTCAGGTTCAACCCCGAGGACATTTTCGACAGTGGCCGGGTACAAGCCGAACGACGAGCCCTCGCCGGCACCGACCTCGATGACCCGGCCCCGCAGGCCGGCCAGCAAGCTGCGCCGGTGCTCGGTGCCGCCGCGGCGGTTTATCGCTGGAACCGCTCGGGCGTAAGCCCGCGCAAAGCGCGGGTGCTGCGGGGTCATGTGCCCGCCGTCCCGGCGCCTAGCAAGAACTCCAGGAGCACGCGGGCGTGGTTGACTTCGGGGTCCCGGGCTCCGTAAAGCAGGGTCAGGCGCGTCTTGCCGGCCGCCAACTCCAGCAACTGGTCCACGGCGGGATTCTGTTCCAGCTCGGCCTCATACTGCTTCTTGAAGTCCGCGAAATGCTCCTGCATGTGCGCAAATTCCGTGCGCAGCGGCGGCGACGGTGCGATCTCCTTCAGCCAGAGATCCAAACGGGCGCGTTCCTTGGATACCCCTCTCGGCCAGAGCCGGTCCACCAAAACCCGGTAGCCGTCGTCGTCGGCTGCTTCGTCATAGATGCGCTTGATAGCCAAAACATCTTTGAGTTCCGTCATGGGCCGCATGCTACTGCACGTCCGCGTGCCGCGGAACAATGGGGGCCATGAAACAATTGGCCCATGGCTGAATCAACGCAGGGTACAGACACGCCCGCCACCGCCCCCATCAACGTTCCCGACAAGCCGGCCCTTGAAGGCCTTGAGGCTGCCCTGACGCAGCGCTGGCTGGACGAAGGAACCTACAAGTTCAACCCGGACACCACCCGGGAGCAGGTCTACTCGATCGACACTCCCCCGCCTACCGCTTCGGGTTCGCTCCATGTTGGCCACATGTTCTCGTTCACGCAGACGGATGTCCAGGCCCGCTACATGCGCATGACCGGCAAGAACGTGTTCTACCCGATGGGTTGGGACGACAACGGCCTGCCCACCGAGCGCCGCGTCCAGAACTACTACGGCGTCCGCTGCGATCCTGCCATTCCGTACAACGCCGACTACCGCCCGCCGGCGGAGCCCGCAAAGAACCAGCGGGACTTCGACGTCGTCTCCCGGCAGAACTTCATCGAACTCTGCGAGGAACTCGCCGTCGAGGACGAGAAGGTCTTCGAGAACCTGTTCCAGACCCTTGGCTTGTCCGTGGACTGGGACCTCACCTACCGCACTATCGATGACACTTCCCGTGCGGTGTCCCAGCGCGCCTTCCTCGCGAACCTGAACGCCGGCGACGCCTACATGGCGGAGGCTCCCACGTTGTGGGACGTGACGTTCCGCACCGCCGTCGCGCAGGCCGAACTGGAGGACCGCGAAGTTGCCGGAGCGTACTACCGCTACCCCTTCTTCACCGCCGACGGCGAAAAGATCTACATCGAGACCACGCGCCCGGAACTGCTCGCGGCGTGCGCGGCCCTGGTGGCAAACCCCGACGACGAGCGTTACCAGCCGCTGTTCGGCAAGACCGTCACGTCTCCCCTGTTCGATGTCGAACTGGAGGTCAAGGCGCACCCGCTTGCCAAGGCGGACAAGGGCTCGGGCATCGCCATGGTCTGCACCTTCGGCGACCTGACGGACGTCACCTGGTGGCGCGAGCTGCAGTTGCCCACCCGGGCGATTGTGGGCCGTGACGGGCGCATCATCGCCGAGACTCCGGAATGGATCACCACCGACGCCGGCCGTGAAGCCTATGCCGCGATCGCCGGAAAGACGGTGTTCGGCGCGAAGGAAGCCGTGGTGGAACTCCTCACGGCTGCCGATCTGCTGGACGGCGAGCCCACGAAGATCACGCACCCGGTGAACTTCTTCGAAAAGGGCGACAAGCCACTCGAAGTTGTCACATCGCGCCAGTGGTACATCCGCAATGGCGGCAGGGACGAGGATCGCCGCGAACGGTTGATCGCGCGAGGACACGAGATCGAGTTCCACCCGTCCTTCATGCGCTCCCGCTATGAGAACTGGATCTCCGGCTTGAACGGCGATTGGCTCGTTTCGCGCCAGCGCTTCTTCGGCGTGCCGATCCCCGTCTGGTACCCGCTTGATGCCCAGGGCAACCCGGACTACGCGAACCCGATACTCCCGTCCGACGAGTCCCTGCCCGTGGACCCTGCGGCGGACGCCGCTCCGGGCTTCGACGAGTCCCGGCGCGAGCAGCCCAACGGCTTCATCGGTGACGCGGATGTCCTGGATACCTGGGCCACGTCCTCCCTGACACCGCAGATCGTGGGCGGCTGGAGCCGTGACGAGGAACTGTTCGGCAAGGTCTACCCCTTCGACCTCCGTCCCCAAGGCCACGACATCATCCGCACCTGGCTCTTCTCCTCGGCCGTGCGGGCCGATGCCCTCCAGAACAGCGCACCGTGGAAGCACGCTGCCATCTCGGGCTGGATCCTGGACCCGGACCGCAAGAAAATGTCCAAGTCCAAGGGCAACGTGGTGGTTCCGACCGACGTCCTCAACGAATTCGGTTCCGACGCCGTCCGCTACTGGGCTGCCTCGGCCAAGCTTGGCGCGGACACCGCCTACGAGATCGCCCAGATGAAGATCGGCCGCCGCCTGGCCATCAAGCTGCTCAACGCCTCCAAGTTCGTGCTGAATCTGGGCGCAACCGAGAACTCGGTTGTCGGCGCGGACCTGTCCGTCCTGGGCAACCCCCTGGACCGCGCACTGCTGGCACAGCTGGCCGACGTGGTGGCCCAGTCCACCAAGGCGTTCGACAACTACGACTACGCGCGCGCCCTCCAGATCACGGAATCGTTCTTCTGGCAGTTCACTGACGATTATGTTGAACTCATCAAGGACCGCGCTTACGGTGCCGCCGGCGAGACGGAGCAGGCCTCCGTCCTCGCGGCCCTCGCCACCACACTGGATTCACTGTTGCGCCTGTTCGCACCGTTCCTGCCCTTCGCCACCGAAGAAGTCTGGAGCTGGTGGCGCGTAGGCTCAGTGCACCGTGCGGCGTGGCCGTCTGCCCTGGAAATCGTCGGCGGCGACACCACCATGCTGGGCACCGTTGGCATTGCGCTGAGCGGTATCCGCAAGGCCAAGTCGGAGGCCAAGGTCAAGCAGCGCACCGAAGTTCTCTCCGCCACGATCACTGCGGGCGAATCCTTTGTTGCACAGCTGGAAGCCGGACTGGGAGATTTGAAGGCTGCGGCCAACGCACAGGAGATTTCGCTAGTAGCCGCTGACGGCGAACTCACGGTGAGCGACGTGGTCCTGGCGCCTGCCGAGGAGCCCGCGCAAGCCTAGTTTCGAAGAGCCCGGGAGTTTCCGGGCTCTGTCCGTGAGTTTTCGGGCAAAGGGGAAGCCCCATCAGCGTTTAGCCGTTGGTGGGGCTTCGACTTTTCGGCTGTCCGGTGACGTCTTGACAGTCTGGCGGAATCCTCAGACTTTCAGGTCTTCCTACCTCGTCACTGGTAGCTTGCATCCAACTTTGCCGAAGGCTGCGTCAGATACATATCACTGAATCTTTGGTTTCCGTGTCCCCCTTCTTTCGAAGTGGGTAAGTTCTATTCTTGACCCGCTCCCCAGCCAGCACAAGCCCTCCTCAGGAACTACTGGGATGTAATTCACGGCGTTCGTGACTGGCCTTCGGGGTTCTGGCGTTGGGTGCTTTGTGGCACAGTGTTGCTATGCCAGAACTTCCCGAAGTGGCCGGACTAGCCGCCTTCCTGGGCAGGAACCTTCTCGGTGCCGAATTGACGAAGATCCAGATCACCTCCTTTGCGGTGCTCAAGACCGCCGATCCACCGTATTCGTCCCTGGAGGGCCGGAAAGTCCTCGGGGTGGAGCGCTTCGGCAAGTTCATCAGTCTCGACGCCGACGGGATCCATTTCATTTTCCACCTCGCCAAGGCCGGATGGTTGCGCTACACCGAGCAGCCATCGCAGGCCCAGCTACGGATGGGCGGCAGCAATATTGCCGCCAGGCTCAGCTTCACAAAGAGCGACGGCTCAACACACGTCGGCGTGGATCTGACGGAGGCGGGCACGAAGAAAAGCCTTGCCGTGTACGTGGTACGAAGCCCATTGGACGTCCCGGGTATCGCAACCCTGGGTCCGGACCCCCTGAGCCCGGAATTCACCGCCGAAACCTTGGCCGGGATCCTGGCCACAAGCTCTCACCAAATCAAGGGGCTGCTCCGGAGCCAGAGCGTCATCGCGGGCATCGGGAACGCCTACAGCGACGAGATCCTCCACGCCGCCAGAATTTCACCGTTCGCGATCGCCAAGTCGCTGGACAGGAGTACCACCCAGGTCCTCTATGAGGCCATCGAAAGCGTCCTGGGTGCGGCTGTCGCCGCCGCAACCGGCAAAGCCTCCAACGAGCTCAAGGACGCGAAGCGGAGCACCATGAGGGTGCATGGCAGGGCGGGCCAGCCATGCCCGGTGTGCGGAACCACGATCCGCGAGGTGTCCTTTGCCGACACTGCGTTGCAGTATTGCCCGGGCTGCCAAACAAACGGAAAGATCCTGGCGGACCGTAGAACGTCGCGCTTCCTGAAATAACGGTGCCTGCGGCTCAAACGACTGCCACGGCTCAGGCTAGTTGAATTCGGGGCTTTCCGTCCGGCTGCGCTTCAGTTCAAAGAAGTGCGGGTAGCCGGCCAGCGTGACCGTGGCATCCCAGATTCGGCCGGCTTCTTCGCCTCGGGGAATACGGGTCAGGACGGGGCCGAAGAACGCAGTGCCGTTGACCGCGACCACCGGAGTCCCCACGTCCTGGCCCACCAAGGAAATACCGGATTCGTGGCTGGCACGCAGCTGGACGTCGTATTCCTCGGAATCGGCGAAGCGGGCCAACTCGGCGGGCAGGCCCGTTTCAGCCAGGGCCTTGGAGATGACCTCGGCGAAATCCTTGATGCCTTCGTGGTGGATGAGGGAACCCATCGCGTCGTACAGCGGCTTGATGTACTCGTCTCCGTGCAGCTCGCGGGCGGCAATGATGACCCGGACCGGTCCCCAGCCAAGCTCCATCTTCTCCGCGTACTCTGCCGGAAGTTCGCGGCCTTCGTTGAGCACCGAAAGGCTCATGACGTTCCAGGTGGTCTCGATGCCACGGACGTCTTCCACTTCGCCAATCCAGCGGGATGTGACCCAGGCGAAAGGGCACATGGGGTCGAACCAGAAATCAACCTTGTTTGCGGTCTGCTCGGGCACAGGGAACTCCTCGGATAGGACGTAAGGGGACGCGGCTGGCCGGAAGAATGTGCGTCCGGCACCAGCTATGCCAACCTCGGGCTAGGCGGACTTATTCCGCCGCTTCGCCACGACTTCGTGTGCGATCATCGTGGGCTGGCCTTTCTTGTTGACGGCATCCGCGGTGATGACCACGCTGGCGATGTCGTCGCGGCTGGGCAGGTCGAACATGACCGGCAACAGCACTTCTTCCATGATGGCCCGCAGGCCGCGGGCTCCAGTCCCGCGTTCAAGCGCTTGGTCGGCAATCGAGTCCAGGGCGTCGTCGTCGAACAAAAGCTCTACGCCGTCCAGCTGGAACATCTTCTGGTACTGCTTGACCAGCGCGTTCTTGGGCTTGGAGAGAATCTGGATAAGCGCCGAGCGGTCAAGGTTGGACACGGTGGTGATCACAGGCAGGCGTCCAATGAATTCAGGAATCAGCCCAAATTTGAGCAGGTCCTCCGGCATCACCTCGCCGTAGCTGTCCACGTTGTCCTTGACCTCGTTGAGCGGGGCCCCGAATCCAATGCCCTTGCGGCCGGACCGCGATCCGATGATGTCCTCGAGTCCGGCAAAGGCCCCAGCCACAATGAACAGCACATTGGTGGTGTCGATCTGGATGAATTCCTGATGCGGGTGCTTACGACCACCCTGCGGTGGAACCGAGGCCACCGTTCCTTCGAGGATCTTCAGGAGTGCCTGCTGAACGCCTTCGCCGGAGACGTCGCGTGTGATGGACGGGTTCTCGCTCTTACGCGAAATCTTGTCGATCTCGTCGATGTAGATGATGCCCTGTTCGGCCTTCTTGACGTCGTAGTCAGCGGCTTGGATGAGCTTCAGCAGGATGTTTTCTACGTCCTCGCCCACGTATCCGGCTTCAGTCAAGGCGGTGGCGTCAGCGACGGCGAAAGGAACGTTCAAGCGGCGCGCGAGCGTCTGTGCCAGGTAGGTCTTGCCGCAACCGGTGGGGCCAATCAGCAGGATATTGGACTTGGCGATCTCCACGTCCTCGTGGTGTCCGCCTTCGCCCAGTCCGGTCTTCGGCGCGTGACCCGCCTGGATGCGCTTGTAGTGGTTGTAGACCGCGACGGCGAGGGAGCGTTTCGCAGGCTCCTGGCCAATGACGTACTCCTGGAGGAAATCGAAGATTTCCCGCGGCTTGGGCAACTCAAAGCTGCCCAGATCCGACACTTCGGCGAGCTCCTCTTCGATGATCTCATTGCAGAGTTCGATGCACTCGTCGCAGATGTACACGCCGGGCCCGGCAATCAGCTTCCGCACCTGCTTCTGGCTCTTTCCGCAGAAAGAACACTTCAGCAAATCCGTGCTCTCGCCAATCCGAGCCATGTGGGAATCCCTTCGTTTCATGCGGGTGGTGCAGCCCCGTACCTATCCGCCAAGTTCGCAGGATCGCAGCGGGGGCGCCACCATGACAACTTCCACTGTAGGACACAATGGGCTGCTTGGGTTGAAACAGAACGCCGATGCGGTCCATATTTCCTGAACCGCACCGGCGTCGAGTTTTGGCCAGTTACCTGGCGATTGCCTGGGGCTTGATCTTGCGGGAATCAAGCACCTGGTCGATCAATCCGTAGTTCATCGCCTCGGCGGCGGTGAGGATCTTGTCGCGCTCGATGTCGTTGTTGACCTGTTCTGGCGTCCGGCCTGAGTGCTTGGCCAGCGTATCCTCGAGCCAGGAGCGCATGCGCATGACTTCTGCGGCCTGGATCTCGAGGTCCGAGGCCTGCCCGCCCTGGCCGCCGGACAGCGACGGCTGGTGGATCAGTACGCGGGCGTTCGGCAGGGCGAGACGCTTCCCGGCAGTACCTGCCGCGAGCAGCACGGCAGCGGCACTGGCCGCCTGTCCCAGGCAAACAGTCTGGATCTCCGGCCGAATGTACGTCATGGTGTCGTAGATGGCCGTCATGGCCGTGAACGAGCCGCCCGGGGAGTTGATGTACAACGTGATGTCACGGTCCGGGTCTGTGGACTCGAGTACCAGCAGCTGGGCCATGATGTCGTCGGCGGAAGCGTCGTCAACCTGCACGCCGAGGAAGATGATGCGGTCCTCGAAGAGCTTCGTGTACGGGTCCTGACGCTTGAAGCCATAGGGCGTGCGCTCTTCGAACTGCGGGAGGACATACCGGCTGGACGGGAGATTACCGGCAGACCATCCAAAGTTGTAGTTCATGTTTATTGCTCCTGATCTGAATGTTTCTTGGTGCCGGTTAGTTCTCTGAGTTCGAGGCGTTGGCCGTTCCGCCACCGCCGGCAACCGAGCCTGCGTGGGCGGCGATCTTGTCGAAGAAGCCGTACTCGAGGGCGTCGACGGCGGTGAACCACTTGTCGCGGTCGTTGTCCTTGAGGATGGTATCGACAGTCTGCCCGGTCTGTTCGGCAGTCAGCTCAGCCATGACCTTCTTCATGTGCAGGATCAATTCAGCCTGGATCTTGATATCCGATGCCGTGCCACCGATGCCACCGGAAGGCTGGTGCATCAGGATGCGGGCGTTGGGCGTGGCGTAGCGCTTGCCCTTGGTGCCCGAGGAAAGAAGGAACTGGCCCATGGAGGCCGCCAGTCCGGTGGCTACCGTCACGACGTCGTTCGGGATGAACTGCATGGTGTCGTAAATGGCCATGCCGGCAGTCACCGAGCCACCAGGCGAGTTGATGTACAGGTAGATGTCCTTCTCCGGGTCTTCAGCCGACAGGAGGAGGAGCTGGGAGCAGATCGCGTTGGCGTTCTCGTCACGGACTTCGGATCCGAGCCAGATGATGCGCTCTTTCAGCAGGCGGTTGTAGATGTAGTTGTCCTGGGCCGCTGGATCGACGGTGGCCATCCTGGGGGCCTCTGCGTGCTGTGACATAAGTACTTACCTCTCGCTGGTGACAGGGCCATTGCTGAACTTGCCATCCCTGATCTTCACTACTTGGACACTAACCGTTTTCGAGGGCGATTTGTTCTCCCAAATCGCGCTGTTCGCTGACGGCGCACGATTGCCGGCGTGCGGCTTTTCGGCGCCGGCGCGGCTTAAACCAAGCCGCCCCCGGATCAGGCGATCCGGGGGCGGCTGAGGTGAAACTAGAACTTCACTGCTGCAGGGTCATCGCTCGGGACGACAGCTGCTTCTTCAGCTTCTTCGACATTCGCGGTCTCTTCGCCAGCGGGGCGCACGAAGTCGCTGAGGTCAACCTTGTTGCCCTCAGAGTCGACAACCTCGGCCTGGCCGAGGACAACTGCGAGGGCCTTGCGGCGGCGGACCTCGGAAACCATCATGGGAACCTGGCCGCTCTGATCGATGATCTGGGCGAACTGGTTCGGGTCCATGCCGTACTGGCTTGCCGTGCTGACGATGTAGTCGATCAGCTCGTTCTGGCTGACGCTCACTTCTTCCTTGTCGGCAATGGCGTCAAGGATGATTTCGTTCTGGAAGGCGCGGGCGGTGTTGGCCTTGACCTCGGCGCGGTGTTCCTCGGTGTCGTGATCGCCTTCGCCGTGGGCGTTTTCCGGGTTGAAGTGAGCCTCGAGCTGCTCTTCAACAACAGAGTCCGGAACCGGAACCTCGATAAGCTCGACGAGCTTATCGAGGACCTTGTCGCGGGCTTCGACGCCCTGGCCGACCACCTTGGACTCAGCGGCCTGCTTGGCGAGGTCTTCGCGCAGCTCAGCGAGGGTGTCGAACTCGGATGCCAGCTGGGCGAAGTCGTCGTTTGCCTCGGGAAGCTCGCGCTCCTTGACGGTCTTGACAACAGCCTTGACCTGGGCAGCCTCGCCGGCGTGCTCGCCGCCAACCAGCGTGGTGTCGAAGATTGCCTCTTCATCGGCAGACAGGCCGGTGACCGCCTCGTCGAGGCCTTCGAGCATGGTGCCGGCGCCAACCTGGTAGGACAGCCCGGTAGCGGAGTCGATCTCGGCGCCGTCGATCGTGGCGGTGATGTCGATGGTCAGGAAGTCGCCGTCGGCAGCCGGACGGTCAACCGACTTCAGCGTGCCGAAGCGGCCGCGGAGTTCATCCAGGGCCTTGTCGACGTCCGCGTCGGAGGACTCTGCTGCAGCGACCTCGACCTTGATGCCGGCGTAGTCGGGCAGTTCAACCTCGGGCCGGACGTCGATCTCAACCTGGAACTTCAGCTCACCGTCGGTCGAGGACGGGTCCGGAACCTCGGTGATCTCAACCTCGGGACGGCTCAGCGGGCGTAGGCCAGTTTCCTGGACGGCAGCCTGGTACCAGCCATTGAGGCCGTCGTTGATGGCGGTCTCCAAGACGTAGCCGCGGCCAACGCGCTGGTCAACCAGCTTGGAGGGAACCTTGCCCTTGCGGAACCCGGGAACCTGGATCTGCGAAGCAACGGTCTTGTAAGCGGCATCGATGCTCGGCTTCAGTTCCTCAAAGGGAACCTCAACGTTGAGCTTGACCCGCGTGGCGGTGAGGTTCTCGACAGCGCTCTTCACAGTCTAAGTACTCCTGGTTTTGTGGGATGGGGTTCTGCCGCGTCCCGGACCGGGACAGGCACACAGAGTCGGGGTGACAGGATTTGAACCTGCGACTTCCTGCTCCCAAAGCAGGCGCTCTAGCCAAGCTGAGCTACACCCCGTGAATGCACAGGACAGTCTACGGGCATAGCGCCGGAGAATGCACATTTGACACTTGGCCCCTGAATTAGGTTTAGTTATATCCGGCTTCAACAGCCACCGGAAAGATGCGCGGAACACCTCCAAGGGTGCATGCAGTCTTGCCCGGGGACGTAGCTTAATGGTAAAGCCTCAGTCTTCCAAACTGATTACGCGGGTTCGATTCCCGTCGTCCCCTCCAAAAACGAAGGGCCCCTCACTGAGGGGCTCTTCACGTTTAAGTGCGCTATCTGCGTGATTGTCCCGGCCAGAGGTAGATGCTAGTCCTGGCAGCCGGGGCACCAATAGAGCTTGCGCGCACCGATTTCAGCCATCCCCACTGCTTCGCCGCATCGCCGGCACGGCTGGCCCTGGCGCTTGTAGACAAAGTGGGCCTCGCCGTCGAGCGCTCCTGCGCCCCCGCCGCTCCACCAAGCCGGAGGGGTCGTAACAATCCGCCCGTCACGGACGCCGTCGTTCATGGCCGCCACCGTGTCATCCCATAGAAGCCCGGCGGTTTCGTCGTCCAAGGCACCGCCCGTGGTCCACGGATCAACGCCTTGCCGGAACAGCACCTCGGCGCGATAGATGTTTCCGATTCCGGCCACAACGGACTGGTCCATCAGGAGGAGCCCTACGGCCGTCTTGCGCCGCCGGATCCGTCGAATGAACTCGTCACGGTCCCCTGGAAGGTTTTGAAGGGGATCGGGACCAAGCCGCGCAAGGACCGTCGCCGCCTCGGCCTCGGTGATCGCCGCACACGTGGTGGCGCCTCGCAGGTCTGCCCAGCCGTTCCCTGCGACGAGGCGCACCCGGACGGCCCCCACCGGCTCGGGCGGCCCCGCATAGCTTTCTCCGTTTTCGGCGCCCAATCCGGCATCCGGCGAGAAAGTCTCACGCTCGCCGATACGCCGCGGCGCCCCGATGCTCGAGGCCCCGCGGAAGGACTCGTCGCCGCCAAAGTTCCAGGCACCATAGAGACCCAGATGGACATGAAGGATCACTCCGTGGTCAAAACGGAGGAATAGCTGCTTACCGTGCGCCGTCGCATCCTGCAGCTCGTGTCCGTCCAGAAGTGCGGCACCCGCGGTGAAACGGCCTTGCGGGCTGGAAACGTCCAGCACCTGACCCGCAAAAACATCCTGGAACTGACGTGCCAGGCGATGGATCGAATGCCCTTCAGGCATTATGCAACGATTTCGCCGGTGTTTTCATAGGTGGCGATTTTTCCGATCCGGCGGACGTGTCGCTCGTCGTTGCTGAACGGTTCCTCGAGGAAGGCCTCGATCAGTTCGGTGGCTTCCTCGACGGTGTGCTGGCGGCCGCCCACGGCGATCACGTTGGCGTCGTTGTGCTCGCGGGCAAGTTTCGCCGTGGAAAGGTTCCAAGCCAGCGCTGCCCTGACGCCTTTGACCTTGTTTGCGGCAATTTGCTCACCGTTGCCGGATCCGCCAAGGACAATGCCCAATGCGTGGACGCCGGCGGTCTGGTCGGCGACGACGGCAGCGGCCGCGTTGATGCAGAACGACGGGTAGTCGTCAAGGGCGTCGTACACCTTGGGGCCGTGGTCAACCACGTCGTAGCCTTTGGCAGTCAAGTGGCTCACCAGGTGGGCGCTGAGCTCCATGCCGGCGTGGTCCGTAGCGATGTGGACGCGGGGTGTGGTCACAGGAAGTCCATTCAGTCTGGCGCGCGAACGCGGCAAGGCCGGGCGCGGCGGTGAGGGATGCGGTTACTAGGTTACAAGGATCGGGCCGTTGCCCACCTCTTAAGACGAAGCCGGTTAAGGCGAAGCCTGCTGACGCGGCGAACCTCACCGCGCTCAGGGAGCAGGCGGCTGCTCGCCTCGCTGGGCTCGGGCAGCGACGCGGTTCAGGATTCCAGCGAGCCGGTCCGCCGTCGCTGAGGTCCCGGCGCTGAAAGCCACCCTTCGGCCACTGACCTGGCGAACGACGACGGCGGGTCCGCTACCCACGAGGACGGCCGTGGCTCCTCCGTGGTGCCGGAGTCCCCAGCCGCCAAAGTCGGCGGCCCTGATTTCTTGTGCGGCAGCTCCGGCGATGTCCACGGCGGGCACAGTCAGGACCTTCAGGACTCCGGCCAGAAAGACTTGCACTCCTCCCCGGTCAGCCCGCACCCGGACGAAGAGGAAACACGCTCCTATGACGGCGGTTGCCGCGAGCAATGCCCCCAGCCACGGGAGCGCAATAGCGATCAACATGGCAGGAAATAGGGTGGCCACGCAGATCATCACGAACACCGAGCTTCTCGCGTGAACCCAGAGCAGCATGGAATCCTCTGCCAGGCCGGGGTCTTCCTTCAGAGTTACTTCGGCTTCGAGGGCGGCGTCATCCTCCGGCGTCCAGCGCGGATCAGGCTTGAAAGCCATCATCATGACCACGCCCAAGGGCAAGGCCGCACCGGCACCCAGCGCAAGGACTGTGGCATCAACGTGCGAGTTACGCGCATCGGTGAGGCCCGTTTGTCCCACGAGTCCCGCGGCCAGCACGGAGGTGATGAAGAGCGTCACCATGAGACCCAAGCCCATCATGAACCGGCGCATGATCACCGGCCTGGCGAGCGGAACCGCTTGGATGAAGACCAACCATCCGGTCAGGACCATGAGGCCGGTTCCGCCGGACACGTAGGCGGCGAACGGCGCAAAGCTGCTGCCGCCGTCGGCATTCCATGCAATGGCGACGGGTTCAGGCAGGTTGTTGCGCAACATGAGTGCGCACACAGCAAATCCGGCGGCGAGCAGCAGCGGAAATGCCACCGCAAAGCGCAGTGCCCGGAGGTCCAACGAGTCGCGCATCTTTCCCATGATCCAACGCTACCCCGGCCGGCGACACTGTGATCCAGCGTCCTTGCCAAGCCGGGATCAAATGAAAGAATGACTTCACAGCGCCGGCATTGGCTGAAGTCAGCCGGCTTTCTGCAAACCATTCTTGGAGGCACCACCTTGCCAGGCCTGAACCTGACGCGCGAAGAAGCGGCACAGCGCGCAGAATTGCTCACCGTGACCTCGTACGACGTCACCCTCGACTTGACGAAGGGCGCCGCGGTCTTCGGCTCCACCACGGTGGTGAAGTTCTCCGCCGTCGAGGGTGCCTCGAGCTTTATCGACGCGATCACGGAAACCGTGCACAGCGTGACGCTGAACGGCACCGAGCTGGATCCCGCCGTGGTGTCCGACGGCGTCCGTATCCAACTGCCGGAGCTGGCCGTGGAGAACGAGCTCACGGTAGTTGCCGACGCCCCCTACATGAACACGGGTGAAGGCCTGCACCGATTCGTGGATCCGGTGGACAACGAGGTCTACCTGTACACCCAGTTCGAGGTGCCCGATTCCCGCCGCATGTTCGCCGTGTTCGAGCAGCCGGACCTGAAAGCGGCATTTACGTTCACGGTCACTGCCCCTTCGCACTGGGATCTCATCTCCAACTCCCCCACTCCCGTCCCGGTGGAAACCACTCCGGCGGACGACGGCGGTGCGCGCTCTGTCTGGCATTTCGCCCCCACCCCCCGCATTTCTTCCTACATCTCAGCCCTGATCGCGGGACCATACCAAGCGGTTCGCAGCCAGGTCACCAGCTCCGACGGCCGGGTCATCCCCCTGGGTGTCTTTGCCCGCAAGTCCCTCATGCAGTACCTGGACGCCGGCAAGATCTTCGAACTGACCCGCCAGGGCTTTGAGTTCTTCGAGGCCCAGTTCGGCTTCCCCTATCCCTTCGAGAAGTACGACCAGCTTTTCGTCCCCGAGTTCAACGCTGGCGCCATGGAAAACGCAGGCGCCGTGACGATCCTTGAGGGCTACGTCTTCCGTGGCAAGGTCACGGGTGCCCAGGTCGAACGCCGGGCCATCACAGTGCTGCACGAGCTGGCGCACATGTGGTTTGGCGACCTCGTCACGATGCGCTGGTGGAACGACCTGTGGCTCAACGAGTCCTTTGCCGAGTACATGTCCCACCTGGCCGCGGTCGAAAACACCGAATTCGACCGGGCCTGGACCACCTTCGCCTCCGTGGAGAAATCGTGGGCATACCGCCAGGACCAACTTCCCACCACCCACCCGATTTTCGCCGAGATCAATGATCTCCAGGATGTCGAGGTCAACTTCGACGGCATCACGTATGCCAAGGGAGCTTCCGTCCTACGGCAGTTGGTTGCATGGGTGGGGCAGGATCAGTTCATGGCCGGCGTCCGCGAGTATTTCCAGAAGCATGCTTGGCAGAACACCGAGCTGGCCGACCTCATGAAAGAACTCGAAGCTGCCAGTGGCCGTGACTTGGACCAGTGGGGCAAGCTCTGGCTCGAGACCGCCGGCGTCAACACGCTCGCCCCCGAGCTCAAGGCCGACGCTGACGGCACCATCACTTCGTTTGCGATCCTGCAGACAGCCATCGACGAACAGCCCACCTTGCGTCCACACCGCCTCGCGGTTGGCTTCTACAACCTCTCAGCTGCCGGCAAGCTCGAACGCACCCACAGGGAAGAGCTCGACGTCGACGGCGCCCGGACCGATGTCCCCGCCCTTGCCGGGTTGGTACGCCCGGACCTGGTCCTGCTCAACGATGACGACCTCGCCTATGCAAAGGTTCGCCTCGACCCCGCATCCTGGGCCACTGCAAAAGCCCACCTGAAGGACTTTGCCGGCAGCCTGCCCCGCACCCTCGTGTGGGGCTCCGCCTGGGATGCGGCCCGCGATGGCGAGACTCCGGCCCGCGGCTACGTCGAACTAATTCTCGCGAACATCGCGTCCGAGACCGATTCCTCCGTGATCCAGACCCAACTCCGCCAACTGGCCACCACACTGACGTACTACGTCGCAGCGGAGCACAAGGATGCCGCCGCGGTGGCCGCCGCGGACAAGCTGTGGGAACTCTCGTCCACCGTGACTGCCGGATCGGACGCCCAGCTCCAGTTCGTGAAGTCCTTCGCGCTGCTTGCCGCCAGCAGCTCCCAACTGGACACGGTCCAGGCGCTCCTGGACGGCAGTACGGTCCTCGATGGACTGACCGTTGACCAGGACTTGCGCTGGGAACTCCTCACCTCATTGGTGGTGGGTGGCCGCCAAGGCCAGGAACGGATCGACTCCGAACTCGAGCGTGACCACACAGCCAACGGCCAGAACGCCGCCGCACAGGCGACGGCAGCCCTTCCCACTCCCGAGGCCAAGGCCACTGCGTGGAAGAAGATCGTTGTGACCGGCGAGCTTTCCAATGCCATCCAAAGCTCGGCCGTCGCCGGGTTCACGCGGGTGCTGGACACCTCCCTACTGGAACCGTACGCCGAAAAGTACTTTGAGGCCGTCCCGGAGATTGTTGCCAACCGCACTCATGCGCTGGCCCAGCAGATCGTCGTCGGGCTCTACCCGGCGCAGCTGACCACACAGGCCACGGTGGACCGCACGGACAAGTTCCTGGCTGAGCTGCCGGCGGACAGCAGCGCCCTGCGGCGCATGATGCTCGAAAACCGCGACGGCGTTGCCCGTGCCCTCAGGGCACGCGCAGCAGACGTCTAAGAAACCCCCAGGTAAATTACCGTCAGGCCCCGGTTCCGCATCCTGGACCGGGGCCCCTTCGCATAACGCGGCGAGTGCCGCCGGTAGACTTTCCACATGAGCCTGGACGAACACCGTTACTCCCTCACCGTGCGCTGGACCGGAAATCTGGGGAGCGGGACCTCCACTTACCGCGGCTATTCCCGGGACCACGATGTCGAGATCCCGGGGCTGCCCGTCCTGAAGGGATCCTCGGACCCGACGTTCCATGGCGACCGTAGCCGGTACAACCCCGAACAGTTGCTCCTCACCGCCCTGTCCCAGTGCCACATGCTGTCTTTCCTGCATGTCGCGGTCAAACACGGCGTAGTAGTCACGGACTATGTGGACCATGCCGAGGGGATGATGCGCCTCAACCGTGATGGCAGTGGACAGTTCGAGAACGTCACCTTGAAGCCGCAGGTCACCGTTGCCGACCCCGCGCATGTTTCCCTCATGGACGAATTGCATCGTGAGGCCAACCAAGTGTGCTTCATCGCCCGGAGCGTCAACTTTCCCGTTCTGCATGAGCCGAGCACGACGGCGGTCGCCAGCTAGTTGGATGACAAGGAGGCTGCTCCACCAAGAATCACAATGCGCATGCGACCACGCTACGGCGATAGGGTTGACCGTGGACAGAGTGTTCAGCGCCCGGCAAAAAGGGCCCGGCGAACAATTGGATCCCGTGAGGAGCATTCCCGCACATGAACGTCGCCTCGTCGACCGACAACATCGTGGCCGATGCAGCCAAGATCGATTTCGTGTCAATCTTCGTGACGCTGGGCATTGGGTTGGTGGTCTGGGTTGTGGCCCGGTTCATCATTCTGCGTATCACCCGCAGCGTGGCAGAGGGCACCAGCTTCTTCAAGAAAGCGCATTTCAGGTGGGTCCAGCCGGCCTTCCGGGCGCTCGACCATGAACGACGCGCCCAACGCGCCCACACCATCGGCTCGCTGCTGACCAGCGTGCTGAGCGTGGTGGTGGTGGTCATCGTCATCATCTACGTCCTCAAATACCTGAATGTGGATATCGCACCGCTGCTCACGAGCGTCGGCATTTTGGGTGTGGCCATTGGCTTCGGTGCCCAACAGCTCATCCGTGATTTCCTGTCCGGGATCTTCATCACCATCGAGGACCAGTTCGGGATCGGCGATGTGATCGTGACCACCGAAGTGATTGGCACCGTTGAATCCGTAGGCCTCCGGATCACCAGGCTCCGGGCCGAAGACGGCGCCATCTGGTATCTGCGCAATGGAGAGATCCTGAGAGTGGGCAACCGCTCGCAAGGCGACTACGTGCCGGAGGAACCAGCCGTCCCGGACGACGTTCCGCCCGCACCTCCGGGTACTGCGCCTGCTGAAACCGCTGCATCCGGTGCGCCTCAATCTTCAAAGGAATCTCTCAAGATTCAAGAGCAGAAAGCAGGTGAGTGACATGGGCAGCCAGCAGGAATCCGCAGCACCGCAGCCAGCCGAGCGGCGGCAGTTGATGCAAAACGATCCCTTCAGCCAGCCTGCCTACACTGACAGCTTCTACGAGGCCATCGGTGGCCACGAGACTTTCGTGAGACTCATCGACGTCTTTTACGACGGCGTCGCCGGAGATCCGTTGCTCCGGCCCATGTACCCGGAGGAAGACCTCGCCCCGGCTAAGCGCCGGTTCCTCATGTTTCTCGAGCAGTACTGGGGTGGCCCAGGCACCTACAGCGAAGAACGTGGGCACCCCCGCCTGCGGATGCGGCATATGCCGTTCCAGGTGACGCCCGAAGCCAAGGACCGATGGCTCTTCCACATGCGCGCGGCAGTGGATTCGCTCGGCTTGTCTCCGCTGCATGAAGGCACGCTGTGGGACTACATGGAGCGGGCTGCACTCACCATGGTGAACAGCCCGTCGGTCCAGCAGCCCTGAACCCGTAGGGGTCTGGGTTGTGTTGGCCCGGGCGCGGTGCGTCCGGGTTCGCGTACGCGGGCTCAGCGAGCCTGGAAGCCCAGGCCTGATCCGGATCGCGCCAGGATGTGGCCCCGGCTTCCGCTGAGCCGGAACCAACGCCCGTTGCGGAAGAGGCGGTGCTCCCGATCGCCAAGGAAACCGAGAGCCAAGGCCGCGAACGCCGCGCCTGCGGGCACGCCGCCAAGCCCGGGAATCTCCCGTCCCCACACCGCCGCCCTCGCATTGTTGACGATCAAAGCACCAGGCTGATCCGGAACAATCCCGGCCACCTCCGCTATGCCAGCATTCGCCACGGCCCTGAGTTCGGCGTCGGGCACTGAACCGAGCGGCTCCCAGCCGCTGCGGGGCGCCCCGACTCCCGCCCACGACTCGGAAACGGTCGACGGCGGGATGGCCAGCTCTACGTCGTCAGCACCGGACCGCGCGAGGCGGTCCAGGACGGAGGACAGGGTCACTGTGACGTCCGCATGGGCGTCATCCGCCAGGGCGATGGTGCGCAGCCCGAGGATGGTGGGGGTCGATTCGCCCAGGAGACGCGGCCTCAGGACGCAGACATATGCAGCCAGCACGCGACCGGTTGCTTGAAGCCGAATCGCGCCGTCGTCGATGCTCTTGGCGCGCGTGACATAGGTGCGGAGATCCGCCAGATCGCGGGGATCGACGAAACGGAAGGACTGGGTCAATACATCGGACACATCATCGACTCTACCGGCATGTCCTCGGTTGAGAGGGGTCGGTGCGGCGTCTAGAGTCGAACCATGACTGACGCGCACGCCGGCCTGGAACATCAGGTTGCCATTGAGGACCCGACGTCCACCCTCATCGAACTGCTGTCCCTGGCTGATTTCGACGGCGCGAGAACCGCCGAGGACATCTTCCTCGGACCGTCCCAGAAACAGCCCCGACATCGGGTGTTCGGCGGCCAAGTCCTGGCTCAATCACTCGTGGCCGGTATGCGCACCGTGGATGAGGACCGAGCCGTCCATTCGATGCACGGCTATTTCCTTCGTCCCGGGGATGCCAACCAACCCATCACTTTCAGCGTCGAACGGCTCCGTGACGGACGCTCGTTCTCAGCGCGTCGGGTGCATGCATACCAGGAAGGCCAACCGATCCTGTCGATGATCGCTTCCTTCCAGACCGAGGCAGAGGGCGTGGAGCACCAGTCCTCCATGCCAGTGGGAATTCCGGACCCCGAATCCTTGCCGAGTACCGCGGAACTCCTGCAGAAGTACGATCACCCATTGGCCCGCCACATGTCCTTCGAGCGGCCTTTCGATGTGCGCCACGTCGATCCCGCACTGTATGTGGAAGCGCCCAAGGACCGGATAGCCAGCAATGCCGTCTGGATGAAGACCTTCGGCCCGATGCCGGACGATCCCAACCTTCACCTGGCCGCGCTGGCCTACGCGAGCGACTACACCATCTTGGAATCGGTGCTGCGCAAGAACGGATTGAGTTGGATGACGCCGGGCATGAGTGTAGCCAGCCTTGACCACGCCATGTGGTGGCACCGTCCCGTGCGCGTGGATGAATGGCTGCTTTACGTCCAGGAGTCCCCCAGCGCCCAGGGTGCGCGAGGACTAGCCACCGGCAAGATCTTCAGCCGTGATGGCCTGCACGTCGCCACCGTGGCGCAGGAGGGCATGCTCCGGATTCCGCAGTAGTTGCTTGCGTCGCTGCCACAACGCGGCCAAGATCATCACACGAAGAAGGCCGGCGCCCCGGGAGATATTATCCAGGAGCGCCGGCCTTCCGCGATTGGATCCGCTTAGTCGCGGGTCAACTTGCGGTGCGTCACACGGTGCGGCTTGGCAGCGTCCGGGCCGAGTCGCTCCACCTTGTTTTCCTCGTACGACTCGAAGTTCCCCTCGAACCAGTACCACTTCGAGGGGTTTTCCTCATCGCCTTCATAAGCCAGGATGTGGGTGGCGACTCGGTCGAGGAACCACCGGTCGTGAGAGACCACCACGGCGCAGCCGGGGAACTCGAGCAGGGCGTTCTCCAGGCTGCTGAGGGTTTCGACGTCGAGGTCGTTGGTGGGCTCGTCAAGCAACAGCAGGTTTCCGCCTTGCTTGAGGGTCAGCGCCAGGTTAAGACGGTTGCGCTCACCGCCGGAAAGCACCCCAGCCTTCTTCTGCTGGTCTGGACCCTTGAAGCCGAAGGCCGCGACGTAGGCGCGGGACGGCATTTCAACGTGTCCGACCTGGATAAAGTCGAGACCGTCGGAGACGACCTCCCAGAGCGTCTTGTTGGGGTCGATGCCACCGCGACTCTGGTCGGCGTAGGAGATCTTCACGGAGTCGCCGACCTTGAGGTCGCCGCCGTCGAGGGGTTCTAGCCCAACGATGGTCTTGAACAAGGTGGTCTTGCCGACGCCATTGGGGCCGATGACACCAACAATGCCGTTGCGGGGAAGGGAGAACGAAAGCCCGTCGATCAAGGTCCGGTCTTCGAACCCCTTCTGCAGGTTCTTCGCTTCCAGGACCAGGCCACCCAGGCGCGGTCCCGGCGGAATCTGGATTTCCTCGAAGTCGAGCTTCCTGGTGCGGTCGGCCTCGGCTGCCATTTCCTCGTACCGGGCCAGACGAGCCTTCGACTTGGTCTGGCGGCCCTTGGCGTTGGAACGGACCCATTCGAGTTCTTCGGTGAGCCGCTTGGCCTGCTTGGCGTCCTTCTTGCCCTGGATTTCCAGACGGGCGCGCTTCTTCTCCAAGTAAGTGGAGTAGTTGCCTTCATAGGGGTACAGGCGGCCGCGGTCGACTTCACAGATCCACTCGGCGACGTGGTCCAGGAAGTAGCGATCGTGAGTGATCGCGAGGACGGCGCCGGGGTAGGAAGACAAGTGCTGCTCCAACCACAGGACGCTTTCGGCATCCAAATGGTTGGTGGGCTCGTCAAGGAGGAGGAGGTCAGGCTTCTGGAGGAGGAGTTTGCACAGCGCCACGCGGCGGCGCTCACCACCTGACAGGACAGTCACGTCGGAGTCGCCCGGCGGGCAGCGCAGCGCGTCCATGGCCTGTTCGAGCTGGGAATCGATGTCCCAGGCATCTGCAGCATCGATGGCTTCCTGGAGGTGGCCCATTTCCTCCAGGAGTGTGTCGTAGTCGGCATCCGGGTTGGCCATTTCCTCGGAGATCTCGTTGAAGCGCTGGATCTTCGAGTAGATCTCGCCTACGCCTTCCTGGACGTTGCCCAGGACAGTCTTTTCCTCGTTCAGGGGCGGCTCCTGCAGGAGGATACCCACGGAGTAGCCGGGGCTGAGGCGGGCTTCGCCGTTCGACGGTGTGTCGATGCCAGCCATGATCTTCAGGATCGTGGATTTGCCGGCTCCGTTCGGGCCAACGACGCCGATCTTCGCACCAGGGAAGAACGACATGCTGACATCGTCCAGGATAAGTTTTTCGCCAACGGCCTTGCGAGCCTTGGTCATCGTATAAATGAATTCCGCCATGCCGTTAAATCTAATGGGTGGCAAGGCATAACTCACATTCGGCCCTACTAGCGTGAATCCCCGACGAAGCATTTGCCGCTGGCCAGCACGGGCAGGACAGACACCGATACCTGGCCGTCCCGGATCTCGCCCATGACACAGTCCTTGTCCAGCCTGGCCGCCGCCTCGATGGCATCGACGTCCAGTCCTGTGGGCGTCTTGCCGGCGGAAACTTCCAACGTCGACGCGGGAATGCCGGCTGAAACGAGTTGTGATCGCAATGCCTCTTGTGCCGGTTTCGGCGTCGCCGCGGCCAGGGCCTTGAGCGCGGACTCCATGGTCTGCTTCAGGCTCACCGTGCTCGGGCTGAGCGAGGCCGAAGGGATTCCAGCGCCGGGACTGGCGGTGGCCGGAACGGGGGTGGCTGGACTCGATGGGGAGGGCGATGAGATTGGCTTGCTTCCAGACACGACGGGAGCCGGTGCGGAACAGCCCGCCACCAGTCCGGCGACGAGTAGCGGCCCCGCAAGCAGCAAGCGTCGGCTTCCAGCGACGTGGCGGTGTCCTGATTGTTTTCGCGGCGTTCCCCTGCTCATCACCCGGCCATTCTGCCATGCGGCGCACTGTCTGCTGCGCCGCACGGCAATCCGCGGATGTCCACGGCATCATTGTTTCAAACACCTGGTTCCACAAGTTCTCAGGTATCGGCATCAACAAGAACCGGCTCGTCGCTTTCTCCGGCTGGAAGAATAACTCCCCTCTCAGCTGCGCCACCCGCGTCCTCGTCGTCGTCCGGACCGCCTTCACCGTCGTCCTCCGCTGCAGGCCACTGATTCTCCGGCTCGGCGTCCGGGGCAGCGGGCGTGATCTGCGGACTCGTGCCGCTTGTGGTCCGGATGAAGTTCGCCGAGCCCCACATGAGGTCGTGCCCCACTGATTCGGCAATGATCTCGGCAACGTGGTAGACCTTGCCGTCGCGTTCCCATTGCCTCAACTTGAGTTTGCCGACCACGATGATCCGCTGGCCCTTCTTGACGCTGCACCCAATATTTCCCGCGAGGTGCCTGAACGTTTGGACCGTGAACCAGTTGGTGTTGCCATCGATCCAGACATCGTTGGCACGGTCGAACCTGCGCTCCGTGGAGCCCAGGCGGAATGAGGCAGTCCCTGTTCCGCCCGGCGTCGTCGAGCTTCTGATTTCCGAGGCCACGAATCCCCGGACGGTGATGATGTCGTTCATGGTCTTGTCCTAACATGAGTTGAATTGCCTGGCTGGCTCTTTCAGCTTCTCGCCCTGCCCAGTTCCCCGGCAGTGCCCAATTCCCGTATGTGCATAGCCACGCCGAATGACCGCCTGTGGAGGAAGAGTCACGCCCTTAACCGACCTGACAACACAGGCACCCGCCGCAATGTAAACTCTTGGTGGCGCCTTAGCCACGTGCTGTGCAAGCGTCACCAGCCTCGGTAGCTCAGAGGATAGAGCAGGAGCCTTCTAATCTCTTGGTCGGGGGTTCGATTCCCTCCCGGGGCACCCAAAGAGCGGCCCTGACCTGCGGAAACGTAGTTCAGGGCCGCTCTTGGTTTTCGTCAACCGGCGCATTTCCAGGCCCGTGCCGGCACCAATCCCATGCAGTGGACCCTCGCTACGATCTACGCTGTTCCCATGGCCCCGAACGTCCCCGGCTCCGCCGCGATCACCACGTGCCCCGCAACTTGGCCCGACGTCGAAAAGCTCTTTGGCATCCGCGGCGAGCCCTCGCGCTGTTGGTGCCGTTGGTTCGCCCTCCCCGGTCGGGATTGGAAAACCACTCCCCCTGTGGCGCGGAAGGAGCAGCTCGAAGCCAAGTTCGACGACGGCGGCCTGGAACCCGGGGTTCTGGCGTTTCGGGGCGACGAAGCAGTAGGCTGGTGCGCCGTCGAGCCGCGCGAGCGCTATCCGCGTATCGAAATGTCCCGAGTCCTAAAAGCCGCAGGAAAAGGCGCGCACGATGGGACTAGAGTTTGGTCGGTCAGTTGTTTCGTGGTTTCTCCCGGCCACCGCCGGAGCGGTGTGGCCGCAGCGTTGCTGGCCGCCGCCGTCGGGCATGCCTTTGCCCACGGGGCCGAAATAGTTGAAGGCTACCCGGTGGATCCCTCGCTCCGACCGAAGGCCGGTTCAGCCGATCTCTACCAGGGGACGGTCAAGTTGTTCACGGCCGCGGGCTTCACGACCGTTTCCACAGCCGTGCCCGGAAGGGCGGTCATGCGCCTGCTGGGCTGATTTCTTGCGCACAGGGTTCCGAGGCAATGCCGCTTACGGCAGCGTCAAGATAACGGGGCCGTCTGCTGTGATCGCGACGGTGTGTTCGCTGTGCGCCGCGCGGCGGCCGTTGGCAGAGCGCAGGGTCCACTGGTCGTCATCGTGGTAGTAGTCGTCGCTGCCACCCAGAATCAGCATCGGCTCAATGGCGATCACCAGACCCTCCACGAGCTTCACCCCGCGGCCCGGCCGGCCGATGTTCGGCACGTTCGGTTCCGCATGCATAGTCCGGCCAATGCCATGACCCCCGTGATCGGCAAGGATCCCATAGCCACTCCGTTTGGCCTCCCCGCCGATGGCGTACGCAAGATCGCCCATCTTGTTGCCAATCCGGGCGGCCTCGATTCCGCGGGCAAGGGCGGCATCCGTGGCATCGATCAACTCCTGGTCCACAGGATCCGGAGTGCCCACGATGAAGCTTATGGCTGCGTCTCCGCACCACCCCTCCACGAATGCCCCGCAGTCGACGCTCAAGAGATCGCCGTCCTGCAGCACGTATCCGTCCGGAATTCCATGCACCACGGCGTCGTTGACACTCGTGCAAATAACACCGGAGAAGGGCGTGGACGCCCACCGCGGCCGGTAGTTCAGGAACGCCGGCTTGGCACCGGCGGATTCAATGAAAGCGGCAGCAACACTATCCAGTTCCTTCAGCGTCACCCCGACTTCGGCTTGCGAACGAACCGCGGAAAGCGTGTCGGCAACCACACGCCCGGCTTCACGCATGAGTGCAATCTCGTCTGGCGTCTTCACCGTGGACAAAAGCGGGCCTCCAAGGCACTAGGAAAAAGGGGCCCGAGGCGGACACCGGATGAACTCTTTCCACCAACTTTATGGGCGCCCCGGCGCGAGTCAACAAGGTGGCGCGTAAAGACCACCGCAGAGGAGCGGTCCGCCGCAGGACTGCCCTAGAGTCACAGTATGGAACACGGAAGAATCGCCACCATCCGGGAACGCCTGCGTGCAGAAGCAGACCCAGAAAGGGCGAAATCGGCACAAGCGTACATGAAGTCATCCATGCCCTCCCTCGGCGTCAGGGTTCCCGTGGTCCGCCGCATGGTTCTCATCACCGCAAAGGAACTGCCTTTCGGGTGCCCGGCCGAACTGCGCGACGACGTCAGGCAGCTGTGGCGGGAGGCCACCTGGCGGGAAGAACGCTATGCGGCCATTGATCTGACTTCACTCAAGTCGGTGGCGAACGATCTGGAGATGTTGCCGCTGTACGAAGAAATCATCAGGACAGGTGCATGGTGGGATTACGTTGACGGTGTCTCAGACCGTATTTGCGCCCTTCTGCAGCACCACCGGAGCACGCTGACGCCGCTCATGCGGAAGTGGGCGTCCGACCCGGACTTCTGGGTCCGGCGCGCCGCCATCACCTCCCAACTCAAGGCAAAGTCGGCCACAGACAAGGAACTTCTCTCCATTGTGCTCGACGCCAATCTGGCCGACAAGGAATTCTTCATCCGGAAGGCAATCGGCTGGACGCTGCGGGAGTACGCCAAAACGGATCCCCAATGGGTGCGGGACTATGTGGAAACCCGACGGGCCCGCCTGAGCCAGCTGTCGCTGCGCGAGGCGATCAAACACCTCGGTTGAACCCGGTTCAGGACTTCGGCTTGAGCTTAAGCTTCAAAGTCCCGCGACGCGGGCGGAACAGCACATGGGTCTTCTTGTCAAAGAACACCAGATAGGCGATGAACGAGACCGCGATGGCGATGGCCACTCCGCGCACCACCTCAATGGGGATCCATTGGAAGACGCTCAATTGGTCCGTCAGTGCGATGAGGGTGAAGAACGCCGTCAAATAGAAGACCGTCCGAAGCTGGGGCCCGTCCGCGATTCCCGTCACGGTAAAGAACACGAGCAACCAGACCATGTACCAGGGCTGAATCACCGGCGCCAGGACGACGACGGCGGCGAAGGCCCACGCCATCCTCCGAAGCACGGTCTTGTTGAACCCAGGTTCGTCGTCGATCGGCGCGGGCATGCCGATTCCACGGCCAGGCGTGCGGACGGCAAGCCAGACGATAGCAAGCGCCGAGACCGCCGTTCCGATGGTCTGGATGACGTCCGTCACGGGGACGCCGGAACCGCCGAAAAGTCCGACCACGGAGCCTGCCGTATGGGCCAGCAGGCCCACCGGCGCGTACCATATCCAGACGGCACCGGGAGTCTGCAGCGCACCGAGCCAACCGAATCCCAGTCCGTTGACGAATCCTGCGGCGGCCAGTAGCCCTAGGGATAAGCCCAACGTGGCCGTCCAGCAGAACATCCTGCGGCCCCACCCGGCACGGGACCCGGCCCACACCAGGCCAGCAAACGGCAAAGCAATCAAAGTAATTGGCTTGATGGCGATCGAAGCGGTGATCAGCACGATTCCGAGCACGGGCCGTTTGACCGAGGTGTAGTACAGCCCGGCAACGGCCAGGCCCAACATCAAGGAGTCATTGTGCGCGCTCGCGATGAAGTTGATGAGGAGAACCGGGTTGAGAACCCCAAGCCAAAGCGCCCTGTCCGGGTTCACTCCATAGCGTGCGGCCAATCGGGGAACGTAGATGGTGAGCAGTAAGACCCCGCCGAGTGCTGCCAGCCTGAAGGGAATCAGGGCAAGTTCGGGGATGCCTGCGCTCACCCACACGGCTCCCTGTTCAATCCACAGCCAGAGCGGACCGTATGGCGTGGGAGCCTCGGTCCACATTTTGTCGGGTCCGAGGGAAAAGTAGTTGCTCAGGGCAGAGATGCCGTTGGTGTAAGGATCCAGGCCCTGCTCCATCAGACGGCCCTGGCCGATATAGGCATAGGCGTCCCTGCTGAACAGGGGCAGCGCGAGCATCAGTGGCAGCGTCCACATCCACAATGCACGCCGGAGGACACGACGCGCGGAGGGGTTCCAGCCGCCGATCCGCTGGGCAATGCGCAGCCATGAACGCAGGAGCAGGAGTGCGCCAAGGCAGAGCATCACAGTGCACAGAATCACGCCTGCCGGAGAAGTCCTGGCCATGATGAAGAGTGGGGTGCGGATCAAGGCGCTGCTGCTGGCCAGCCAGCCGACACCTACCGACCCAGCCACCATGAGCAAAGACCCGATGAATCCTTGAAGGATCGCCGTCCTTGCCGCCTTGGCAATAACTGTGCCGTGCACCGGGGCGTTGGAGCCGCCAAGCGCCTCTGGATGAGTCAACGAACTCCTCACCTCACGCTCGCGAAACTTCGACGTCACCATCAAACAAAATCCTGTCCGGTTCCCTGCCGCATCCGTGCCAAAGTGGTAATGGCGGCTGCCTTGGATTATTGCAACTGTAGCATCGCCGCCCGCGGCATCCCGGGGCCCTCCGGACCCCGGGTCGGACTGCGAAAGTGGCCTGAGATAGGATGAACGGGGCTCTGGTTTGATGCCGAAGGCCCACAGGCACGCCGGTTCCGCATGAATTTCAACGGAACCGCTGTTGCCTGGAGCGGCTCCCGCCGCAACGGCTCGCGGCACCCTGTGACGACAACTACCTGACAAGGATCCTCCCATTTCCACGGACTCATTCTTCAGCGCGCTCACACGGTTCCGGCATCGTGTCATTCCCTCTTCGTTGGAAACAAGGCTCAACTCCCCCAAGGGTCTGCTGGCGGGCTTCTGCATTGTGCACTTGGTCTTCCTCGTGTTCGCTTTGATCGTCTCCCTGCGTGGCGAAGCTTTCAGCGACACATTCATCTATCGGGACTGGACTGCCGCGGGGTTCCGGGATGAGAACCTCAGTGGCGGGCCCAGTCCGTGGGTCTACCCCGTCCTGGCCCTGATACCGATGGCCATCGCAGGCTTGGCTGGTCCCGGCCCGTTCTTCTTCCTGTGGGTGCTCATGATCACCGTGCTCGACGGCGTAGCTCTCGCCAAGCTCACGGGGTGGGGACGCCGTCGGGAGGCCATCCCGGCAGCATGGTGGTGGCTGGTCTTCGTCTTCATCATGGGATGGCTGGGATTCGCCCGTGTGGATGGATTTACCGCGCCGATCGTGCTGATCGCCCTGGCATACGGAGTGTCCCACCCTTTCATTGCCTCGACCCTTCTGAGCGTTGCCACCTGGATGAAGGTCTGGCCGGCCGCCGTCATGCTTTCCTTGGTCACCGTGGTCAAGCAGAGAATCCGCGTGGTTGCGGCCGGGATTCTGACCACCGCCCTGGTGGTCGCGCTCACGGCTGCCGTGGGCGCGCTGCCCAAACTCTTCAACTTCCTCACCCAGCAGGGCGATCGCGGAATGCAACTGGAGGCCACTTTTACTGCTCCTTGGTTGTGGCTCTCGGTCCTCCATGTGGGCGACTCCAGGATGTACATGAATACGGACATCAACTCGATGCAGGTGGATGGCCCAGGCACACCGTTCATGTCACAACTGATGCAGCCCCTCCTGGTCTTGGCCGCACTCCTGGTCGCTGCCCTGACATTCTGGGCACTTCACAACGGCAAGCGAAGCGGCGGGGCTGACCGCACGGAGCTGTTGTTGGCCGGCTCCCTGACCATGGCCACGGCCTTCGTGGTTTTCAACAAGGTCGGATCCCCGCAGTTCATGGTCTGGCTGGCACCAGCTGTCGCCGTCGGACTCGCGCATAGCTGGAAGGAATGGCGCGTCCCGGCGACGATGCTCATTGCGATTGCGGTAGCCACGTACTTCATTTACCCCCTCTTCTACGATGCCCTCAGCCACAACAACCCTTGGATGGCCTTGGTTTTAACCGTCCGCAATGTCCTGCTGGTTGTGCTCTTCTGCTGGTCCGTTCGCCGGCTGTACCTTTTGGGCAAAAAGATTCCGGCCAACGAACCGGCCGCCGCTGCCAAGGAGTCCTGAGATTTCCGTTCGATTCTTTGACGGGCTGGCCCGTGTGCGCGACGCTGCCCTGCCGCCTGCCGCCGTCGCATGGTTCAGCCGTCCTTCCAGCGTGTGGTGGGGTTTCGCAGCCGTCCATGTGTACTTCCTCGGCTGGATGGCAAGCTTTTTCGTTTCAGGGAACACCTTCAGCGACACCGAGCAGTACCGCCAGTGGGCAATGAACGGTTACAACCCCGCGGATCTCAACGGCATGATCAGCCCTTGGGTCTATCCAGTGCTCGCCCAGATTCCGATCTTCCTGGCCAACATCGCGGGCCCGGGCCCGTACTTGCTGGTCTGGACTCTGATCATCACCGTGCTCAACGCCGCCGGATTGTTCATCCTGACCCGCGGGCCGCGCCGGACAACCGGCATTGCCCCCGCTTGGTGGTGGCTGTTCTTCACCGCCTTCATGGGTTACCTCAGCTTTGCCCGGGTGGAGGGCATCACCGCGCCCATCGTGCTGGTAGCCCTGCTGTATGCAGCTACGCGCCCCGTCGCAGCGGGAATCCTTCTCAGCATTGCCACCTGGATCAAGGTCTGGCCGGCCGCCGTCCTGGTGCCTATCGTCATCGCGAGTGGCCGCAGGCTGCAGATCATAGCCTGCGGCGCAGCCGTAACGGCGGAAGTCGCGTTGGGTACATACCTTTCAGGCGGGCTTCCGCACATCCTTGACTTCCTCACCAACCAAGGTGAGCGCGGCATGCAATTGGAGGCCACGTTCTCAACTCCCTGGGTCTGGCTGAGCGTGCTCAACATCGGCGGCTCCAAAATCGCTGACAACGTCGCCATCAATTCCACGGAAGTGTATGGACCGGGCGCGAATGTAGCGGCATTCATGATGCAGCCCCTCCTGGTGCTCGCCGCCGTCGCAG
The DNA here is from genome assembly GCF_026683955.1 of Arthrobacter sp. MMS18-M83. NCBI lineage: Bacteria > Bacillati > Actinomycetota > Actinomycetes > Micrococcales > Micrococcaceae > Arthrobacter > Arthrobacter sp. MMS18-M83. The sequence goes on along the minus strand of NZ_CP113343.1, from coordinate 4,372,081 downwards.
GCTCAGCCCTGTTGATTTGGGCGCTTAGGCGCGGAGCCGAAGCGGAAGAGCTGTTTCTTGAGGGGGCGCTCATGATGACCACCGCGTTCATCGTGTTCAACAAAGTGGGCTCGCCTCAATTCATCATCTGGCTGGCTCCGGTGGTTGTCGCCGGCCTGACCCACGACTGGAACAGGTGGCGTGTTCCTGCCGCCCTACTCATGGGCATCGCCATGACGACTTTTGTGATCTACCCGCTGTTCTACACCCCGCTCATTCACGCCAACCCCGTGATGGCGGCAATACTCACCACGCGTAACGTGCTTCTGGTTGTCCTGCTGTGGTGGTCTGTACAGCGATCCCTTGAGCTTGGCCGCAAGTCCGGCGCAGCCACCGCTATTCGGGGCGCCTGAGCCTTCGCTCGAGCCTGCGGAGGAGCTCCATGGGAGTGGACTGGATCAGTAGCCTGCGGGTGTGCACGTCCAGGACCATTAAGTAGATCGTGAATCCCACCGCCACCACGAAGGCCAGGGAAGACACCTTCACGTTCATCTCCACAAAGGACAGCACCGAAATCTGGTCCTGCGCGCCGAAGGCCACGAAGAAGGTGATGGCGACATAGAGCGACTTGATCTGCCAGTCGTCCCTGATGCCTGTGACCGCGAGCAGCGGGATGAACCATAGGATGTACCACGGCTGGATGATGGGGGAAAGCATGACGACGGCGGCAAACCCCAGGGCCGCGCGACGCACCAGCCGCGAATAGTCGCCCCGGAACATCAGGACCACCACCAGGGCCATTCCGACCCACTTCATGAGGGTACGGAGCCCCGTGGCCACAGCCGGCCCTGGCAGGCCCAGGAGGTTAGCGGTCACCTCGAGCTGCTGGCCGAGGAAGCCGGAAGGCGAATATCCGGTGTAGCCAGGGGTGGGATCGAGGATGGCCCAGACCCACCCAAAACCAAGGTTGTAGGGGATTCCGCTCACGGCCAGCACGCCGAAGCTTATGGCCGCCGTCGCGCCCCAGAACAGGAACTTGCGGGTCCAGCTCGCGGCCGGGCCAGCCCACATGAGGCCGATGAAAGGCAGGAGAAGCACCGTGATCGGCTTGATTCCGATGGAAGCCGTGACCAGTAATAGACCGGTGATATGGCGGCCGGTGGCGGCAAAGTACATGCCTGCCACCGCGAGGCCGACCATCAAGGCATCGTTATGGGCACTGGCTACGAAGCTGATGAGAAAGAGCGGATTCGCCACAGCGATCCACAGCGCACGGCCCGGATTGATGCCGTGCAGCTCGGCCAGCTTGGGAACGTAGACCACGCAGAGCACTACTCCCGCCGTCGCCAAAACGCGAAAGAGCAAGACGGAAAAATCGGGCTGGGCGTCGGTGATGCCCACCACCCACCTCGCAAGCCACAGGAAATATGGTCCATAGGGTGTCTTGGCTTCAGCCCAGGCCGGGTCGGCACCGAGGGAAAACCAGTTGCTGAGCGAGGAAATACCGGCGGTGTAGGGGTTTTGGCCCTCCAAAACCAGCCTGCCTTGGCCTGTGTAGGCGTACACGTCCCGCGAATAGATGGGCACGGCGAACATCATTGGCGCGGCCCACGCCGCGACCGCGATAACCACCGACCTGAGCGAGCCTGGCCCCCAATCTTTGAGCCTTTGCCCTAGCCGCAACCAGGACCTGACCAAAAGCATGGCCCCGGCTGTCAGCAAGATGGTGGAGGTCGTAACGCCCCAGCCCTCGGTGCGCAGGGCGATGACAACCGGGTGCCTGAACATGGGAGATCCGTTGGCGATCCAGCCGGCGCCGATCGAACCGGCGAAGATCATGAGGGATCCGAAGAAACCCTCCCAGATGGCCACATAGGCCTTGACCTGGCTAGCGGTACCGGCACCCGTACGCGCACTTTTCGGGGAATCGAGACCCGCGGCGATCGTCTCAGGCGACATGGCTGGTTCCTTTGCCTCATCCCGGCTGTTTGAGGTGCCCACGCCCGATCCGCCTGCCGTCATGATATTTCCAGTCCCTACGTACATTGGTCCAGCTCATCGAGGCAGGCAATAACCGCTCGACAACGGCCCAGTTTACCAGCCGGAGTACGCCTCAAACGCGGAATCGAGCGCCCCGCCACGCTTCCCATGCGGCCGAACGGTAGGCTGGGCGCGTGCCTATTACTAATGAACGCATCGTCTGGATCGACTGCGAGATGACCGGTCTTGACCTTGAAAACGACGCCCTGATCGAGGTAGCGGCCTTGGTCACAGATTCGGACCTCAACATCCTGGGTGATGGCGTGGACGTCGTCATCAAACCCGACGACGCCGCTCTTGAGCAGATGAACGACTTCGTTCGCGACATGCATACCCGTTCAAAGCTCCTGGACGAACTCCCCCATGGCAAGACCATGGCCGAGGCGGAAGCAATGGTCCTTGAGTACATCGAGAAATGGGTACCCGACCCCAAGAAGGCGCCGCTCGGTGGCAACTCGGTCGGAACAGACCGCATGTTCCTCGCGCGCGATATGCCCAATATCGTTGAACACCTTCACTATCGGGTCATCGACGTCAGCACCATCAAGGAACTCTCGCGCCGCTGGTTCCCACGCGCCTATTTCCAGTCCCCGGCCAAACATGGTGGTCACCGTGCGCTCGGAGACATCAAAGACTCCATCGACGAACTGCGTTACTACCGCGAGGCAGTCTTCGTCCCGGCGCCTGGACCAGATACAGCAACGGCACAGCGGATTTCCAAGCAGGTCATTGGCGGCCCGGAGACGCCGGCAAGTACGTGATCTACGGCACCTTTTTGGGAAATTTCACCCAAAGGGTCAAAAGTGGCAAAACCACCCCCGAAGACGGGGTATAGTTTTTGTCGTTGCCTTCGCAGCTGACGGGTCATTCCGAAAGCGGCCAAAGGCGCATGGTGGGCGTAGCTCAGTTGGCAGAGCGCCTGGTTGTGGTCCAGGAGGTCGCGGGTTCAACCCCCGTCGCTCACCCTCACGAGATCGGTGCAGTTCGCCGATCGCAGCCAAAGGCCGTACTGGTTATCCAGTGCGGCCTTTGCTTTGTCCGGGCCAATTCCGGCCATCCAGTCTTCCAGACCCGAGAACCAGGGGAACACCTGACATGACCGTCCTGCCAGTCACCATCTGGGGCGAGCCCGTGCTCCATCGCCGGGCGAGCGAGGTCGAAGTGTTCGACGACGAGTTGCGCACCTTGATTGCCGACATGTTCGAGACGAACGAAGCCGCCAACGGCGTAGGACTGGCCGCACCCCAGGTGGGAGTCGGCAAACGGATCTTCATCTTCAAATATGCCAATGACGACGACGCTCCCGACGAGGGCGTCCTGGTGAACCCGGTTCTCACCCTCTCCAAGATCCCCGGCACGCTTCCGGATCCGGAGGAAGACGTAGAAGGCTGCTTGTCTTTCCCAGGGGAGCATTACCCCCTGCAGAGGGCCGAGTGGGCCCGCGTCCAAGGGTTCGACGGCTACGGCAAACCTGTGGATTTCGTGGCGACAGGTTGGTTCGCCAGGGTGATGCAGCACGAATTCGACCATCTCGACGGCAAGCTCTATGTGAATCGCCTCGTTGACCGTTATGCCAAGAAGGCCCTGAAGCAAGCCAAGAAGAACGGCTGGGGAGTCCCCGGCCTGACCTGGATGCCGGGCGTCGATCCGGATCCTTTCGGGCACTGACTGATGAGCGGCATCGCGCAGGACGAATTGTTCAGGCTCCTCGACATCCGCGGCGAGGACGTCTTGGCGTGCGCGGCGCTGCTGGCGTCACCGCCCGGAGACGGAACACGACGGGCTCTTGCCGTCCTGGACGCCCGTCTGGGCGCCTTTCCCACCGAGTCCGCTCCGGCGGACGGCTGCACGGAAACAGACTGGATCGAGGCGCTCCTCCGCTTTGCGCCAGTGGTCAACAGCCATCACCTTTCCCTCGGCATCCCGCCGGAATCTTCGGCCGCGATCCTCGCCGACGTGGGACTGAACCTTCGCATCAACCGACGGGTTCACGGACGCTTCGGCCTGGACACGTGGGCCTGGCTGACGCTGCACATGGCTGGAAACATCTTCCGGATCGGCCGCTTGCAGTTCCACCTTGTCCGCAGCAACACAGCAGATCACTCCGATGCAGACGACCAGTGGATGCTGGGCGTTCATATTCCGGAGGATGGAGGCATCTCCCCTTCCTTCGTGGACGCGAGTTTCAACCACGCCCGGGAGTTCTTTGACCGCTACTTCCCGGACAAAGCCGTTGCCGTTGCGAGCTGCGACTCCTGGATGCTGGACCCCTATCTTGCCCGCAAACTGCCGGACAGCAACATCGCCGCATTTGCCCGCCGGTTCACCCTGGACCGCTGTTCTGATGCCCCGAGCGACGCTGTCTACTTCACCTTCCGGCACCGGGACATGGAAAACCTTGCCGGGCTGCCTCGTGAGACGTCGCTTCAGCGCGTGGTCCTGGAAAGGATCGACGACGGCGGGGTCTGGCAACTTGGTCACGGCCGCTTGGCGCTTCCTCCGTCGCCCGGGAACTATACCGCTACTCCATCGCCCTGATGGTCTGCTGGCCCGGACACGAGTCCAGGACGCGCTTCATGGCGTCTTTCTCGGCTTGGGTGACCCAGAGCCGGTACGCGGCCTTCACGGAGATCTGCCGGGCCACGTAATGGCAACGAAAGCCCTTGTTCGCGGGCAGCCAGCTTGCGGCGTCGCTGGCACTCTTCTTCACGTTGGCGGCGCCGTCGACAGCAATGAGGTTGAGGGGATCGTTGGCGAGGCTTTGACGTTGCTTCGCAGTGAGCTGTTGGGCACCCTTCTGCCAGGCATCGCCGAGGGCGACCACATGGTCGATCTGCACGGCCGAGCTGCTTTCGGATCCCCTGCGGAAATGGATGTCCTGCCCGACGTAGGGTTCGCGGAGCTCTCCAGACGCAACCCTGCATTTGGAGCCGGCAGTGAACTCCGCTGCCGTAAGATCCCGCCTCAGGATGTCGTTCCGGGTATCGCAACCGTTCCGGTCGACGTCGAGCCACGCCTGGCCGAATTCGTTGCGGTCGTAGTTGTCTTTGACTGCACGCCCCTTCACGGGCAGCGTCTCCAGCGCATCGACAGCTGAATCGACGGGGACCGGCTGCACGGGTTCCACCGGCCTCATCCAGGAAGGGTCGAAGACGGGCGCTTCCGTGGGTCCATTGCCCGGGGCTTCAGCGACGGCGAACTGGCCAACGGTGAAGAACCATGCAACGCCGCCAAGCGCACCCGCGATCAAGACAATCAGCAGCACCCAGGCCTGACGGGACTGGCGGCGGCCACGTCGATATGCAGCCCAAGTGGTGCTCAAGGGACGGGATCCTTTCGAGGAGGAATACGTCCCTTGAGACTAGGTCAGGGCACCGACAACCGGCCCGGATATCCACAGTGTGGAGGACAAGTCACTGCCTCGGAACAATCTCAGCGCAGGCAACTCGAGCAACCGGTTATTGCTCCCTGGTGACCCGCTTCAGGTCTTCGGCCGCGAGCTGAAGAAGTGACTCCAGTTGGACAACGCGGTCCTCAGCGATATCCCCCGCCGCGAATGCCACCTTGGCTTGGTCAAGCAGGCGCTGGGCTTCCTTGAAGTTGGCGCGCGCCACGTCCAGTGCGTGTTCCAGGGTTGTGTCATGTTCCAGAATCTTTTCGCGTTCCATGCGTCCATTCTGGTCAGGTTTCCCGGCTGATACCAGCGCATCAGCCGGGAAACCTGTGTGTCTTTTCTGGCCTAGGCCGGAAGCTGCTAGACGACGGCGGGCTCCAACGACTTGTTGGGCTCCACCTCAACAGCGACGCTGCGTGCCGGGAAGGACGGCGGGTTCACGCCTGCCATTTCTTCCATGACGCGCACTACCTGGCAGGAGTAGCCGAATTCGTTGTCGTACCAGACGTACACAACGAGGTTCTTGTCGTTGGAGATGGTGGCCAGACCGTCCACGATGCCTGCACGGCGCGAGCCGACGAAGTCGGTGGAGACCACCTCGGGAGAGTCAATGAAGTCGATCTGCTTCCGAAGCTCGGAGTGCAGGGACATCTCGCGAAGGTAGTTGTTGACCTCGTCCTTCGTGGTTCCCTTTTCCAGGTTCAGGTTCAGGATGGCCATCGAAACATCCGGCGTGGGAACGCGGATCGCATTGCCGGTCAGCTTGCCCTGCAGTTCCGGAAGGGCCTTTGCCACGGCCTTGGCCGCGCCGGTTTCGGTGATGACCATGTTGAGTGCGGCCGAACGTCCGCGGCGATCGCCCTTGTGGAAGTTGTCGATCAGGTTCTGGTCGTTCGTGAACGAGTGAACGGTTTCCACATGGCCGTGGATGACGCCGAACTTGTCGTTGAGTGCCTTCAGCACCGGGGTGATGGCGTTCGTGGTGCAGGAGGCTGCGGTGACGATCTTGTCCGTGTCCTCGATGGAGGAATGGTTGATGCCGTGGACGATGTTCTTGAGATCGCCCTTGCCCGGGGCCGTGAGCAGGACGCGCGCGACGCCCTTGCTCTGCAGGTGCTGGGAGAGGCCTTCGGCGTCGCGCCAGCGGCCCGTGTTGTCGACCACCAGGGCATCCGTGATGCCGTACGCCGTGTAGTCAACGGTTGAGGGGTTGTCCGAGTAGATCACCTGGATCTGGACGCCGTTGGCCGTGATGGTGTTGGCTGCCTCGTCCACGCGGATGGTGCCCTCGAAGGAACCGTGCACGGAGTCGCGCCGCAACAGGCTGGCGCGCTTGACGAGGTCATTCTCGGCGCCCTTGCGGACCACGATGGCGCGCAGGCGCAGTCCGTGGCCGCCACCGGCCTTTTCGATCAGGAGGCGGGCCAGGAGCCGGCCGATGCGGCCGAATCCGTAGAGGACGACGTCGGTGCTGGTCCGGTCGTCCGCGCCGCGGCGTCCAACAACCTCGGCAAGTTCGGCGCGGAGGAAGTCCTCCAGCGGCGTGCCCGGAGCCTCGGCCTTGTACTTCTCGTTGAGGCGCGCGATGTCGATCGCCGCGGCGCCGAGTTCAAGCTCCGCGAGGGTGTTGAGCAAAGGCGCGGTTTCCTCGAGCAGGAGCTCGTCTTTGCTCATCCGGCGCGCAAAACGGTGGGCTTTCAGGATGTTCATGGACGACTTATTGATGAGGCTGCGCCCGTGAATGCTCGTGACCACGTTGTTTTCACGGTACAGCCGGCCGATCACCGGAATCATGGCCTCGGCCAGCGCTTCGCGGCCCATCCACGTATCAAGACAAGAATCTGATGACTGGCTCACAGAACTACCTTCCTAGGGTCAGCTACATACGTCCTCGTACGTAGATGGCTGCCGCCCGGAGTAATCCTGCGGCACCGGCATCGGCGGGACTTCGGTCTGCCCGGACACCTCGAACGTTGCAAAGAAAAACCGCCGGCTGCGAACGCAGAACCGGCGGTGGAACTTCTACGTTCAGTGTCCATTCTAAGGTCTGGCACGGGAGGCTTTGGCAGCCGGGACGCGTGAAATCACTCACACAGGCCGAGTGGATGGGTTGACCGATACGCCGGGTTCTGTCCTCCCCCGCCGTTGCCGGCGAAAGGGTGGCGGCCATCCATCTACGAACGCCGTTGCCGACGCCCTCCAGCGGCCTACCCGGACACTCGGGCGAGCAGCCCTCGATCGTGCCCTGTCTGGCCTTGCTCCGGGTGGGGTTTACCTAGCCTCCCTGGTCACCCAGGGAGCTGGTGGTCTCTTACACCACCGTTTCACCCTTACCCGCCAGTTGCTCGTGCAGGCACGAGCAACTGCGGGCGGTCTGTTCTCTGTGGCACTGGCCTGCGGGTTACCCCGAGTGGGCGTTACCCACCACCCTGCTCTGTGGAGCCCGGACGTTCCTCGAGCCACTCACGTGGCGCGCGACCGCCTAGTCAACCCATCCGCCCTACAGTCTACCGGCGTCGGGCCCTCTGCACTGCCGGACTGTGCTGACCCGACAGGTGCAGCCGGCATTACCGCTAATATCGACAAGTGCTGATTCTCCTGCCGCCTTCCGAAGGCAAGACCCCCGCTGCCAAGGGCCCCGCCGTCGAATGGGAGTCACTGAGTTTTCCCGAACTCAACAGCTACCGGGCCAAAGTGCTCGACGCCCTGGGCTTGGTCAGCGCGCACGAGGACGCCCTCGCCTTGTTGGGCGTGGGCGCGTCGTTGAAGGATGACGTCGAACGCAATACCCGGTTGCACGCAGAACCGGCCGCGCCCGCCCACCAGGTGTATTCAGGAGTTCTCTACGACGCTCTTGGGTACAAGACCCTGACGCCTGCGCAGCGCCGCAAAGCCGCGGAGTCGATCCTCGTGGTGTCCGCCCTGTGGGGCGCCATTGGCTTCGGCGACCGGGTGCCCGCCTACCGCTTGTCCATGGGAACCGCATTGCCCGACGTCGGGCGCCTCGCCTCATTCTGGAAGCCGCAGCTCACGCAGGCCCTTGCCTCGCGGGTGGAGGGCGAGCTGCTGGTGGACTGCCGCTCCAGCACCTACGCTGCGGCCTGGGCTCCGCCCGCGGCGCAAACCGTCTCCGTCAACGTCTTTTCCGAGACGAACGGGAAGCGCACCGTCATCAGCCACTTCGCCAAGCACACCCGCGGCGAACTGGCCCGGCATCTGCTGAGCCGTCGGGGCAAGGCTCCGGCAACCCCGGAACAGCTGCTTAAGGCCGCCTCGGAATTCTGGACCGCGGAGTTGACGGAAGGCACGGCCCGCAAGCCGCACACCCTCAGCATCATCCTCCCCAACTGACTGGCAGTAGGTGTCGTTTTGACGGCTGAAAACGACATTAACTGCGAGCTAGTTGGGCGGGAGAAACGGTTAGTTCCACTCGGCGGAGCGCACCAGGATGCAGCCGGAATCGGGGCAGAAGACAATCTCATCCTCGGCGGCGGCCTTGACCTCGGCAAGATCGCCGGGGCTGAGCGTCATCCCTGAGCCTTCGGACTTGCCGTGGAACAGCCTGGCGGCCCCCACACCGCGCTTGGCGAGGGTCTTTTCGTAGATAGCCAGCATCCCGGCGTCGAGCCCTGCGGCGAAACCGGACCGCTGCGCGCGCACGTCCGTCTCCTCGGCGACGATCTCGGCAATCGCGGCGTCCAGCTCGGCACGGATCCCGGAGAAGGAGCCTTGGATGTCATCAACGATCTGCTGTTGGGCGACTTGGCGCTCTCTCAGCCCGTCCAGGCGTTCGAGGATTTCCAGTTCGACGTCCTCAAGATCGGAGCGACGCTTGTTCAGTGATGCAATATCGCTCTGCAACGCAACGAGATCCTTGGAGAGGCCGGTGCCGCTGTTCAGCCTGGCTTCGTCCCGCTCAATGCGGCTAGCCACTTGCTCGACGTCTGCCTCAGACCTGCGCAGCTCTGTTTCGGCGTCGTGGACGGCAAGTTTCGCGGTCCCGAGCGCCCCGTTGGCGACGCTGAGGGCGTCCTGAAGATCGGTGATGCGGGGGTCGGTCTCCAGAGTGCGGCGGCGGTTGGCCAAGGATTTGAGCTTCGCGTCCAACCCCTGCAGTTCGAGCAATTTCAACTGTTCCGCCGGTGCTGCCTTGGCCACGCTTACCTCCGCTTGATCGTGCCGGGGAAGATATCCATTCCCGGCCAGGCTCTCAGGCCTGTTTGTCTCGACTCTAGCGCGTAGCGTGCTCCCCTGCCTCGCTACATCCCCACCGGCTCCCAAACCTCGCTTCGCTCGGTGTGGGTCCCTCGCCGGGGTGGGCCCTGGGATGGAGCTCGCACGCGGGGCTTAGCCGGGAGTCAGAATGAAGTCCCAGGGATCGCTATTGGTGGAAGCGACCCGGATCTCGACGTCGTGCCCTTGGTCCGCGAGCACGTTGCCGAGCGCTTCGGCCGCGGCGGGCAGCCATAGCCACTCGCTCGCGAAATGGGACACGTCAATAAGGTACGGCCTGCCGTCAACAGCAGCTTCGCGCGCTTCCGACGCCGGGTGGTGGCGCATATCCGCAGTGACGTAGATGTCAGCTTGGCTCGCCCGGACAGCATCGAACAGACTGTCGCCGGCGCCGCCGCATACAGCAACACGCCGTACCAGTCCGTCCTTGTCCCCGGCTACACGCACTCCCCCAGCTACCGAAGGCAGAATCTCGAACACGCGCGCCGCAAAATCGCCGAGGGTCATGAGTTCCGGAAGATCCCCGACCCGGCCGATGCCCTCTTCCGGCAGTCCGTGGGCAGCAGGGGCCAGTGGGACAACATTGTCCAGTCCGAACGCGTCCGCGAGAACATCCGAAACACCCCCGACGGCGGAATCTCCGTTGGTATGCACGGTCAGCAGGCCTGTACCTGACTCGATGAGCCGGTGGACAGCGAGGCCCTTGGCGCTCGTCGCAGCCACCGAGGTGACGCCCTTGAGCAGCAAGGGATGGTGCGTGACGAGGAGCTCGGCACCCCATTCAATGGCTTCGTCAATGGCGGCAAGGGTGGGATCCACGGCAAACAAGACCTTGGTGACCGTCGCAGTCGGCCGCCCCACCACCAGGCCCACCTCGTCCCATTCCTCGGCGAGGGACTCAGGCCAGAGCTCCTCGACAGCCAGCAAGACCTGACCAAGCGTGGGGGTACTGGTTCCTGAAGTTCCGGCTGTACCGTCTTCCGGCTCTTCCCCGGATCCTGTATCTGCAACCGCGGTGTTCACAGCTTCCATGCACTACATTCTTGCGCATCCGGTGGCCATCACGCGCTTGCGGCAACCGAACTATCTGAGTTTGCCCGCCGGTGGCGGGGTCTCCGCCGTCACACTCCCGTAAGGTTGTGCGGGAATCATCCAGGGCTCCCGGCCATTGAAGAGATCATGAAAACTTTTGTACTTGGCGGAGGCTGCTTCTGGTGCCTCGATGCTGTTTACCAGAAGACCAAAGGCGTCAGTTCCGTGGTTTCCGGCTACACGGGAGGGCACATCCGCAACCCCGACTACTACGATGTCTGCTCCGGTATGACGGGCCACGCAGAGGTGGTAGCTGTGACTTTCGATGAGGACGTTATCCCGGAGGAAGTCATCCTGGACATGTTCTTCGCCCTGCACGATCCCACCACACTCAACCGCCAAGGCTACGACGTCGGGACCCAGTACCGTTCCTCGATGTTCTACACAACCACGGAAGAGAAGATCCTTTTCGAAGAAGCCATCCTTCGGAACCAGGAACTGTGGTCCAAGCCGATTGTGACCGAGGTCAGCAGGCTGCCGGAATTCTATGAGGCCGAGTCCATCCATCAGGACTACTACGCCAAATTCCCGGAGCAGGGCTATTGTCAGGTGATCATCAACCCCAAACTCGCCAAGGCCCGGAAATATTACTCTTCGTGGCTTCGCGCGTAGCAGCGTGTAACACCGCTCGTTAGGCTGACCTCAGCAGTAGCTATTTCAGCGAATCCAGAGAATAGGCATGATTACATGGCACGGATCTACGACGACGTCACCCAGCTGATCGGCGGAACCCCCTTGGTCCGCTTGAACCGGCTCACCGAAGGCTTGGAAGCCACGGTTGCAGTGAAGCTGGAGTTCTACAACCCCGCCAATAGCGTCAAGGACCGTATCGGCGTCGCCATCGTCGACGCTGCCGAGAAATCCGGAGCGCTGAAGCCAGGTGGCACCATCGTTGAGGGGACCTCAGGCAACACTGGCATCGCACTTGCCTTGGTCGGCGCGGCACGCGGCTACAAGGTCATCCTCACAATGCCGGAAACCATGTCCACCGAGCGCCGCGTCATGCTGCGCGCCTACGGTGCTGAGATCGTCCTGACGCCCGGCTCGGAAGGCATGCGCGGCGCGGTCGAAAAGGCAAAGGAGATCGTGGCCAACACGGAGAACTCCGTTTGGGCCCAGCAGTTCGCCAACGAGGCAAACCCGGAGATTCACCGCACCACTACGGCCGAAGAAATCTGGGCGGACACCGACGGCGGAGTGGACATCTTCGTCGGCGGCGTCGGCACCGGCGGTACCATCACCGGCGTCGGGCAGGTCCTGAAGGAGCGCAAGCCGGAAATCCAGATCGTGGCCGTCGAGCCGAAGGACTCGCCTATCTTGAACGGCGGAGCCCCCGGCCCGCACAAGATCCAGGGACTTGGCGCGAACTTCATTCCGGAAATCCTGGACACCAACGTCTACGACGAGGTTCTCGACGCGACCCTGGAGGACTCCGTAGCCACCGCACGCGCCCTCGGCACCAAGGAAGGCATCCTTGGCGGCATCTCGGCCGGCGCAGCCGTCTGGGGTGCCCTGGAGCTCGCCAAGCGCCCGGAGAACAAGGACAAGCTCATCGTGGCAATCGTCCCCGACTTCGGCGAACGTTACATCTCCACCGTGCTTTTTGACGATATTCGCGGCTGATTGCAGACCCTGCGCAACCGCCTTCCTTCATTTCCTGTAGAAAGGTCTTTGTGAGCTTCTTCGCAAGACTTATGGAGGACCTCGAGGCCGCCCGGTCACATGACCCGGCGGCCCGAGGCTCCTTTGAGAACTTTTTTGCGTACTCCGGACTGCATGCCATCTGGGCGCACCGCTTGACGCACAAACTGTGGCAGAACCCTGACCTGCGCTTTCCGGCACGGCTCATTTCGCAGCTTGCCCGGTTCCTGACCGGAATCGAGATCCATCCCGGTGCGACCATCGGCCGGAGGTTCTTCATTGACCACGGCATGGGCGTGGTGATCGGTGAGACCGCCGAGATCGGCGAAGACGTCATGATCTACCACGGCGTGACGCTGGGCGGCCGCTCACTGGCCAAAGTCAAGCGCCACCCCACCATCGGAGATCGGGTCACGATCGGAGCCGGGGCGAAGGTCCTTGGCCCCATCACCATCGGCGCCGACAGCGCCATAGGCGCCAACGCCGTCGTGGTCAAAGACGCACCGCCCGAGTCGATCATCACCGGCGTTCCTGCAACGTGGCGGCACCGCGATGCCAAGAGCGAAACCAAGCCCGCCGTCGACCCGGCCGAGTACTACATCGAATACCGGATCTAGGCAGCGAAGCGCTTGTAGGCGCTCCAAAAAACCGTGTCGAAAGCCCTGTCCGGAAGAATCCTGCGCAACGCCAGGATGGTCCAGGCTCCCCTACCCACTGGGTAGCGGGTCCTGGGCCGTCGCGCTCTGGCAGCATGTGCGATAGCGCTCGCGACGGTCCGGGGGTGCGTCGACAGTGCCGTCCCTGACGTCGAAGCCAAGGCGGCCGCGACAACGCCTGCCTGGTCCCGGTAGGGTCCATGTCCAGACACCGTGAGCAGGCTCTCCCCGGCGATGGTGCCCCATTCTGTGTCGGTTCCGGCGGGCTCGATGATTGCGACGTCGATGCCGTGCGGCTTGAGCTCAAGCCGCAGCGAATCACTGAGGCCCTCGACGGCGAACTTGGTTGCGTGATACCAGGCGCCGAGGGGTTCATACATCTTGCCGCCGATCGAGGAGACATTGATGATCCTGCCTGAACCCGCGGACCGCATCACGGGAATCACGAGCTGGGACATTCGGGCGAGACCGAAGACGTTGACCTCGAACTGGCGCCTGCCCTCGTCCAGCGGTACCTCTTCCAGCGCGCCATAGGACCCGTACCCGGCGTTGTTGACCAGCACGTCGATCCGTCCCTGCTCGGCCATGACAAGGTCCACAGCAGCCTTCATGGACTCTTCGACGGTGACATCCAGGGACAACACCTTGATCCCATGGGCTTTGAGGGGCTCCATCTTCTCGACCCTCCGCGCCCCGGCGTACACCACCATCCCTGCCTTGCTGAGCTTGATAGCGGCTTCGAACCCGATTCCTGTTGACGCACCTGTGACAAATGCGACGCGTTGCGGCATGGATTGCTCCTCGTCTGGGGGGTGTAATCGCGCACGGCCCGCCTACGGCAAAGGCCGGCGCCTCCCACAGTATCGGGGAAGTGCCGGCCTTTGTCAGGTGCAAAGTGGGTCAAAGAGTGGGGCAGCAGGGTCCCTACGTGGCGACGGAGTCGACACGAAAGGGCCTGCCCCAATCTCTAGTGCGTGTCGACTGCCGAGATCTCGGACTTGTCTTCGCCCCACAGGGTGTGGAAGGTGCCCTCGGCGTCAACGCGGCCGTAGGTGTGCGCACCGAAGAGGTCACGCTGTCCCTGAATGACCGCTGCAGCGAGGCGCTTGCGGCGCAGCCCGTCGTAGTAGGCCAGCGAGGAGGAGAACACGGGAACCGGGATGCCCAGCTGGACCGCGGTTGCCACCACGCGGCGCCATGCCGGAAGCGCGCCGGCGATCGCCTTGGTGAAGGCCGGGGCGAACAGCAGGTTGGCCGGCTTCTCTTCGGCGGCGTAGGCGTTGGTGATTTCCTTCAGCAGCTCGGCACGGATGATGCAGCCGCCGCGCCACAGCGAAGCGATTTCATCAAGTTTGAGGTCCCAGCCGTACTCCTTGGCAGCGGAGGTCAGCATGTCCAGGCCCTGCGCGTAGGAAACCAGCTTGGAGGCGTACAGCGCCTGGCGGACGTCCTCGACGAAGTTCTCGGGAACGTCGACGGCGATTTCCTCGCCGGCGAGGAGCTCCTGGCCGATCTTGCGCTGCTCTGCCTGGGAAGACAGGGCCCGCGCGAAGACGGACTCCGCGATGCCGGAAACCGGGGAACCGAGTTCGAGGGCGGAGATGACCGTCCAGCGGCCGGTGCCCTTCTGGCCGGCAGCGTCCACGACGACGTCGACGAACGGCTTGCCGGTCTTGGCGTCGACGTGGCCCAGGACCTCGGCGGAGATTTCGATCAGGAAGGAAGCGAGTTCGCCCTTGTTCCATTCGGCGAAGATCTTGGACTGCTCGGCGGGCTCGATGCCCGCGCCGGAGCGGAGGAGATCGAAGGCTTCACCGATGACCTGCATGTCGGCGTACTCGATGCCGTTGTGGACCATCTTGACGAAGTGTCCGGCGCCATCGGTGCCGATCCAGGCGCAGCACGGCTGGCCGTCAACCTTGGCGGAAATCTTCTCGAGCAGCGGGCCCAGGGCGTCGTAGGACTCCTTGGAACCACCGGGCATGATGGAGGGGCCGTTGAGGGCGCCCTCTTCGCCGCCGGAAACACCGACACCCACGAAATGCAGGTCCTTCTCGGCCAGCGCGGATTCGCGGCGGCGGGTGTCCTCGTAGTGGGAGTTGCCGGCGTCGATCACGATGTCACCGGGCTCCAGCAGCGGAACGAGCTGGTCGATGACGGCGTCAACCGGCTTGCCGGCCTTCACCATGATCAGGACGCGACGGGGCTTCTCAAGGGAGTCCACGAGTTCCTGGAGGGTTTCCGTGCGGATGAAGTCGCCGTCCGTGCCGTGCTTGGCCAGCAGGGCGTCGGTCTTCTCGACGGAGCGGTTGTGGAGGGCAACGGTGAAGCCGTTGCGGGCCAGGTTACGGGCCAGATTGGCGCCCATCACCGCGAGGCCGGTGACACCGATGTGTGCTGACATCAAAACTCCAATTCGTTCTTGTGCATTGAGTCCTGCTGGAAGCGAGGAAACGCTTTCCAAAGCAGTAGCTGGAATAAACCATACGTATTCGGACCGTGTCTGGGAAAGTTTCGCCCACGTTTCGGAAGCGTCCGCGTCACAAAAGAGTCTATGTTGCGAGCCCGCACTGTGGGGAGTTGCCCGCCGTCCGGTCTGCCGGTAACGCCGCGGTCAACGCCACTATGCTTACAACTATGTCAACCAGCCTCCACTTCCGCGCCGTCGAGCATCTGGGTACCCGGATCGTCGGCGGCAGGCTTCCCACGGGTCATGTCATGTTGGCCGAGCACCTCGAGGAGGAGCTCAAGGTGTCCCGCTCGGTGGTACGCGAGGCGGTCAGGGTGCTGCAGTCTTTGGGACTCGTGGAAACCATCAAGCGCGTTGGCATCCGGGTACTTCCGGCGCACCGCTGGAATCCGTTCGACCCGCTGGTCATCCGCTGGCGGTTGGCCGGAGAAGGCCGCGGCGCACAGCTGCGCTCCCTCGCCGAACTCCGCTCCGCCGTCGAGCCCATAGCCGCTGAACTGGCCGCGGAGAACGCTCCGGAATCGCTTCGGAGCGAGCTGTTGGAAATCTCCCTGGCCATGCGTGAAGCAGGCCGTGCGGGCGACATGCCCACCTTCCTGGACCTGGACATCCGCTTTCACGCGCTGGTGCTGTCCGGTTCCGGCAATGAAATGTTCGCAAACCTGATTGGTCAGGTCTCGGAAACCCTCACCGGCCGGACGGTCCACGGGCTCATGCCCGAACATCCGAAGGAAGCGGCCTTGCAATGGCACCTGGACGTAGCCCAGGGCATCAGCGACGGGGACGGCGACAAAGCCCGCGAGGCCTCGTCCAACATCATGCGGGAGACAATCGCGGACTTGTCACCTAGCTGGGAAGGCCAGCCACGGGTGTTTGTTCCAGTCGAGCGGCGCTGACGGCTGACCCGCCAGCACCGCTCGATTGATTGCCCGGGCGGCTAGGCCGCAGGCTGGAAGTTCAGGAGGACCTTCCCCGATTCGGCCGAGTTCTTGGCCACCTCGAAGGCCTCCAAGCCACGGTCCAGCGTGAATTCGTGCGTCACCACCGGATCCACGTAGAGCGAGCCGTCCGCAAGTGCGGCAATAACGTCGTCGATCTCATCGTTGAAGCGGAATGAGCCGAGCAGTTCGAGCTCGCGGGTGATGGCCAGCGAAATGAAGACCGGCTGCGGGCCCGAGGGCAGCAGCCCGACCATGACCACCTTGCCACCGCGCACGGCGCCCTTGATGGCCGATGCCAGTCCGTGGTGGCTGCCGGAGGACTCGATGACTACGTCTGCCTCTACCGCTGCGATAGCCCCGGAATCATCGCCTTTCAGGACCTCGTCCGCACCCACTGCGCGGGCGATCTCAAGAGGCTTGTCGTGCATGTCGACAGCCACGATCCGGGACGCCCCTGCACGTTTGAGGACGGCAACTGCCAGCGCCCCGATCGGGCCGCTTCCGATCACGAGCGCCGTCTTTCCGGCGACGTCCCCTGCTCGGGCGACGGCATGCCATGCGACACTTGCAGGTTCCGCGAGCGCCGCCGTACGCATGTCCAATGCGGCAGGAAGCGCGCGGAGCATGCGGGACGGCAGGGTGGCGTATCGGCTGAAGGCGCCGTCCGTGTGCGGGAAGCGTGCGGCACTGCCGAGATAGGTGCAGCCGGGGGAAAGGTTGGGCCGGTCTTCCGGATATTTGGCCGCGCCTGGGGCAGGGCTCGCCGGGTGGACGGCGACGGCCGTGCCGGCTTCCGGACCGCTGCCGTCGGCTGCCTGCTGGACCACCGTGCCGACGATTTCGTGGCCAAGGACCAGAGGCGCCTTGAGGATGGATTCGCCCGCCGCTCCGTGGAGCCAGTAATGCAGGTCCGAGCCGCAGATGCCACCGTAGGCGATTTCCACGACGGCCTGGTCGGGAGCCGGAGCAGTCAGGGTTATGTCCTCGATGCGAAGGTCGCCGGCCGCATGCGCGACGACAGCGGGCGAAGTCCGGGGAAGCTGAAAGCCAGCGTGCTGGATATCGCTCATTAGACGACCACCGTCATTCCGCCGTCGACGAAGATCGTCTGGCCGTTGACGAAATTGGAAGCCTCCGAGGCAAGCCACACGGCAGGACCTGCAAGATCCTCCACCGTGCCCCAACGGTGGGCCGGCGTACGGCCAAGGATCCAAGAATTGAAGTCGGGATCGTCCACGAGGTTCTGGGTCATCTCGGTGTGGATGTAACCCGGGGCGATGCCGTTGATCTGAAGGCCCGAGGCCGCCCATTCAGCGGTCATAGCGCGCGTCAGGTTGCGCAGGCCGCCCTTGGCAGCCACGTAGGGGGCGATCGTGGGACGCGCCAGGTCCGTCTGCACCGAGCAGATGTTGATGATTTTGCCGCGGCCTCGCGGGATCATGTGGCGGGCAGCTTCTCGCCCTACGAGGAAAGCGCTCGTGAGGTCGGTGGTGATGACCCGATCCCAGTCCTTCACATCGAGGTCCAGCATGGGGACGCGGTGCTGGATGCCCGCATTGTTGACCAGGATGTCGAGGGGGCCAACGTTTTCTTCAACCCAGGCAACGCCGCGGGCTGCTTCGGTATCGCTCGTGACGTCGAACGCACAGCTGTGGATGCGGCCGGGCCCGAAGTCCGCCGCCATGGCGGCTTCCGCGTCCTTGAGCCGTTCCGTATTGATGCCGTTGAGGACAACGGTGGCGCCGGCGTCGGCCAGTCCGCGTGCCAGCGCGTTGCCGATGCCGCGGCTGGATCCGGTCACGAGCGCTACGCGCCCGGTGAGATCAAAGAGTCCACTCATGGTTGTTTCCTTACTTAGTTCAAAGGGCTTAGGGAGGAGTCGCTGAAGTTGGCGATGGCCTGGCGGACAACTGCGAGGTCCTGGTCGCCAAGGCCCTGATCAATCAGTTCGCGGTAGAGTTCGACGCCGGCAGTCGCCATCGGGACGGCGGCACCGGCCACTTCGGCGCTTTCGAGTACGAACTTGAGGTCCTTGTGCATGAACTTCGCGGGACCTGTGGGCGCGTAATCCTTGGCTGCCAGGCGTGGGCCGACAATATCCAGGACCCGGCTTCCGGCGAGTCCGCCGGCCAGGACTTCGAAGAGGGCAGAAGCATCCATGCCCGAACGCTCGGCGAGTTCGGCGGCTTCCGCGAGCGCCGCCGTCGTGGTCCCGACTATCAGCTGGTTACAGGCCTTGGCCAGCGAACCGGCACCCAGGGCACCCATGCGGCGGACGGTGGCACCCATGGCCTGAAGTACCGGAAGCGTTCGCTGGAAGTCTTCTTCGCTGGCTCCCACCATGATGGCCAGCGTGCCGTCCTGCGCACCTTTGGTTCCGCCGCTGACAGGGGCATCGACGACGACGGCGTTCCCGGCACTGGCTTCATGGACCGCTCTGCCGAATTCCCGGACGGCCGTCGGCGACACGCTGCTCATAACGACCACCGTGGTTCCGGGGAGCGGTGCGGCCGAACGCCAGGAGTCGAGCAGCGGCGCGGTGGCGTGATGGATGTAGGAGAGATCTGGAAGCATGAAAATGATGGCGGGTTGGTCACGCAGTCCGGCAACCGATTCCGAACGTTTTCCGCCGAGCTTCTCCAACTCGGTCAGCGCCTCGGCCGAACGGTTCCAAGCGGTCACCTCCCAACCGCTGGCAAGGAGATTGGCAGCCATGGGGAAGCCCATGAGTCCGAGTCCCACAAAACCTACAATCTTGGCTGTCATGTCCCGTTTTCACCTCACTTCTTTGTGGTTCACATTTCAAAAACTGTTCAATATCCTAGCCTCAATTCAGTATGATGAACACTATGACGACTGATGAACTTACCATCGCGATCGCAGTCCCGCTCGAAGCTGAGCATGTGGAGCGTATCCGCGCAGTAGATCCGAGCATTACGGTGCTCTACGAACCCGAGCTGCTTCCTCCGGAACGCTTCCCGGCCGACCACTCCGGCGATCCGGACTTCAAGCGGACTCCCGAACAAGAGGAACGCTACTGGTCAATGTTGAACAAGGCTCAGATCCTCTATGGCTTCCCCAACGAGAACCCGGCCGGCCTGGCCCGCATCGCCCACAGCAACGCGCACCTGCAGTGGATCCACGCCATGGCCGCTGGTGCCGGTGGCGCCGTCAAGGCTTCCGGCCTCGACAGCGAGACTCTGCAAAAGTTCAAAGTGACTACCTCCGCAGGCGTACACGCGCTCCCGCTTGCCGAGTTTGCCGCCCTGGGCATCCTCAACGGTT
This sequence comes from Arthrobacter sp. MMS18-M83, assembly GCF_026683955.1. Taxonomy (NCBI): domain Bacteria; kingdom Bacillati; phylum Actinomycetota; class Actinomycetes; order Micrococcales; family Micrococcaceae; genus Arthrobacter; species Arthrobacter sp. MMS18-M83. The sequence goes on along the minus strand of NZ_CP113343.1, from coordinate 4,352,350 downwards.
TCAAGCGCAGCGCGGAACTCGCACTGGACCAGGCCGCCAAGGTCTGGCCCGAGCTGCGTACTCCCACCAAACTTGTGAACGGCTCCAGGCTGGTCATCACCGGCCTCGGTGAGATCGGCCTGGAAACCGCCCGCATCGCCCGCGCACTGGGCATGCAGGTCAGCGGAACCAAGCGCAACGTCGAGACCATCGAGGGAATCGACGAGGTGGCAGACAACCAGGGCCTCGCCGGGCTCCTCTCTTCGGCAGACGCCGTCGTCAACACCCTCCCAGGTACGCCGTACACGGAGAAGCTCTTCAACCGCGAGGTCTTCTCGGCAATGAAGCCCGGGACGGTCTTCGTCAACGTTGGCCGCGGAACCGTGGTTGATGAGGAGGCCCTCCTCGAAGCCTTGGACAACGGCCAGGTGTCCTACGCATGCCTTGACGTCTTCGCCGTGGAGCCGCTCCCCCAGGACAGCCCGCTGTGGAACCATCCGAAGGTCATGGTCTCTCCGCACACTTCGGCACTCAGCGCCGCCGAGAACCGGCTCATCGCCGAGCGCTTCGTGAGCAACCTGCGCACGTTCCTCGACGGCGGGGAGCTCCCCCACCTCGTCGACACGGTGCACTTCTACTAAACCGACACAACCCAACGCAGCGCCCTAGCGGCCTCTCCGGTGTGCCGGAGGGGCCGCTTTGCTGCACGCGCCGCGCCGATGTTCGTGGCGCTCGGCGATCCTACTGACCTTGCCCGGCAGGGCGAGCGGACGCGCAGAATTCCTCCCCGGCGTGTAACCAAAGGCCTCGGCCCGGAAACATAAGAGCTGAGCGGCGTAATCAACCCGCCATCACGCGCTTTCCAGGGGGACAGAGAACCATGAATTCCGACCGTGTCAGACTTATCAGCGCCGCGGCAACTGCGGGTCTTGCCATCAGCCTCACACTTTCCGCCTGCGGGCCCCAGCCGCGTGCGGAAAACCCAGCAGCCGGGAGTATGGCGCCGAGCGCGACGTCCACCAGGTCGTACAGCCCATCGGCCCCACCCACGAGTCCGCCAGTTCCCTCAGTTCCCTCAGTTCCAGCGACGGCGGCACCTTCTGCTGACGTGCCAGCGCAACCCGTCCAGCCGTCGCTTCCGGCCCAACCCGCGCCGAAGTCCTTCACGTTCCCCGACCGGCACATTTCCTTCTTCTACCCGGCCGGTTGGTCGGTCAGAACACAACGAGGGCCTGGCGCGGAGGGGCCTCCCTGGCAGCCCGTTCAAGCGATTATCTCTGACGGTAACGGCAGCGATCTCCTCAGAGTGTCGAGCGGCGCCTCCGGCGTGGGGTGTGCTGCGGGCCCCACCCGCCGCACCGTGTTCGACAAGGCGGCAGTTCCGGCAATGCGTAACGCCGACGGTACGACGCCCGAATTCGGTTTCATCGTGGATGACTCCGGCCATGACTGGTACACCATGGCAGTCATGAACCCCCGCAATCTGGAGGAGGGTGACGTCTCATCAGCTTGCACATGGATGGTAATGGGCAACAGTGGCGCTGAAGCCAGCGTCATCTTCAACGAGCCGCCATTCGCCAGCCGGGCGGCAGCCAAAGCCTGGATGGCGACGGAGCAGTATGCCCAGTTAAAGGCCCTCTTGATGAGCCTGAGCTACTCCTAGCGGTTGCAATGACTGCAAAGCGGCGGCCCCTCCTTGCCGGGAGGGGCCGCCGCTGCTTGCGTACGTCGAGGTACGGGACCGGCTTACTTGGCGTCCTCCAGAGACCGGAGGTCGCGGCCGGCTGTTTCCGGCGTGAAGAACGTGGTGATGTATGAAATCAGCGCCAGGACGAGCGAGTAGACCGCCAGGACCACCCAGGAGTTGCCCGTCGCAGCCAAGAGCGCAACACCAACGAGGGGCACGAGTCCGCCCGCCAGGACAGCCGACAGTTCGCGACTCAATGCCACACCGGTGAAACGGTATTGTGAGCCGAAGAGCTCGGGCAGCAGGGGGCACTGCGGGCCAAGCATCGACTGCACGCCAAGGGCGATGCCGACAACCATGACTGCCCATACGAGGGTCACGTTGCCGAGGGTCACCAGGTAGAAGGCGGGAATCGCGAAGATTGCCTGGAACAGGGCCCCGTAGCGGTAAACCTTGACGCGACCAATACGGTCTGACAGTGCGCCGAAAGTGACCACCATGACGGCGGCAAATCCGGCGGCTATCAGCAGGCCGACCGGGCCGATGAACTTGTCGCCAGGGAAGACGCCTTCCTTCACGGACATGAAGGAGATGAGCAGCGCCGAGTAGATCGAAGAGTTGCCGTTCTCGCCCATGCGAAGACCGATGCCCACCAACACATTCTTCTTGGAGTGCTTCCAGAGCTCACCCACGGGGTTCTTCACCACGTTCTTGTGCTTCTCAAGCTCCTGGAACACTGGAGTTTCCTTCAGCCTGAGACGGATGAAAACGGCCACGATGATCAGGATGAAGCTGGCGAGGAAAGGCACACGCCACAGCCAGCCTTCAAGCACGCTCTTGTTAGCCATGCCAATCAGTGCGAACGTGCCGGCACCAAGAAGGGTTCCGAGCTGGATGCCAACGAACGGCAGCGAAGCGAAGTAGCCGCGGCGCTTGGGCGGAGCAACCTCGGAGATCAGCGTTGTTGCGCCTGCCTGCTCGGCTCCAGCGCCGAGGCCCTGGATGATACGAAGAACCACGAGCAGAACAGCGCCGAGCATGCCGGCCTGTTCGAAAGTGGGCAGCAAGCCGATGGCGAAACTGGCAAGGCCCATCATGCCGATGGTCATCAAAAGGACCATCTTGCGGCCGAAGCGGTCCCCGATGAAACCGAAGAAGATACCACCGAAAGGCCGCGCCGCGAATCCGACGCCATAGGTTGCGAACGACGCGATCAATGCGCCGCTTTCACCCAAGGGTTTGAAGAACAACGGCCCGAAGATCAGGGCCGAAGCCAGACCGTAAATGTAGAAGTCGTAGTACTCCAGAGCGGATCCTACGGAGCTGGCAAGAGTTGCCCTTCGCAGCTGTTCCGGCTCAACAACTGCGCCGTCCATGTCAGCAAGCTTTGTCTTAGTACGAGTTGTCACAAGCACTCCCTCAAAAACACTCCAGACCCCCGTTGGTCTGGCGAGATAGCGTCAGCCGCCATGGCGTGAATCACTATAGTGAACAGAGTACAGTACGTTGGACAAGTTTCAAGTGGTGTAATCAGATTTAATTATGACCCCACGTCGCGGGACAAGATGACCTAGCCCATCGGGTTGCCCAGCGAGTGAGCAAGCTCCTTGAGCTCCTTCACCATCAGGGCAGCCTGCTCCTCGGAAAAGGTGGCCTTCAGGGCTGTCACCGAGAGACCGAGGCTGGGGCCGTGCGCTCCATGGGTAGGGACGGGCACGGCAAGGCAAACCACGCCAAGGGTGGATTCCTCATCCTCCAAGGCATAACCCTGTTTCCGGATGGCGGCCACCTGGGCCTTGAGCTCAGCAGCGCTGCGGAGGGACTTGGGAGTCATGACAGGAAGCTCCACATCATCCGGGAACATTGCCTCGATGTCATGGTCGTGGAGCTGTGCCAAGAGCACCTTGCCGACGGCGCTCAAGGAAAGCGGCATCTTGTCGCCAATGTTTGAGGTAAGCCGGACGGCAGGATGCCCTTCGTAACGCGCCAGGTAAATGATGTGATCGCCGTCGATCATCGCGATCCGCACTGTTTCCCCGGACAATGTCGGCGCTTGCTCGCAGAACTTGTAGAACTCTTGGACTTCATCGAGCCGGCTGAGGTATGCGGCACCAAGTTCAACCAATTTCCGGCCAAGGGAAAAATCGGCACCCGCGCGGGTAATAAGGCGGGCTTCCTCGAGGGCAAGCAGCAGGTTCGAGGTGGAGGATTTCGGAATCCCCAGCTCCCTCGCAAGGTCACTGAGTGTCAGCCGACCCGAAGGAGCCTCAGCCAAGGCGTCCAGTACCGCAGCTGCGCGAGTCACAGCCGGCGCTGGCGAGGAGCTCCCCAAGCCATCGGCGGAACGGGGGGTGCGGGAATCGGCCATGATTCTCCTTCGCAATAGTGCGTCTGGCGCAGAGTCGGCGCGTGCTGGCCAGAAGAAATGCTGCCTAGGCAGCGGAACTCCGATCCGCGGCAATCACGCTTGTTCAATCCACTGAACAAATACCATCATAGTGGCTCAGTGCTGGAAGGGGTCGTCCCGGACGTAGGGCGCGCTTCCTTTCCTTATCCAGAAATTCTCTGTATATTCATCTTTGAGCTCTCCACCGCGGCATCCCCCAATAGTCGCGGTGGAGAGTTCTTCCAATTCCCCGCGGCGCGGAACGGGTCCGACGCTAGCTCTGCTGCCAGGGCGTGAGGCGCGGCAGCCAGCGCGGGACGTTCGCGCGGTAGTCCTCATACCCGGCGCCGAACTTGCGAGCCAGCTTCGGCTCCTCATACAACCTGACGAAGGCCACCACGGGAACGGCGCCCAACGCCGCCAGGACAAACAGCTTCGGCTGTCCCAGTAAGAGGCCCTGTCCGGTTACGGCGGCCCCAATGGCCACGTAGATGGGGTTCCGCACGAACCTGTAGAACCCACTGACCACGAGGTTCTTCGGCGGTGCAAAAGGTGCCGGCGTGCCCAGTCCTTCGAGTGCGAAACGTACAAACGAATCGGTAATCACCGCCGTGCCTGCGCCAATCAGCAGGACTCCAGCGCACTGGGCAACCAGCCCTCCCGGCACGGGCTCCTGCACTTTCCAGCGGGTCACCACCCACGGCAACAGACCTGCAACGGTTGCCGGGGCGACGGCGAACACCGTGGTGCCAATGGCTGCCAGCCTCTTTTCACGCGCCGCATCTCCAGACGCTGTCATGCGACCATTCTGAACCGCCCAACGACGGGCGGCAAGCACCAGCCCACACGATTCTTGAGCAACGTTTGCGTCGCGGAAAGTTTTGGAACTCCTGATTCAGCGGATTCCGCGTCGGCGGGCAAGCGAACTGACCGACGCCGAATTGTGCACCGCGAAGGACACCGTTCCCGGCAGGAATCTGTCCTCCGACCACAGCAGGGGTACGCCTGCAGGATCGGTGGCACGGCGGATCTCCCGGAGCAGGCCCGTGCCCTCGATGCAGCCCAGGGCCTGGGCATCGGTCTGATCGGCGGCCACGACGTCGATGGTGTGCTCACTGTCCGCGAACACGACGCCGGAGGCGTCGAGGACCTCGGTATGAGAGAGGGAGTCCGCGGCCAGCCGCTCGATCGCCGCGCCGACCCTGGACGGATACACAGTGCGCTCCAGCATCATGGGGACCCGGCCGAGGAGCCTCAGCCGGAGGATCTCAGTGACCTCATCCCCGGCGTCGAGCTGGAGAACCTCCCTTTCGGCGACGGTCGCCGGGCGGACACGGCTGTGCATGGTGCGGGCGCCGGGCTCTTCCCCTTGCGCCCGGGCCCAGGCCGTGAAACTCAGGAGCTCCTGGAAACTTTGGGTCCGCGCCGTTCCCAGGACCACGCGCCGGGTCCCGCGCCGGGAGGTCACCAGGCCGTTGGCCCGCAGCAGGGCAAGAGCGTTGCGCACGGTACCCCGGGACACCCCGTACTGCTCAGCCAGGGTCTCCTCGCTGGGGAGCCGTCCGTTGTTCCCAAACTCGCCCGCCTCGATCTCGCGGCGCATATTGGCTGCCAACTTTCTGTACTGGGCGCCTTCGGCCTTCACGCGCCCACCCCGTTCTGATGCATCGTCAACCATCCCTCCACGGTACAGCGTGACCTTAAAATTCCCCGGAAAACAAAGGTTCAATGCTGAAAATGCTCCGGCAGTTCGCCCACTCACTCCTTCCCGTTCACCTAATGTACACCTGCGGCACTGACAGTGGTCTCGACAAGTTGTATAGCCAACTTACTAGGAGAATGTTATGAACCCCACCCTCTGCCGCATCAGTGCTCTGGGCGCCGCGGCACTGCTCCTGGGCGGCCTGGCCGCCTGCTCCTCCGGCAACGCCGCCCCCGCCGAATCCAAGGGCGCCAGCGACTGGAAGACCGCCCCCTCTGCCGAGGCCGGAGGCGGCATGGAGGCTTTGATCGCCGCCGCCAAGAAGGAAGGCAAGCTCAACGCCATCGCCCTCCCTAACGACTGGGCCAACTACGGCGAGGTCATCTCCACCTTCGAGAAGAAGTACGGCGTCAAGGTGGAAGTGGAGAACCCGGACGCCTCCAGCGCGGACGAACTCAACGCAGTGTCCTCCCGGAAGGGCCAGGACCGCTCTCCGGACGTCATCGACGTGGGGCACGACTTCGACGTCCAGGCCGCCAAGCAGGGCCTGCTCACCCCGTACAAGGTGGCGTCCTTCGGCGAGATCCAAGACTCCCAGAAAGAGGCCGCGGGCCTCTGGTACAACGATATGGGCGGCTATGTGTCCATCGGCTGCGACGCAAGCCGGGTGGCCAAGTGCCCCACCAAGTTCTCCGAGCTGACAGACCCGCAGTACAAGGGCAAGGTGGCCCTGACCGGCAACCCCGCCAAGTCCTCCTCGGCCTATAGCGCCGTGTTCGCGGCTGCACTCGCTAACGGTGGCTCCTTCGACAACGTCCAGCCGGGCCTCGACTTCTTCGCCAAACTGAAGCAGATGGGCAACTTCAACCCAGTGGAAGCCAGCCCGGCCACCATGGAGAAGGGCGAGACGCCCATCGCCATCGTCTGGGACTACCGGAACGCCGCCTACGCCGATGAACTGAAGGCCAAGGGCATCGAATGGAATGTCGCCGTCCCGGAGGACGGCGTGTTCTCCCTCTACTACTCCCAGGCCATCGTCAAGTGGGCCCCGCACCCAGCCGCCGCCCGCCTCTGGCAGGAATTCCTCTTCAGCACCGAAGGCCAGAACCTCTGGCTGAAGGGCTACGCCCGCCCGGCGCTCCTGCCGACCATGATCGCCGACGGCACCGTGGACAAGACCGCCCTGACCCGGCTGCCCAAGATCCCCAAGGACAAGACCGACTACCCCACGGAGGAGCAGGGCAAGAAGGCCAAGTCCACCGTGTCCGACGGCTGGACGAAGGCTGTCTCCTGATGACCTCCGCCGCACCCGATCTCGTCGCGCACCGCGCCGTCGTCGCCGATGCGGGTGCTCAGACCCGGCGCCGGGAACCTCAGGCTCCCGGCCGCCGGGCCGCCCGCCCCTCCACCGGCTGGCTCGGCGTCCTCCCGCTGCTTGCCTTCGCCGCCGTCGTTCTCGGGCTCCCGGTGGCCGCGATGGCCGCCGGGTCCATCACCACCACCGACGACGCCGGCGTCGCCTCCGTCACGGGCGCCAACTTCTCGGCGACCTTCGACGGCCCCTATCTGGAAAGCCTCATGGGCAGTGTCCGCCTCTCCGCGCTCACCGCCTTCGTCGCCACGGTAGTCAGCCTGCCGATCGCCTACGCGATCGTCACCTCCCGGTTCCGCGGCCTGCGGGACGCCGTGCTGTCCGCCTCCGGGGTGATTGCTAACTTCGGCGGAGTGCCGCTGGCATTCGCCTTCGTGGCAACCCTGGGCAACGCCGGTGTCCTGACGGGATTCTTCGGGCTCGCGGAGAAGGGCTGGAGCCTCTACAACTTCTGGGGCCTGTCCCTCGTCTACTTGTACTTCCTGGTGCCGCTCATGGTGCTCACCCTCACCCCCGCGCTGGACGGCCTCAAGCCCCAGTGGCAGGAGGCCGCACGGAACAGCCGCGCCACGGGCTTCCAGTACTGGCGGCACGTGGCCTTCCCCATCCTGCTCCCCACCCTGCTCAGCGGCTTCGTGCTATTGTTCGGCAGCGCCTTCAGCGCCTACGCCACGGCGGCCGCCATGGTGGGGAGCTCCATCCCCCTGGTCACCGTGAAGATCGCCTCGGCTCTCACCGGAGACGTCCTGGTGGGACAGTCCGGCATCGCCCTGGCCCTCGGCATGGACATGATCATCGTCGCCGCGCTGGTGATGGGCGTCCAGCTCCTGTTGCAGCGAAGGACCTCGGCATGGCTCTCCTGACCGCATTACGCCGCTCCGGGGCCCGCGAATCGCAGCTGGGACGCACCTCCGCCCTCACCGCGGCGGGCGTCTACTTCCTGGTGCCCATCCTGTGCGCCCTGGCCTTCACCGTCGGCCTCGGAGACCCCCGCCAGAAGCCGGGCCTGGACGCCTATGCCGCGATCTTCACCACGGACGGCCTGGCCCAGAGCCTCGGGCTGACCCTGCTCCTGGCCGGCGCCACGGTCGTCCTGGTCTTCGGCCTCCTGCTTCCAGCTCTCCTGGCCGTACGCCTGGCCGCGCCTCGGGCGAAAGCCCTGGTGGCCGTCGTCTGCATGCTCCCCCTGGTGGTGCCCGCGGTAGCGCTGGGCGCAGGCATCACGACCGTTCTGCGCTGGGCCACCGACTGGCTCTATGACACCCCGGGCTTCCCGCTGCTCGCGGCCCTGCAACAGCCGGGCTTCCCGGTCATCCTGGTGCTCGCCTACACCCTCATGGCGCTGCCCCTCGCGTACACCACCTTGGAATCGGGTCTTAACGCCATCGAGGTGAAAGTCCTGGTGGAGGCAGCCCGGTCCTGCCGGGCCTCCTGGTTCCGGACCCTGTTCCTGGTGGTCCTGCCCAATCTCCGGGAAGCCCTGCTGAACACCGCGTTCCTGACCATCGCCCTGGTGCTCGGGGAATACGCGGTGTCCGCCCTGCTCGGTTTTCAGCCCTTCGCCGTCTGGACGGTCGCCATCAGCGGCTCCCACGCCCAGCTGTCCGTCGCCGTCTCCATGGTCGGCCTCATCGGAACCTGGCTCATCCTTCTCGCGGTCGCGAAACTCGGCCGTTCCAAAGCTTCCAAGGAGACCTCATGACCGCGCCCACCCTCACCCACCGGCCACCGGCTGCAAGCACGGGCGCCACCCTGGAATTCCGCGGACTGCGCCGCTCCTTCGGCGCCACCACGGCCCTGGACGGGCTGGACCTCAGCCTCAATCCCGGGGAGCTGCTGGCCCTCCTGGGGCCCTCCGGCTGCGGCAAGACCACCGCGTTGCGCATGGTGGCCGGCTTCGAGATCCCGGATTCCGGGGAAGTCCTGGTGGACGGCGCGGACGTGACCGGCACGCCGTCGCACCGCCGCGACATCGGCATGGTGTTCCAGTCCTACAGCCTCTTCCCGCATCTCAGCGCCGCTGACAACGTGGCGTTCGGTATGCGCATGCAGGGAGTCCCGACGGCCAAGCGCCGCGCGCGCGCCCAGGAACTCCTGGAACTGGTGGGCCTGCCCACCCAGGGCAGCCGCTACCCACGCCAGCTCTCCGGAGGCCAGCAGCAGCGCGTGGCCCTCGCCCGGGCGCTGGCCTTGGAACCGCGGGTGCTCCTCCTGGACGAGCCGCTGTCCGCCCTGGACGCCAAGGTCCGCCAGTCCCTGCGGGAGGAGATCCGCCGCCTCCAGCTGGAACTGGGCATCACTACCCTCTTCGTCACACATGACCAGGAGGAGGCCCTGTCCATGGCGGACCGCGTGGCCGTCATGCGGGACGGGCGCCTGGAGCAGTGCGCCACCCCGGAGGAGCTGTACAACAGCCCCGCCACTCCCTTCGTCGCCGGATTCGTGGGCACCATGAACCGGCTCCCGGGCCGGCTCAGCGGCGACGGCGCTCTAGTGGATGTCCTCGGTGTCAGCCGCCCTGTCCAGGGAAGCCTGCCCGGCCGGGCCGGCTCGGCCGACGTCGACGTCCTGATCCGTCCCGAAGCCCTCACCGTCAGCGCGGACCCGGACGGCCCGGCGCAGCTGGTGGCGGCATCATTCCTGGGCGGGACGACGCGGCTCACCATCCGCCTGCACGGCGGGCGCGACCTGGTGGCGGACGTCCCCACCGCTCACGCATCCACCCTCCCCACCGGGGCGCGCATCCGGCTCGGCCTGCCAGAACGCCCCGTCCTGATCGACCAGGCCCGGAACGAGGAAACCACCGCATGATGCCCGCAGCCGTACTCTTCGACATGGACGGGACCCTCGTGGACACCGAACGCCTCTGGTGGGACGCCGTGGCGGAGGTGGCGTTCGGATTGGGCCGCACGCTGGGACCCGAAGACGGGCCTGACATCCTGGGCCGCCCGTCCGGGCACACAGCCACCCACCTCCTGGCCACCATGCCCTCCGCGGGCGCCCCGAGCGCGGAGGAACTCTCCGTCCGGCTCGATGAGGCCTTCACCGAACTGGTGGCACAGGAGGTGGTACCCCGTCCCGGGGCCGTGGACCTCCTCCGACTCCTGGCCGCGGAGCGGATCCCCACGGCCATCGTCTCCGCCTCGCCCCGCCGCGTGGTGGAACTGGTCCGGGACCGGCTGGGCCGTGAACTGTTCACGCTCGTGGTGGCGGTCGAGGACACCCCCGCGTCCAAGCCTGCCCCTGACCCCTATCTGGAGGCGGCCCGGCTGCTGGGAGCCGAGCCCGCCGACTGTGTAGTGGTGGAGGACTCCCCCGTCGGCCTCGCCGCAGCTGAAGCGGCGGGGTGCCCCGTCGTCGTCGTGCCCTCCACCGTCCCGATCGACGCGGCTCCCGGCCGCACGCTCCTCGGCTCACTCGCAGAAGTCACGCTCTCCGTCCTGGCGGAAGCCCGGGAAGGCGACCGATGAGCCCCGCCGCACGGCCCCGCATCATCCTGCTGGGCATCGACGGGCTCCGCTGGGACCTGGCCGCGGAATCGCCCTCCGCCTCCACCCTGAGGTCCCTGGCCGCAGAAGGCGACCACCGGACCATGACCATGGACGTCCCCACGCTGTCCGGCCCGGGCTGGTCCTCCCTCCTGACCGGGACCGATCACGCACAGCACGGCGTCCGGGACAACAGCTTCGTGGGGCACCGCCTCTTCGGCCACCCCGACCTGCTGTCCCGGGCCTTCTACCAGGACACCTCCACCCGGACGTTCGCCGCGGCGGGCTGGCCGCCGCTGGTCTCCCCGGAAGGGCTCGGACCCGTCATCCACCAGCGGCTGGAGCAGCAGAAGGCCGGGCTGCACACGGTGGTCTCACGCGACGGCGAGACCCACGGCTTCGTCCGGATCGACGCCGAGATCGCCGACTTCACCCTCGCCGCACTGAACTCCCACAAAGTGCCGGACGTGTCCTTCGTGTACTTCTGCGATGTGGACGACGCCGGGCACGTCTATGGTGCGCTCAGCCCGCAGTACCAGGAGGCGCTGGCTCGGGTGGACGGGCACGTGGCCCGCATCCGGAACGCCGTCGGGAACCGCGCGGCCGATCTTGGTGAAGAATGGCTACTTGTGGTGGTTGCGGATCACGGACACGTGGACGCCGGCGGACACGGCGGGGACTCTCCGGAAGAACGGGCATCGTTCATCCTCCGCTGGGCGAGCGGCGGGGACCTCAGCCCCTGGCCCGCCGTCGTGGCACCGCATGCCCTGGCCGGCCTGCTGCTCACCGAGAGGGCCGCGGACCGCTGATCACCCGTAACGCAGAAAGGACAACATGAACACCGTCCCCGAGACGATCGACACTCCCGCCATCCTGATCGACCGGGAGGTGCTGGCCCGGAACATCGCACGCATGGCTTCCACGGTCAAGGGGAAGGGCCTGACCCTCCGGCCCCACGTCAAGACGCACAAGATCCCGCAGATCGCCGCCCTGCAGCTCGAGGCGGGAGCGGTGCGCGAGGCCAGCCGGCTGCTGGGCGCTGACGCCGGGCGCCTGAGCGTGCTGGTGGAGATCGACAGCGGACACCACCGCAGCGGGGTCCGCCCCGAGGACGCCGCTGGGGTGGCAGATGCCGCGCGCGACGCCGGATTCCACGTTGCCGGGGTCTTCACCTTCCCGGGGAACAGCTACGCTCCAAGCATGCCCGAAGCAGCCGTAGACCAGGCGGGCGCCGCGCTGGAACGCGCCGCCGCCGCGCTGCGCCAGGCGGGGCACGACGTCGCAGTCCTCAGCGGAGGTTCGACCCCGACGGCACTGCTCACCGGCGCATCCGTGGCGACGGAACTGCGACCGGGCGTCTACGTGTTCGGAGACGCCCAACAGCTGGAGCTGGGACGATGCGTGCGCTGGAAGACGTCGCGCTGAGCGTCGCGACGACCGTGGTGAGCCGCCACGAAGGATCCGAGGACATGCCAGGGCGGATCGTGCTGGACGCAGGCAGCAAGATGCTGGGCGGCGACCGGCCCGCCTGGACCACCGGCTTCGGGCGCGTGCTGGAGGAGGATCGGGCCCGGGTGACGGCGCTCTCCGAGCACCACGCCACAGTGATATGGCCGGAGGAATCCCCGCTGCCCGCCCTGGGAGAGCGGCTGCGACTGATCCCCAACCATGTCTGCGTGGCGGTCAACCTGGTGGACGAGGTCACCGTGATCTAGGACGGGTCCGTGGTGGACCGCTGGGCCGTCGCGGCGCGGGGGCGGAACGGCTGACCGCTATCGGCTAATTTCCTGACGCAGCTGCCTTGTCGACTGGCGGACGGAACGCCGGACAGCCGTTCAATATCCTCTTCGACCCAGACGTCGAACGCCTCGCCGTCGCCAGACACCAGGCAATGCTGGGATCTGGACCTCAACCCGGAAACATCGTCGGTTTGAGCGACGACGTTTTGGTGGGTCCTACCGGGATCGAACCGATGACATCCACGGTGTAAACGTGGCGCTCTACCAGCTGAGCTAAAGACCCAAACACTGATTTCAACGCCTTGGGCGCTTCAACCAACGAACATGTACTCTACCGGATCATTCGCCCGGAACACTAATCCGCGAATCCGGGGGCAATAGATCGGGAAGTTCGGCCGCAAGCCACGCTAGAGCACCGCTGACCCCGGCATCCACTTTGAGGCTCGCGAACCCGTCCCCGCGGGTCGCTCCTCTGTTGATGATCACCACCGGCTTACCGAGTTTGGCCGCATGCCTCACGAACCTCAACCCGCTCATGACCGTCAAAGAAGACCCCGCCACCAACAGGGCCCCGGCCTCGTCCACCATGGAATAGGCACGCAGCACCCGATCCTTTGGCACATTTTCGCCGAAGTACACGAAGTCGGGCTTGAGCGTTCCTCCGCAAACGGGGCAAACGGCGACGACGAACGATCGGATGAGCTCGGGATCCTCCACTGTGGCATCAGCGTCGGGCGCCATTTCCACGACGCCGGAAGCTTGGGCGGCCTCCAGAAATCCTGGATTGATCTCCTCAAGGATCGACGCGACGAGCCTTCGCGTGAAGACGTGTCCCCCGTCAAGGCAAATCACGCGATCGTAGCGGCCGTGCAGGTCCACGACGTTCACGCTGCCTGCGTCCTCGTGCAGCCGGTCTACGTTTTGCGTGATGAGTCCGGTGATCAGCCCGCGGCGCTCGAGGAGCGCGACGGCGGCATGCCCGGCATTCGGGTCCGCATGCCGGAGGTGGGACCATCCAAGGTGGTTCCTCGCCCAGTATCTGCGCCGGTTGGCGGAGCTTCCGATGAACTCCTGGAAGGTCATGGGATTCCGTGGCGCAGCTCCCGGACCCCGGTAGTCAGGGATTCCGGAGTCTGTACTCAGGCCGGCACCCGTCAGAACAGCGAGCCGTTTGCCGCCGAGAATCCTCGCGGCTTGGCTGAGCGCTTCGAGCTCATACGCGTCCAATGCAACGGTGTCGGCCGGCGGCAGAATGGCAAAGCCAGTCATTCCGACGCCGGGCCGTTGGGTGCTCATAGGCGCTAGGCCTGGCCCAGTGCGGACAATGCCTCGCGATATTCCGCTAGATCCCGTGCTTGGCCACGCGGGTTGACGACTACATAACGGACAATGCCCGCGGCATCAATGATGAACGTGCCCCGCAAGGACATGCCAGTAGCGGAGTCAAACACCCCATACTTTTCGGCAACTGCCCCGTGCGGCCAGAAGTCGGCCAGGAGGTCGAACTCGTAACGTTCCTTTTCCGCGTAGGCCCTCAAAGCAAACTTACTGTCAACCGATATTCCAAGAACGGTGGCGTTGGCGTGTTCGAAAATACCGAGATTGTCACGGATCTCACACAGTTCCCCTGTGCAGATTCCGGAGAAGGCGAAGGGATAGAAGACAATCACCACGTTGCGGCCGCGAAGTCCAGACAAGCGAACTGGCTCCCCAAACTGGTTTACCAATTCAAAATCCGGGGCTTCCTGCCCTACAACCGGAACTCCGGGACGCAACCCGGCACGGTCCAACTTGGTGTGCGTCACTTGTTCTTCTTGCGTGCCACCAGCCGAGTAGCGCTCCAGTCCTTGGAGACGCCTGCGGACGTAGTGCAGTGCAATCCCGCAGTCGGGGCAGCGTCCTGAATGTCCGAAGGCGAAACGTAGTTGTCCCGGCCAGACTTAGGGGTCAGAACCCAAACCACTCCGCCCTCACCCAGGGTGGTCAGTGCGTCCACGAGCGCGTCGACAAGGTCCCCGTCGCCGTCGCGCCACCAGAAAATGACGGCATCCACTACCTCGTGATCGTCTTCATCGAGCAGTTCGGAACCAGTGAGTTCCTCAATGTCATCACGCAAATCGAAATCGACGTCATCGTCGTAACCGAGTTCCTGAATCAGATCCCCATCTTTGAAACCCAATCTTTCCGCCACATTTACCGATGTGGCGGCGTCGGCCTCGCTCACGTTTCCTCCTCTTGAAGTGATTTCGATTACTACAAGCCAACACCCTTTGGGCGTGGGCTTCAAGCCATTGTCCCGCGTTCCACCATATTCCGCGCCCCAGCCACGCCCGCAGCCGGGGCAACAGCTGTGACTACAGCTACTCCTGCATACGATGTAACAGCTTGAGTGTGACATACAACGCCTTCGCGGCAGCACGGCTACGCATCGCGGCTCGTACAAAGCTACAGTGGCCAGTGAAGACTTTGGCTGCAGGGCAACCGCCCGCCGCGAATAGCGCAGCTAGAGCTCAAGAGAACCTGCCCGGCGCACATGACCGGGCTGTTGTAACCGATATGTCGCACACGCCGCGTTCATGACGGGCAGTTACCCTGCCGGACCTGAGGCGACGATGAATGCGCCAAAAGAGAGGTTGGACGTGGCTGCAGGAGAAGAGACCTCACACATCCTTAGCGGGTTGACTTCCCAGCTGCCTGATCGTGATCCGGAAGAGACTGCCGAGTGGGTTGAGTCTTTGGATGCGTTGATCAGGGAGCAGGGCACGGAGCGGGCGCAGTTCATCATGCGCAGCCTGCTTCAGCGGGCGGGGTCCCAGTCGGTAGGGGTGCCGATGGTGACGACCACCGATTACGTGAACACGATCCCGGCGGACCAGGAGCCGGTGTTCCCTGGCAACGAGGAGTTCGAGCGCCGGTACCGGGCGTACATGCGCTGGAACGCGGCCGTGATGGTGCACCGGGCGCAGCGGGCGGACATCGGGGTGGGCGGGCACATCTCGACCTATGCCGGGGCCGCGACGCTGTACGAGGTCGGATTCAACCATTTCTTCCGCGGCAAGGACCACCCTTCGGGCGGGGACCAGGTCTTCTTCCAGGGACACGCGTCCCCGGGGATGTACGCGAGGGCGTTCATGGAGGGCCGGCTTTCCGAGGAGGACCTGGACGGGTTCCGGCAGGAAAAGTCCAAGGAGGGCCATGCCCTCTCCTCCTACCCGCACCCGCGCCTGATGCCCGCGTTCTGGGAATTCCCGACCGTGTCCATGGGCATCGGCCCGATGAACGCGATCTACCAGGCCCAGTCCAACCGTTACCTGCACGACCGGGGCCTGAAGGACACCTCCGGCCAGCAGGTCTGGGCGTTTTTGGGCGACGGGGAAATGGACGAGCCCGAGTCCCGCGGCCTGCTCCAGCTCGCCGCGAACGAGAACCTGGACAACCTGAACTTCGTGATCAACTGCAACCTCCAGCGCCTGGACGGGCCCGTGCGGGGCAACGGGAAGATCATGCAGGAACTGGAGGCGTTCTTCCGCGGCGCGGGCTGGAACGTCATCAAGGTCGTCTGGGGCCGGGAATGGGATGATCTGCTGGCCCGGGACACCGACGGGTCCCTGGTGAAGATCATGAACGAGACCGTGGACGGGGACTACCAGACCTACAAGGCCGAGTCCGGCGGGTTCGTGCGTGAACACTTCTTCGGGAAGACCCCGGCCACCAAGGACCTGGTCGCGGACCTGGACGACAACCAGATCTGGGGCCTCAAACGCGGCGGCCACGACTACCGCAAGGTCTACGCCGCGTACAAGGCCGCGTCCGAGTTCAAGGGCAAACCCACCGTGATCCTGGCCAAGACCGTCAAGGGCTACGGGCTCGGACCCCACTTCGAGGGCCGCAACGCGACCCACCAGATGAAGAAACTCACCATGGCAGACCTCAAGGCCTTCCGTGACCACCTGCGCATCCCCATCACCGACGAACAACTGGACACGGACCTGTACCGGCCCCCGTACTACCACCCCGGCATGGACGCCCCGGAAATCCGGTACATGATGGACCGCCGCGCGGCCCTGGGCGGGCCCGTGCCCGAACGCCGCTCCACCCACACCCCCGTGGTGCTGCCCGAGGAGAAATCCTACGAGGCCGCCAAGCGCGGCTCCGGCAAACAGCAGGCCGCCACCACCATGGCCTTCGTGAGGCTCCTGAAGGACCTCATGCGGGACAAGAACTTCGGCGCCCGCTTCGTCCCGGTCGTCCCGGACGAGTCCCGCACCTTCGGCATGGACGCGTTCTTCCCCACCGCGAAGATCTACAACCCCAAGGGCCAGAACTACCTCTCCGTGGACCGGGACCTCGTCCTGGCCTACAAGGAATCCCCCCTGGGCCAGCTCATCCACCCCGGCATCAACGAAGCCGGCGCCGTCGCCGCGTTCACCGCCGCCGGCACCGCCTACGCCACCCACGGCGAACCCCTCGTGCCGATCTACGTGTTCTACTCCATGTTCGGCTTCCAACGCACCGGCGACGCCTTCTGGGCCGCCGCGGACCAGATGACCCGCGGCTTCATCATCGGCGCCACCGCAGGACGGACCACCCTCACCGGCGAAGGACTCCAACACGCCGACGGCCACTCCCCCATCCTGGCCTCCACCAATCCCGCCGTCCGCACCTACGACCCCGCCTACGGCTACGAAATCGGCCACATCATCCGCGACGGACTCCAACGCATGTACGGGGAACACTCCGAGGACCGGAACCTCATGTACTACCTCACCGTGTACAACGAACCCATCACCCAGCCCGCGGAACCGGAAAACCTCGACACCGAAGGCCTCCTCAAAGGCATCTACCTGCTCGCCCCGGCGAAAACCGACGGGCCCCGCGCGCAGATCCTGGCCTCGGGCGTCTCCGTCCCCTGGGCCCTGGAAGCCCAGAAAATCCTCGCCGGCGACTGGGGAGTCTCCGCCGACGTCTGGTCCGTGACCTCCTGGAACGAACTCCGACGCGACGGACTCGCCGCCGAAGAACACGCCTTCCTCAACCCCGGCGAACAACCCCGCACCCCCTTCGTCGCCCGGCAACTCGCCGGCGCCACCGGACCCGTCATCGCCGTCACCGACTACATGAAAGCCGTCCCGGACCAGATCCGCCAATTCATCCCCAACGAATTCGCCTCCCTCGGCGCCGACGGCTTCGGCTTCTCCGACACCCGCCAAGCCGCCCGACGCTACTTCAAAAACGACACCCACTCCATCGTCGTGAAAGCCCTGCAGTTGCTCGCCCGCCGCGGCGAAGTGGACGCCCAGGCTCCGGCCCAGGCAATCGAGAAATACCGTCTTTTCGATGTCAACGCCGGAACCACCGGCGGTGCAGGCGGCGAAAGCTAAGCCTCGAGCGAAGCGAATCAAAGTCACTAGGCCACGACGGCGGTCCACACCGGAAGGTGCGGGCCGCCGTCGGGCTTTAACAATCTCCGCACGGCGCTGCGCAGCCCGGCCACTGGCGTGACCCACACCAAACGCAGTTGTAGCCTTCGCACAAATGGAGCTTGTGGATGATGCGCCGTATGCTCAAGGAATGGCAGAGCCGATTCAAACCCCCGCGAAACGCAAAGCGGCTGCGCGCGCGTTAACGCCCGAAAAGGCGGAGACCCTGAAGCGCCTCCGCGCCAATGTGGGGCAACTGTCCACCACCACCATGCGCAAGCTCGAGAAATCACTGCCCTGGTACAGCCGGTTGAGCTCCGACGAACGTTCAGCGCTGGGCTTGGTCGCCCAAAACGGAATCGCGGCTTTCGTGACCTGGTACGAACGGCCCAGTTCGCCGTCGTGGATCCTGACGGATGTCTTCGGAAATGCTCCCACCGAGCTGACTCGCTCCATCAGCCTGCAAAAAGCCCTCCAGTTGATCCGGATCGTGGTTGAGGTAGTTGAGGATCAGGTGCCTGTGATCGCACCCGAAGCCGACCAGCCATCCTTGCGCGAAGCGGTCCTGCGCTATTCACGGGAGGTTGCCTTCGCGGCCGCGGACGTCTACGCCCGGGCCGCGGAATCGCGCGGTTCCTGGGACACCCGGCTCGAGGCCCTGATTGTCGACGCCATCCTCCGCGGCGAGAACACCGACGCCCTTCGCTCACGCATTGCGGCCCTGGGCTGGAAGGCCCAGGAACGCTTCACCGTGATGGTGGGAAACTCGCCGTCGGAACCAAGCGCAAGCTATGTGAGCGAGTTGCGCCGGACGGCCGGACGCTACGCCGAGGATGCCTTGGTTGGCATCCAGGGCGATCGACTCATCCTTATTCTGGGTGGTGTGCATGACCGGGATACCGCCTATTTGAAGCTGAGCGAACTGTTCGCCCCGGGCGCGGTGGTGTATGGACCGGAGGCGGGCTCCCTGCTGGAGGCGAGCAGCTCTGCGCAAGCAGCCTTTGCCGGGCTCACGGCGGCCAAAGCCTGGCCCTCGGCTCCTCGACCGGTAGCCGCCGACGACCTGCTCCCGGAACGCGTAGTTTCCGGCGACGACGCCGCGCGCCGTTCCCTCATCAAGAACATCTACCGGCCGCTGCTTGCCGCGTCCAACGGGCTCGTTGAGACACTGGGCACCTATTTGGAACTCGGCCATTCCCTCGAAGCAACGGCCCGCGAGTTGTTCGTCCATGCGAATACGGTGCGGTATCGTCTCAAGCGCGTCTGCGACGTCACGGGGTGGGATCCACTCTTGCCCCGGGAGGCTTTTGTGCTCCAAACTGCCCTGGTTGTGGGCAGGCTTTCGGCTCAGCCGAAGGCGACGTCGGAGCGTCACGGTACCCGATCCGCGGGTTGAACCGTTGTAGACTTCCTACAAACTGACCCAGTGAGCTTGGTGTACGCAAACACCAGTAGTTCGCGCGGCAATTTGGAAAGCTGGTTACGTGCTTGCAATCGTCTGCCCTGGACAGGGCTCCCAGACCCCTGGATTTTTGGCCCCTTGGCTGGAGCTCCCTTCCGTAGAAGGCCATTTGGCCTCCCTGAGCGAAATCGCAGGCATCGACCTCAAAGCCCACGGCACCACCTCCGATGAGGAAACCATCAAGGACACCGCGATCGCGCAGCCCTTGATCGTCGCCGCAGGGCTTGTGGCGGCGAAGTCGCTGTTCGACGTCGAACTCAGCACCCTTCCGATCGTTTTGGCCGGGCACTCGGTCGGTGAGATCACTGCCGCGGCACTTGCGGGGGTCCTCAGCGAGGAAGAAGCCATGACGTTCGTCCGCGAGCGTGCCAACAACATGGCAGCCGCTGCCGCCGTCACCCCCACCGGGATGAGCGCCGTCGTCGGCGGGGACCCGGCTGAGGTTCTTTCTGCGATTGCGGCCGCGGGCGCAACTCCCGCGAACGTCAACGGCGCCGGACAAACCGTTGCCGCGGGCACGTTCGAACAACTCCAGGCCCTCGCTGACAACCCGCCGGCCAAGGCCAGGGTCATCCCGCTGAAGGTCGCCGGGGCGTTCCACACCTCCCACATGGCCCCGGCCGTGAACGCGCTTGAAGCACTCCGGCCTTCGCTCAGGCCGCAGGCCCCCACGGTTCCCTTGCTCTCGAACTTCGACGGCCAGGAAGTCACGGACGGCGGCGCCGCCGTCGAAAGCCTGATCGCCCAGGTCTCACGCCCGGTGCGCTGGGATCTCTGCATGGAGAACCTGGTTCAGCGAGGTGTCACGGGACTCATCGAACTGGCGCCGGCCGGCACCCTTGCGGGGCTCGCCAAGCGCGGCATGCCAGGCGTCAAAACCGTTGCTGTCAAAACCCCGGACGACTTGTCCGCGGCACTTGCCCTTTTCGCGGAACTGGAGGGAGGAGCATGAGCGTCCCCGTACTCAAGCAGGCACCGGCCCGCGATTATTCACGCATCGTAGGCATCGGGGCATACCGCCCTGACATCATCGTCACCAATGACGACGTCTGCCAGTGGATCGACTCCTCGGATGAATGGATCCGCCAGCGCACCGGAATCGTGACCCGTCACCGTGCAGCTGCCAGCGTCAGCGTCATCGATATGGCCGAGGGAGCTGCCCGCGAGGCACTCAAGCGGGCGGGCATCGAGGCTTCGCAGCTGGGCGCCGTGATCGTTTCCACGGTCACGCACCCGTACGCCACGCCGTCCGCAGCTGCCGCCCTCACCGACCGCCTGGGCGCAACCCCGGCACCGGCGTATGACATCTCCGCGGCTTGCGCGGGCTACTGCTACGGCATTGCCCAAGGCGATGCCCTGGTCCGCTCGGGCGCGGCGGAATACGTTTTGGTGGTAGGAGCCGAAAAGCTCTCGGACGTCATCGACAACCACGAGCGAACCATCTCCTTCCTTCTCGGCGATGGAGCCGGCGCAGTGGTCATCGGTCCGTCCGATACGCCCGGCATTGCCCCTTCCGTCTGGGGGTCGGATGGAAGCAAGTGGAACGCGATCGGCATGACGCATTCCCTCGACGAGGTCCGCACTCTTGGCGAGACTGCCCGCCATTCGGATGAATCCGATGATCAGGCCATTATTTCCGCAGCACAGGATGTTTGGCCGACGCTTCGCCAGGACGGCCAGACGGTCTTCCGCTGGGCTGTCTGGGAAATGGCGAAGGTTGCCCAGCAAGCCCTCGACGCCGCCGGGATAGAAGCCTCGGATCTTGCGGCCTTCGTCCCCCACCAAGCGAACATGCGGATCATCGATGAAATGGTCAAGAAACTCAAGCTCCCTGAGACCGTTCTGGTTGCGCGCGATATCGCGGATGCCGGCAACACCTCTGCCGCTTCCATTCCGCTGGCCACGCACCGTCTTTTGCAAGAGAACCCTGGACTCAGCGGCGGCCTCGCCCTGCAGATCGGATTCGGTGCCGGCTTGGTCTTTGGTGCCCAGGTAGTCGTTCTTCCGTAGTTTGGACAGCTTCACCCCAATTGAATAGTTCTTTGAAACCCAAACCGTATCCGCGGTTTGCCCCCATTTCCGGCAGCAGCCGGCACAACAAGAAAAGGAGCCAACAATGGCTAGCAACGAAGAAATCCTGGCCGGCCTGGCTGAAATCGTGAACGAAGAGACCGGCCTCGCCACCGACGCCGTCGAACTGGACAAGTCCTTCACCGAGGACCTGGACATCGACTCCATCTCCATGATGACAATCGTGGTCAACGCTGAAGAGAAGTTCGGCGTCCGCATTCCGGACGAAGAGGTCAAGAACCTGAAGACCGTCGGCGACGCCGTCAACTTCATCTCGAACGCACAGGCCTAGCCTGGCCTCAACTGTGCCGGACTTCGGGTGCGCCCTGTTGCATCCGAAGCCCGGCACAGCTGCTTTATCTCCCAGAGTTTTTTCCTGCCGCCCCAATGAGAACAGCACTTGGGTTGGCTGATCCGACAGAGAGTGATCGCATGGCACGCAAAGTAGTCATAACCGGTCTGGGCGCCACAACGCCCATCGGCGGCGACGTCCCCACGATGTGGAAGAACGCGCTCAAAGGGGTCTCCGGTGCCCACACACTCGAGGACGAGTGGGTTGCCAAGTATGACCTTCCGGTCCACTTTGCCGCCCGGTGCTCGACGCCGGCACTCGAGGTTCTGAGCCGCGTTGAAGCCAAGCGCATGGATCCGTCCACGCAGTTCGGCGTCATCGCAGCACGCGAAGCTTGGGCAGATTCCGGCATCACCGAAATCGACCACGATCGCCTTGCTGTGGCTTTCGCCACCGGCATCGGCGGCGTCTGGACGCTCCTGGACGCTTGGGACACCCTGAAGGAAAAGGGCCCCCGCCGGGTACTGCCCATGACGGTCCCCATGCTCATGCCGAACGGCGTGGCCGCTGCAGTCAGCCTTGACCTTGGCGCCCGCGCCGGTGCGCACACCCCCGTTTCTGCTTGCGCGTCCGGCACCGAAGCAATGCATCTCGGCCTCGAGCTCATCCGCTCGGGCAAGGCCGACGTCGTTGTCTGTGGTGGCGCAGAAGCCGCCATCCACCCGATGCCCCTTGCAGCGTTCTCCTCGATGCAGGCGCTCTCCCGTCGTAATGACGATCCCGAGCACGCTTCGCGGCCATACGACCGCGACCGCGACGGCTTTGTCATGGGTGAAGGCGCGGGCGCCCTGGTCCTGGAAGCCGAAGAACACGCCATCGCCCGCGGTGCGCGCATCTACGCTGAGCTCGCCGGTACGTCGGTCACGGCCGACGCTTACCACATCACTGCTCCGGACCCGGAGGGCCTGGGCGCTATCCGCGCTTTGAAGGCTGCCATGTTCGATGGCCGGATCCAGCCCGAGGATGTAGTGCACGTCAATGCCCACGCCACGTCAACGCCGGTGGGCGACAAGCCCGAGTACACGGCGCTCCGTGCCGCCCTGGGCGCGCACGTCGACAATGTGGCGGTCTCTGCCACCAAGTCCCAGATGGGCCACCTGTTGGGTGCTTCAGGGGCCGTGGAGGCCGTACTGACGGTGCTCGCGGTCTACGAACGCCAGGCTCCGTTGACCATCAACCTCGAAAACCAGGATCCGGAGATCCCGCTCGACGTCGTCACTTCAGCTCGCAAGCTGCCTGCCGGTGACATCGTTGCGTTGAGCAACTCCTTCGGCTTCGGCGGCCACAACGCCGTCATCGCCGTCCGCAACGTCTGACCGCTTCCTGCCAGTTCGGCGCACAATCGGTGCAAAGAGGAGGGCCCCACCACCGTGGGGCCCTCCTCTTTGCTATGGAAATGCTGTCTTTGCTCCTTCGCGCCGGCGCTTGGGCCGCGGGGCTTACCGGCGGGGCTTAGCCGACCTGGTGGAGCCAGCGGACAGGTGCGCCTTCGGCGGCGTGACGGAAAGGTTCGAGTTCTTCGTCCCAAGCCTCGCCGAGCGCCAAGGAAAGCTCGTGATACACGGCCGCAGGGTCCCCCGCTGCCGACTCATAGGCGTAGCGAATGCGGTCCTCGGTCACCATGATGTTGCCGTGTACATCCGTGACGGCATGGAAAATGCCGAGCTCGGGCGTGTGGGACCAACGAGCACCGTCCACGCCTTGGCTGGGCTCCTCGGTGACTTCGTAGCGAAGGTGCGCCCATCCACGCAAGGCCGACGCCAGTTGCGCGCCGGTTCCCGGGACTCCTGCCCACGACAATTCGGCGCGGAACATTCCGGGCGCGGCCGGCTGAGGGGTCCACTCTAGATCGGTCCGCTTGTCAACGACCGATCCGATGGCCCACTCAACGTGAGGGCACAACGCGGTAGGGGCCGAGTGCACAAACAAGACACCGCGGGTTGTTGCAACAGACATTCCATCCTCCATAGCTGTAGGTACGTCTTCCCCAACGACCTCTGCCTGGATGAAAAGTTTGCTGCGCGCGTGCCGCGCTGTTCCGGTTTCCCTAGCTTTCTATGATTTTTTCCACAGCGGAAAAACGTTCAAGTTTAAGTTGAAAGTTCCCCGACATTGCTTTCATTTTGCCGTACGGACCGGAATTACGCCAGTGCGATTCCCGGACACACCGATTTCGCCTCCGCAAGGCCTCTTCATACCGCGGCAGGGTTTGTCCAGACGGCGTTCTTTTAGGCACGAGGATGCGCCTGTTGATAGCTCTTGCGGAGCCGGTCCACCGACACGTGCGTGTAAATCTGGGTTGTTGCGAGACTACTGTGTCCAAGTATCTCCTGAACTGCGCGCAGATCCGCACCGCCGTCGAGCAAATGGGTGGCAGCTGTGTGGCGCAGGGCGTGGGGCCCTGTTGCCGCGGTATCCCCAAGCGCCGCCAGGAGGTCATTGACCACGCTGCGTGCCTGGCGTTGGTCCATCCGGTTGCCCCTCGAACTGAGAAACAACGCCGGCCCGCTCCGCTCGGTAACCAGCCGCGGACGGCCGCGACGGAGCCAGTCGTCGACGGCGAGCGCAGCCGGGACCCCGTAAGGGACAGTACGTTCCTTATTGCCTTTGCCGAGCACGCGAAGGGTCCGACGATCAGGGTCGAGATCGTCGATGTCGAGGCCGGCCAGTTCGCCGACGCGGATTCCCGTGGCGTAGAGGAGTTCGACGACGGCACGGTTACGCAGCGGCATCGGGGAACCATCCTCGGCCGCCTCGCTGAGGTTTTCGAAGATCCTGGCGACTTGCTGTTGGTGAAGCACTCCGGGGAGAGTGCGATCTCGTTTGGGGGCTTGGAGTCGAAGGGCCGGGTCCGATGCAATCAGTTCCTCCCTCAAAGCCCAAGAGGTAAATGCCCGGGCCGTGGCGGCATGCCGGGCCAGAGTCGCTCTCGACCTGCCAGCTTCGCTCTGTGCACCCAACCAGCGACGTAGAGTGCCAAGTTCCAGAGCCGCGAGCTCCCCCGCGCCCTCCGAGGCGGCAAAGCCCAGTAAGTTCTCGACATCTGCGATGTACGCCCTCACAGTGTGAGCCGATCTGGCCCGTTCGCCCTCCAAATAACGCCGGAAGTCCTGAACAGACCCCGCGAGTGCTGCGGGGAGCGGTTTTTCTTGCACCTCTCCACTGTGCCAGCCGGGGGGCTGCGAGGGCGGCATCGCCACGTTCCGGACCGAGAGGCGGATCCAGGTGGGCTGGATCCCGCTCAGCCCCGCACCGCCCCGCACCGCCTCAACCGTTTGCTCACCCCCGCTTCCCTGACCTCTTCCAGGCGCCGCGCACCGATGCTGCCAGTCCCAGCAATCCCAGCCGTCCGAGCCCTGCCCGCACCGCCTCCGGGCTGAGTCCCGCAACCACGGCGAGCTTCTCCACAGAGCTAGTTGAACGGACTGGTAAGGCATCCAGCAGGATAAGGTCCTCAAGCGTGAGACCATCATGGTCGGAAGGATCCGTTTCCTTGTCCTCGGCGAGCGCTTCACCGCTGGACCCCGTCAGTTCGGCAATCTCGCCTATATCCGTGACGCAAACAGCCCCGCCGTCCCTCAGGAGCCGGTGGCAGCCCGCCGAGTTGGCACTGTGGACGGATCCCGGAACCGCTGCGACGGCCCTGCCTATAGATTCGGCATGATGGGCAGTATTCAGCGCGCCCGAACGCCAGCGTGCCTCCACCACAACCGTCACACCCGCCAAGGCGGCGATAATTCTGTTGCGCTGCAGGAACCGGTAGCGGGTAGGCGCCGACCCGGGGGGAACCTCTGCGATGACCGAACCTTGGTTTGCCACGGCCCGCAGCAAATCCTCATTCCCGGACGGGTAGTACCTGTCCACTCCCCCAGCCATCACTGCGATGGTCGGCATGTGGTTGGTACCCCCGGTCAGCGCCCCCCGATGGGCATGGGCATCTATTCCGTATGCACCTCCCGATACGACGGTATAGCCGCGCTGGCCCAGCCCGTACGCGAAGTCCCCCGTTACTGAGGCCCCGTAACTCGTGCTGTCCCGTGAGCCGACAAGCGCAACCACCCGCTGCACGGGTGGAAACTCCAATTCGTGTCCACGCCACCACAAGCACAACGGTTCATGCAGGCCAAGGTCGGCCAACTGAGATGGCCACATCGGGTCGCCGGGGATGATCATGCGGCCACCAAGGCGCTTCATCGTTGAAAGATCCCGTTCGGGTGCCAGATCCGGGATTCTTGGCGCCCACCGACGCAAAGCGGGAGCCAATCCGGCCCCCGATGGGGAAACCCCGTTGTCGTCGAGCAAAGAAGCCACTTCCTGCTCAAGCTCGGGACCAGGCGCGAGCCCACCGGTCGCTATCCTGAGAGCATCGACGGCTCCCGCGGCGCGCACCAACGCGAGTCCGGCCGCGTCTTGTGGCTCCATCAGCCTCGACAGCGCTGCCCGGGCCAGGCGTTCTGTCGACCGGTCCGGGCTTCCGGTTCCAGGCAAGGACAGAGCGGTGTCCGAGGGAGGCGTTTCGGATAGCGGCTGCGGGTGGTTCTCAGTCATGGCTTGTCCTTTCATGCGGCCGCAACCGCCTGCCGCAAGCCAAGGGCCTGCCCGATGTCGTCGTTGTGGGGCCGGTCCCGGTGGCCTAGATCCGCAAGCGTCCACGCCAAGCGCAGGACGCGGTCGTAGCCTCTCGCGGTGAGGATTCCACGCTCCAGGGAGGTGTCCAGAATCTTCGTGGTCGAGGAAGGGAGGCGTAGTTCGCCGCGCAGTACACGCCCGGGAACCTGCGAGTTGGTTTCCATCCCGAATCTCGCCAGGCGTTCGCGTTGCCGTGACCGGGCGGCATGGACTCTCCCTGCGACAGTAGCTGTGTCCTCCTCCGCGCCGGATTGGCCAAAGTCTGCGAGGGATACGCGTTCCACTTGAAGCTGGATGTCCACCCTGTCCAATAGCGGTCCTGACATGCGCCCGAAGTAGCGCCGCCGCATCACTGGAGTGCAGGTGCAATCGACGCCCTTGCCGGTGGCTTTTCCGCACGGGCAAGGATTCGCTGCAAGGACCAGTTGGAAACGGGCAGGGTACGCCGCGGTACCGGCCGAGCGGTGGATGACAAGTTCACCACTCTCCAACGGTTGCCGCAGGGCGTCCAGAACGCGGCGTTCGTACTCGGGCGCCTCGTCAAGGAACAAGACGCCACGATGGGCTCGGGATGCCGCTCCAGGCCGTGGCAGGCCAGAGCCACCGCCGATGATGGCTGCAGCGGTCGCACTATGGTGGGGGTTCTCAAAAGGCGGGCGGCGCAACAGCTGCACCGAGTCAACGTGGACAGCCGAGAGCGAGTGGATGGCGGTGACTTCCATGGCTTCCTGGTCGCCGAGATCCGGCAAGAGTCCCGGGAGCCGCTCCGCGAGCATGGTCTTGCCGGCACCGGGTGGGCCGCACAGCAGCACATGGTGTGCCCCGGCCGCCGCAACTTCGAGGGCGCGGCGCGCATCGCCTTGGCCAGAGACATCGCAAAGGTCTGGAACAACTCCGGCGCCTCGATTGCCGTCTCCACTGGCTTCACCATCCGCAGGATCGTAGTCGAGGGCCAGGTCCTGGGGATCGGCCCCGAAATCAAAGGCCAGACGGGCCAAGGTCTTGTAGCCACGAACCACGGCCCCAGGAACCAGCTTCGCTTCTGCGACGTTCGCTTGAGCCACCACAATCTCACGGTGTCCCGCCTGCACAGCAGCCATGACTGCCGGCAGGATGCCGCGAACCGGCCTCAATCTGCCGTCCAGTCCCAACTCCGAGATGAAGACCGTATCTTCGGTGGAGCGGATGTCACCGGCAGCCCGCAGTACTGCCATGGTGATCGCGAGGTCGAACCCCGAACCGCGCTTCGGCAACGAGGCCGGAATCAGATTGGCAGTGATCTTTCGACGACTCAGGGGGATGCCGGAATTCTGGGCGGCGGAGCGAATACGCTCCTTGGCTTCGTTCAAGGACGCATCGGGCAACCCCAGGATCACGAAGTTCGGGAGGGTCTGCCCAATGTCCGCCTCGACCTCCACGATGTAGCCGTTGAGGCCCAGCAGCGCCACGGAGTAGCTTCGGCCCACGCCCATCTAGCCCACACCCCTGAGGTGTTCCAGCTTTGGTTCTCCTATGCCGTCGTCGATGACTCCTACGACGTCCACCCGGCGACGCAAGGCGCGCAGCTCGTGGTCGCGGCACCATGACGAGGCCAAGCGGTGCAGCCGTGCAAGCTTGGCAGCATCAACGGCTTCGAAAGGATGCCCGTAGGCCAAGTTCTTCCGGGTTTTCACCTCGGCAATGACCAAGATGTCGCCGTCGAGCGCCACAATGTCGATCTCGCCCTCCGGGCATCTCCAATTGCGGTCAACAATTCGCATCCCCTGGGTTTCAAGGAACCTGGCTGCCAGTGTTTCACCGTGCTGGCCCAATAGGTCTTTGGCTTTCATAACCACCTCCGTTACCAGCGTGGAGGCGCGGAGAGACCAAAGACAGGGAGGAGTTTGGCTATGTGGGAAACTCCGTCAGAAGGATGGTGTGGAGGAGAAGTTGGCGAGCTTTCCTAGTTGCCCAGGTTGCCGAGATCACCTAGGTCGCCGTCCTTCGGCAAGGAAAGTTCCTCGCTCCGCGGCAGTTCTTCGACGTTGACGTCCTTGAACGTGATCACCCGGACGTTCTTGACGAAACGGGCCGAACGGTAGACGTCCCAAACCCAGGCATCTTGGAGCGTCAGGTCAAAATAGACCTCGCCGTCGGCACTGCGGGCTTGCAGGTCGACGTGGTTTGCCAGATAGAACCGGCGCTCGGTCTCGACAACGTAGCTGAACAACCCGACGACATCACGGTATTCGCGGTAGAGCTGAAGCTCCATGTCGGTTTCGTAGTTCTCAAGATCCTCGGCACTCATAGTTCCATCTTGCACCATGGAGCGGGCACACGCCGCAACGCTGGCAAGGCCAGCGTCCGCCACAGGGAAAAGCGACCGCTAGAGCAGGTTCCAACTGGTCCGGTGGTACCGCGTAGGCCCCAAGGAACGGATGGCTTCCCGGTGCGAGGACGTGCCGTAGCCCTTGTTCTCGTTCCAACCGAAGGCCGGATATTCCTCGTGGAGATCAAGCATGATGCGGTCCCTGGCTACTTTGGCCAGCACGCTGGCGGCTGCCACGCTGAGACAGCTCATGTCCGCCTTCACGCGGGTGTGCACCGGGGCCTCACAGACGGGTCCCGAAGGCTCGGCGTCGAACAACGAACCTTGGCTTTGCGGAGAGAGCCAGTTGTGGCTCCCGTCGAGCAGGACCAAGTCCGGACGTACGCCCGCAGCGAGGATCTCGAACCAGGCGCGTGTTCCGGCAAGGCGCAGGGCACCCACAATTCCCAGCGCATCGATCTCCGCCGAACTTGCGTGGCCTACTGCGGAGCAAACCGCCCATTCGCGCACCAGCGGTTCCAAGCGCTCACGGTCTTCGGGTTTGAGCAGCTTGCTGTCGCGGACATCGGCGAGCAGACCGTGGTCCCGGAGGTCGACGACGGCGATCCCCACCGACACAGGACCGGCGAGGGCTCCGCGGCCTACTTCATCGACGCCGGCCAGGAGCGTGACTCCCTGAGCCAGGAAGCCCCGTTCGACCTCGAGGGTCGGAAAGCCGGCAGGCTGTTTGGGTTTGGTCCCCGCTGTCTTCGCCGTTGTCTTCCCCGGACCGGCAGCCTGCCGCTTTCCAGCGGGCGCGGCCGGCCTGGTCCCCAGAGGCGCCATCATTTGCTCGCTGGAGCCGTGGGCGAAGCCGTGTTCTGTGGCGACGACGAGGGGACAGTTCGGAAGACCTCGGAGTGATTGTCGAGGATCTGCCAACGGTTGACGGGCCAGGCAATAACGGTGGCTTTGCCCTCCACGTCGGCGATGTTGATGAACCCGCCATTGACTGCTTGGTGTTCGCGAGAGTCTGCCGAGTTATTGCGATTATCGCCCATAACCCAAATTTTCCCCTCCGGGACCACCACATCGAAAGACTTCGCCATCGGAACCTGGGCCGGGTTGATGTAGCTTTCGTTGAGAACCGTGCCGTTGACGCTGACCCTGGCGGAATTGTCACAACACGAGACCCTGTCCCCTGGCAGGCCGATCACACGCTTGACGAGGTGCTGATTGGTCTCATCCGGGAGCAGGCCGACAAAGACCAGGCCATCCTGGAACCACTTGAAGGGGCCGGGCGCCGCCTTCTGCGTGGGCGGCAGCCATCCCTGAGCGTCCTTGAAGACCACTACGTCGCCACGTTCCAGCGCAAACGGCTTCGGGACGAGCAGGTTGACGAAGATCCGATCGTCAACGTCGAGGGTGTTGACCATGGACTCTGAGGGGATGAAGAAAGCACGGAACAGGAATGTCTTGATCAGGAAGGACAACACGACGGCGATGACCACTACGGTGCCGATTTCCTTGAGCCAACTGAGGAACGGACTGCCGTGGGTCTTGGCGACGGCATCGGACTCATCGGTTTCATCGGCGGCCCGCCGCGCAGCCCTTCGAGGAGACTCCTGTCCATCCGGCAGCGCCGCCGCTTGGACCGTCGGCACTGAGGAGGCCGGGCCGGCGTCGTCCCCTGCAAGCTCCCTGGCGGGAGCGGACGGTCCGTCCAGGAGCCTGGCGTCGTCGTCGTGCCGTTCTGGCTTCCCGGGAGTTGTCTCCGGCATCTACTGTCCGTTCTTCGAGGTTGTACCGGCCTGCGCAGGGCGAGGCAGTTCTGCAAATCTATCAAGCGGCCAGATGATCCGGACCGGACGGCCGACGACACGCTCCAGCGGCACCATTCCTCCACCGGGTGCGCCCAGAAGACTACGCGAATCGGCCGATCGTGAACGGTGGTCCCCCATGAGCCACAATCGGTCACCCGGGACGATGACGTCGAATTTCTGCTCGCTCGGCGTGTCGCCGGGATACAGATAGCGTTCCTCAAGCGGCTGACCGTTCACTGTGAGTTTGCCATCGGCGCCGCAACAGACAACGTGGTCTCCGGGAAGTCCGATGACTCGCTTGACGTAAGTGGAGTCACTTCCCGACAATCCCAGCCAATGGCCCACGGCGGCCACGGCGTCGGCAAATGGTCCTTTGCCGCTGTTGAGCGGGGCAAAAGTGCCCCTGCCGTCGAAGACGACGATGTCTCCGCGGCGGATGGGATCTGCGGAAAAATCAGTCCGGGACACAAGGATGCGGTCTCCGGTGCCCAGGAGCGGCTCCATGGACTCGGAGGGGATGAAGTAGACGTCGACCCATAAGGATCGGACAAGCCCGCTGATGGCCACGGCCAGGACAAGTGCGAGCAAAACAAAACGCCAGCCCTGTTTCCGGGGCTGGCGTTTTGCGTGGTCCATGATTCGTTCCTGTTGCGTTGCGGATTTCTCCGGCGCAGGCCGGACACGAATCCAGGACCCGCTTTTGGTCGAAGACCTACTTGCCGGTGGCGAAGTCGCGCTTTTCCTTGATCTTCGCAGCCTTACCGCGCAGTGCACGCATGTAGTAGAGCTTGGCGCGGCGGACGTCGCCCTTGGTGACGACCTCGATCTTGTCGATGATCGGGGAGTGCACCGGGAAGGTACGCTCTACGCCGACACCGAAGGAGACCTTGCGGACGGTGAAGGTTTCGCGAACGCCGTCACCCTGGCGGCCCAGGACGAAGCCCTGGAAAACCTGGACGCGGGAGTTCTTGCCTTCGATGATGTTCACGTGAACCTTGATGGTGTCACCCGCGCGGAATTCGGGAACATCGTTACGCAGCGAAGCTGCATCTACGTTATCGAGGATATGCATTAATCCACTCCTGGTGAACGCCACAGGTCATCCACTTTGGGTCACGGCGGGCAAGCCCGGGGCGCATGGCCGTCCGGAAATTACCGCCGAAGATTTTCAAAGTCCAAGACCACCACTGATTGGTGGTCCCGGGTTGTCAGGCTGTTGGCTACGCTCCCCCTGTGGCAGGCGCGAACCCAGTAGACACAAGGGTTAATTCTGCCATACCCCGGGAGTTCCAGCCAATCCCGCGGACGCGGTCCGGTTTTTCTGGTCCAGTCGCGGCGAGCACTGCCCGACGGCGGCAGGCTCAGGCCGGGCCGTCGTCGTCGGGGCGGTGCCGCAACCGGCCGTTGACGACGTCGTACCCCAGTTCCCCGAAAGCCGTGCGGTCCGCGCGGGTCAGGCGGCCGGCGTCGAACCCTGCCAGCAGATCCGGGCGGCGTTCCGCCGTGCGGCGGAACTGCTCGTGGCGACGCCACTGGGCGATCTTGCCGTGATTGCCACTCAAGAGGACGGCAGGCACGTCACGATCGCGCCATGACGAGGGCTTCGTATAGACCGGGTATTCCAACAGGCCGTCCGAATGGGATTCCTCCACCAGGGATTCGGGGTTCCCGACGACGCCTGGAAGCAACCGCCCGATCGCCTCGACCATGGCCAGGACTGCGACCTCGCCGCCGTTGAGCACGTAGTCACCCAGGCTGACCGGACGGACCGTGAAGTGTTCGGCTGCCCACTCCATGACGCGTTCGTCGATTCCTTCATAGCGGCCGCAGGCGAAAACGAGCTGTTCCTCTTCGGCGAGCTCGTAGGCAAGGGATTGGTTGAAGCGCTCCCCCGCTGGCGACGGGACAATCAGGACCGGCTTCTTCGCGGACTCGTCCTGCGAAGGATCCCCTTCAGCCGCGGCACGTTCGCCTGCAGCAAGCCGCGCAACGGCAATGGACTCCAAGGCTTGGGCCCAAGGCTCGGGCTTCATGACCATTCCTGCCCCGCC
This sequence comes from Arthrobacter sp. MMS18-M83, assembly GCF_026683955.1. Taxonomy (NCBI): domain Bacteria; kingdom Bacillati; phylum Actinomycetota; class Actinomycetes; order Micrococcales; family Micrococcaceae; genus Arthrobacter; species Arthrobacter sp. MMS18-M83. The sequence continues at coordinate 4,319,903 of NZ_CP113343.1, read as the reverse complement.
ACCGTAAGGAGTGTCGTCCACGGTGCGGTGCTTGTCCGTGGTGAAGGTCCGTAGGTCATGGACCTTCAGTTCCAGAAGGCCATCCTGGCGAGCCTTGCCTATGAGGGAAAGTTCAAGGGGCGCCAGGTACTCCGGAAAGATGCTGACGACGTCTATGCGCATCTAGGCATCGCCCTTGTCTTCGGTGTCCTCGGCATCGTCGGCGGCGGATGAGTCCGTGTTCAGCTCGAAGAGGCCCGGCGGAGGCGTAAGCAGCACGTAGCCGTGCTCGACGTTGACCTCGGGCACGATCTCTTCGACGAAGGGCACCAGGATTTCCTTGCCATCGGCGTCTTCAATAACCAACAGGTCCTGGACAGGCATGGTGTTGAGTGCGGTCACTTTGCCCACGGTCTGGGAGCCGACACGGACTTCAAGGCCGACGAGTTCGTGCTCGTACCAGCCCTCGTCGTCGTCCTCGTCCAGTTCTTCCGTCTCGATGAAGAGCTTTGCGCCGCGGATTTCCTCTGCCTGGTTGCGGGTGGAGATCCCCTCGAATCCGAGCAGGAGGATGTCTTTGTTCCACCGCGCGCTGCTGATGGTCAAAGGACCGACTTTTGCTGGCTCCACAACGAATTCGGTCCCGGGGACAAAACGATCGCCGGGCGCGTCAGTGAGCACCTGAACGGTGACTTCGCCGCGGATTCCGTGGGGCTTGCCGATTCGGGCAACCTGGAGCTGCATGGGATTCCTCTGATTTCTTCGCTGGGACCGGATTCGGGACCAATGCTGGAGTTTGGTCGTAAAACAATCCGGCCCCTCCACCATAATCTGGTGAAGGGGCCGGATCTAAGACAAGTATTGCTGGGCGCGTTACCGGCGACGGTCGGTGTCGACGACGTCGACCCTGACCTGCTCGCCGCCTGCCAATGCCGCAATCACCGTGCGCAAAGCGCGTGCGGTACGGCCCTGGCGTCCGATTACCCGTCCGAGGTCGTCCTGGTGAACACGTACCTCGAGGGATTCCCCGCGGCGGTTGTTCTTGGCACTGACCTTGACATCCTCAGGACTGTCAACGATCCCACGGACCAGGTGCTCGAGCGCTTCTGCCAGCAATTTACTCAGCCTCGGTGGTCTCTGCTTCAGCGTCAGCGGGAGCTTCAGTTGCTTCCGACTGCTTGGCCTTCTTGGTGATGGCTTCCGGAATGATGACGGAACCCTTCTCCGGAGCAACGAAAGCAGGCTTGGCGACCTTGGTCTTCAGCGTGCCTTCCTGGCCCGGGAGACCCTTGAACTTCTGCCAGTCACCGGTGATCTTGAGGATCGCAGCAACCTGCTCGGTCGGCTGGGCGCCGACGGACAGCCAGTACTGTGCACGCTCGGAGGCGACCTCGATGTACGAGGGCTCTTCGGTGGGGTGGTACTTGCCGATCTCTTCGATCGCACGGCCATCGCGCTTGGAGCGGGAGTCCATGACGACGATGCGGTAGTACGGTGCGCGCATCTTACCGAAGCGCTTAAGGCGAATCTTTACGGCCACTTTTGTGGTCACTCCTGTTTCTGAAACGGGGTTGAACCCGTCGTTCTGCACCCGTGGGGCGGGCCATACTTGAGGGTTCGAAGGACAAGATGCACACACGGAGAGAGGGGCCGCGCGGATCGAGTACCTGTCCATTGTGCCAGATGGCCGACGGTATTTCGAACTACATGCCCGTGTGGCGGGTTTCCTGCGGAATTACTGCTCGGCTGACCAGACGTAAAGACCAGTGCGCTCGGCCTTTTCGACGTCGCTGGCGAGTGCCGCCAACTGCTGGACATAAAGGCGGGACTGCTGGGCATCGAAGGGCATATCCTCTTGGGCTGCCCAGCGCTCGGCGACGTCGTCCAGGACGCTTCCTTCGCCCTCAGTCTCGTAGCTGAGAAGTTCGGACAACGCCCGCACCATGGCTTCGGGAACACCCAGCAGCGCGTCACTGGTCACATCCACCAGGGCCAGCTCGTAGTCAGCGCCGCCCGCATGCACGGCAGTGCCTGCCAAGTCGCCAAGCTGTTCTACCTCGAAATCGCTGATTCCCGGGATCCGTACCGCGGCCCCGGAAACGTCACTGCCCTTCTCCAGGGCAGCGGCCCTCTTGAGTGCTTCATCGTGGGTGGCAACAAAGATTTCAGCAAAGCCCATGGAAACTACCCTCATTCATTCGTGCCGACGGAGCTGCGGCGTGGCCTAAAAGTATGAGCCACGCCGTCAGCCCCAAGTCTAACGGCAGAGCGGCGCGAGGTTGGGGAGCAAGTTGGACGCTAGCGGACAGCGACCCGCAGCCGGTTCCGCCATGGGTCCTCGAAGCGCAACTCCAACCCCGTGTGGTGGGCCGCAATACCGGCAACCTTGAGGCGGTCGGCAAGCGCGCCGACGTCGTCCCCTGACGGCACTTCGATCACGACCTCGCCGAGACCCAGCGTGTCCTTGCGGGGGCCCGCGCCACGGCTGTTCCAGACATTCATCGCCATGTGGTGGTGGTAGCCGCCTGCGGAGACGAACAACGCCTGTCCGTGCCAGCCGGCGGTCTTCTCGAAGCCCAAGGTGTCGACGTAGAAATCGTGGGCGGTCTGCACGTCGCCCACTTGGAGGTGGACGTGCCCGACGCCGGCGCCTGCCTCATGCTGGCCGGTCACCGCTGCTTCGCTAAGGTACTGCTGGAGGTAGCGCTGCGGCGGGAGGGGCAGGCTGTCCATGACAACCGAACTGCCGTTCCATTCCCACCCTTCGCGGGGCTTGTCATAGTAGAGCTCGATGCCGTTGCCCTCGGGATCGGTGAAGTAGAAGGCCTCACTGACCAGGTGGTCGGCACTGCCGACGAATGCGTGGGGCTCGTACTGCGCGGCGGAGGCAACGGTGGCGGCAAGCGAGGACTGGTCCTCGAAGAGCAAAGCTGTGTGGAAGAGTCCAGCTTCTCCGCGGCCCGGGATCCGGAGTCCGGAGGCCGGGGCCAAGTGCACCAGCGGCTTTCCGAGCCTGCCGAAGTAGAGTCCGCCGTCCTGTTCGGCGACGACGTCCAGCCCGAGGGCCCGCTGGTAGTAGTCGCTCATGAGCTTCATGTCCCCCACCTTGAGCATGACGGTACCCATGGTGAGTTCGGCAGGAAGGAGATCCTGGCTGGATGTGATGGTCATGTGAAACTCCCGGCTTTTGTGGCGCCGCCCTTCGGCAACCTCTATACATCTAAATTACTTGAAGCTTCAATTTATTCCTAATGCTTGCCGCTTCCTGAAATATGCCCCCTGAGTACGATGGCCTTCGGTTTCAGCACGACGTCCAGGAAGGCCCGTGGATCCTTCCCGTACAGCACGACGTCGGCACTGGCACCTTCGCTGACGCCGTCCACGCCTAGCCATTCCCGGGCGGACCAGCAGGCAGCATCGAGCGCAGCCCACGCCGGCAATCCGGCCTGGTGAAGCTCCAGGATTTCCTCGCCGATACGGCCATGCTTGATGACGCTGCCGGCGTCAGTCCCGGCATACACCCGCACCCCGGCGTCGAACGCCTCGCGGACCCGCTCATGCCGGGGCTCCCAGAGCCTGGTCATGTGGGCGGCGTAGCGCGGGAACTTCGATTCTGCCTGCCTGGCGATATCCGGGAAGGTGGCAATGTTGATGAGCGTCGGGACGATCGGCACTCCCTGATCCAGCAAGCGTGGAATGTGGTGCGGCAACAGACCGGTAGCGTGCTCGATGCAGTCGATGCCGGCGTCGAGCATGTCGTCAATGGTTTCTTCAGCGAAGCAATGAGCCGTCACACGGGCTCCCTCGTCGTGTGCGGCTGCGACAGCGTCCTTGACCGTGGTGGCCGGAAAGGACGGACCCAAGTCCCCGGTGGACCGGTCGATCCAGTCTCCTACGATCTTGACCCACCCATCGCCGGACCGGGCCTGCTTGCGCACCGCTTCCACCAGATCCTCCGGCTCAACTTCCTCGGCCAGCCCACGGATATACCGCCGCTGCTTGGCGATGTGCCGGCCCGCGCGGATGATCCTCGGCATATCCGGTTGGTTCTGAAGCCAGCGTGTATCGCTTGCGGAGCCGGCGTCGCGGATCAAAAGCGTTCCGGCGTTCCGGTCCGCCGTTGCCTGAAGACGCGCGGTCTCCTCATCCACGGCCCCGCCCTTGCCCAGACCGACATGGCAGTGGGCGTCCACCATGCCGGGAAGGACCCAACCGTCCAGGACGGCGTCCGGCTTGGCAGGGGGTCGGACAAAGGTCAGCCGGCCGTCGACGGACCAGAGCCCGCGCCGTTCATCCTTCGGCCCTGTAAGGATGGTGCCGCTGAACTCGATGATTTCTGGCATGCCTCCACCTTAAGCTCCGACGGCCGTCGCTGCTCGGTCACATCTGTCCTGGTCACATCTGTCCTGGTCACATCTGTCCTCTGTCACATCTGTCCTGGGCACCAACGGCTGTGGTAGCTTCATGTACGACCACACGGGGGCCCTCGCAAGGGCTGAGATCGGGCTGACGCAGCCTGCGACCGTTGAACCTGTCCGGGTAATGCCGGCGAAGGAAGTGAGTAATCCTTTGAGCACCAAAGAAACACAGCTGAGCCCTATCCAAAACGGATCGGCGCAGGAAGTGACCCAGTCCCTCAAATCGCATTCCCTCGCGTTCCTGGAGGATGCCGACACGGGAATCCGGGTTCCGGTGACGGAAATCGCCTTGGAACCGTCCCCGAACGGCGAGGCCAACGCGCCCTTCCAGGTGTACCGCACCGCAGGGCCCGGGAGCGATCCGGTGGTCGGCCTTGAGCCATTCCGCAGCGAATGGATCGAAGCCCGCCGCGATACCGAGGTCTACGGCGGCCGGGAACGGAACCTGCTCGACGACGGCAAGTCGGCCGTGCGCCGCGGCGCCGCCTCCGCGGAGTGGAAGGGCGCACAGCCGGTGCCCCGCCGCGCCGTCGAAGGCAAGACGGTCACTCAGATGCACTATGCCAAGCAAGGCATCGTCACGCCGGAGATGCAGTTCGTGGCACTTCGCGAAAACTGCGATGTTGAACTGGTCCGCAGCGAAGTCGCCGCCGGCAGGGCCATCATTCCCAACAACATCAACCACCCCGAATCCGAACCGATGATCATCGGCAAGGCCTTCCTCGTGAAGATCAACGCCAACATCGGCAACTCGGCCGTCACCAGTTCAATCGCCGAAGAAGTGGACAAGCTGCAGTGGGCCACGCAGTGGGGCGCAGACACGGTCATGGACCTGTCCACCGGCGACGACATCCACACCACCCGCGAATGGATCATCCGCAACTCCCCGGTGCCGATCGGCACCGTGCCCATCTACCAGGCCCTGGAAAAGGTCAACGGCGAAGCCAACAAGCTCACCTGGGAGATCTTCCGCGACACCGTCATTGAACAATGCGAGCAGGGCGTGGACTACATGACCATCCACGCCGGCGTACTGCTGCGCTACGTTCCGCTGACCGCCAATCGCGTGACCGGCATCGTTTCCCGCGGCGGCTCCATCATGGCGGGCTGGTGCCTGGCCCACCACGAGGAAAACTTCCTCTACACCCATTTCGACGAACTCTGCGAAATCTTCGCGAAGTACGACGTCGCGTTCTCCCTCGGCGACGGGCTGCGCCCGGGAGCGACGGCGGACGCGAACGACGCCGCGCAGTTCGCCGAGCTGGACACCTTGGCCGAGCTGACTATGCGGGCCTGGGAGTTTGACGTACAGGTCATGGTCGAGGGGCCGGGCCACATACCGTTCCACTTGGTGCGGGAAAACGTGGAACGCCAGCAGGAACTGTGCAAGGGTGCCCCCTTCTACACCTTGGGCCCCCTGGTCACCGACGTGGCCCCGGGCTACGACCACATCACCTCGGCGATCGGCGCTACCGAGATTGCCCGCTACGGAACAGCCATGCTTTGCTACGTCACGCCTAAGGAGCACTTGGGCCTGCCAAACAAGGACGATGTCAAGACTGGTGTGATCACGTACAAGATCGCCGCCCATGCTGCCGACCTCGCCAAGGGACATCCGGGCGCACACGAACGCGACGACGCCCTGTCGAAGGCCCGCTTTGAGTTCCGCTGGCGCGACCAGTTCGCGCTTTCCCTGGACCCCGTTACCGCAGAGTCATTCCATGACGAGACGCTCCCGGCCGAACCAGCCAAGACGGCGCATTTCTGTTCCATGTGCGGGCCGAAATTCTGCTCCATGCGCATCAGCCAGGACATCCGCGACGAATACGGTTCAGCGGATTCCCAAGCAGCCATCGCGGAAATGTACAGCGGCATGCGCGAAAAGAGCGAGGAGTTCCTGGCATCCGGAGGCAAGGTCTACTTGCCTGAACTGGAGGTTCCCGCGGGACAACCGGGAGCGAAGTCAGGAAGCCTGAACTGATCAGGAAGCTTGGATTGATCCGGCGCGGTTGACGTCCGCAATGAAGGAGCGGATTATCCGGTCTCCTTCGATCGAGTCATGAGGCCGGTGTCCTCCTGCCGCAACGCGGTGGAGGGCGCCGGTTTCCTGCAGGTAGCCGGCGATCTCTTCGTAGAGCGGTTCCCAGCCGCCGGTCAAGACAAGCGTGGGAACTCCCGGCACAATGTGCAGGGGGGCCTCCCAGGGCGGCGCCTGCAGCCGCAGACGCCGAGCAGTACGCCGGGCCTCCGGGGTACTGAGGACTGCAGCCTCCGAGGAAAACGCCCGGCGGACGAACTCCCGCTGGTAATCGTCATCGCTGAGTTCGTGCCGGACCCGGAACAACGGCTCCATGAGTGCCCGGTAGGCCGCGGTGGCGGGCAATTCGGCCGTCAAGGAAAGGCACGCCGGCTCCACCAGCACGAGCGAGCGGACCAGGTCCGGCCTCTCCACTGCGGCCAGCATGGCGGAAATCGCGCCTTGGGAATGCGCAACAACATGGCCGCCACGAGCCGTGCCGGAGGATGATGCGGTCTCCCGCGCTCCCAGGCACTCCAGCACGATGTCCACATCGGCGGCGACATCGGATTCCAACGGCTCGGCCTGCGCATCGAAGCCGTGGCGTTTCAAGAAGAGCGCGTCATACTCGAGCGCCATGCCGTGTTGCTTCGGCCAAGCGGCAGCGCCGAATGTGCCTGCTCCATGGACGAACACAACGCGCTGCTTTTGCATTCATCCACCCTATGGCACGGGACTGACAACCTTGGTCGGGAGGGCTACTTGCCGCCGAGGAACTTGTCGAAGCCCTTGGGCAAGTTCAACTGTGAAGGATCGAAGTCGCCGCTGGTCTGACCGAATGCCGCGCCTGTGGGGACGGCGTTCGCCCGCTTGTTCTCGGCGTCGCGCAGTTCCTGGGCCGCCTTGGCGGGGTTGCCGGAACGTGCCTTTTTCTTCGGCGCGCTCTTGCCACCCTTGCGGGAACCTCCGCCACCGAGGCCGGGCATACCCGGCATCCCGGGCATGCCGCCACCCTGCGCGAGCTTCTTCATCATCTTCTGGGCCTGCGCGAAACGCTCCAGGAGGCCGTTGACCTCGGAGACGTGCACACCGGAACCACGGGCAATGCGGGCCCGACGGGAACCGTTGATGATCTTCGGAGCCAGACGCTCATGCGGGGTCATGGAGCGAACGATGGCTTCCACGCGGTCGATTTCGCGCTCGTCGAACTGCTCCAGCTGCTGGCGGATGTTCTGCGCACCCGGCATCATCATGAGCATCTTCTTCATGGATCCCATGTTGCGGATCTGCTGCATCTGGGCGAGGAAATCATCCAGGGTGAAGTCTTCCTGGTCGGCGAACTTCTTCGCCATCCGGGCCGCTTCGTCCTTGTCCCAGTTCTTCTCGGCCTGCTCGATCAGGGTGAGAACGTCACCCATATCGAGGATGCGGGATGCCATACGGTCTGGGTGGAACAGTTCGAAGTCGTCGAGGCCCTCGCCGGTGGACGCGAACATGACCGGCTTTCCGGTGACGGACGCGACCGAGAGGGCGGCACCGCCGCGGGCGTCGCCGTCGAGCTTTGACAGCACGACACCCGTGAAGTTGACGCCTTCGTCGAAGGCAACCGCCGTATTGACAGCGTCCTGGCCGATCATGGAGTCGATCACGAACAGCACTTCGTTCGGGATGATCGCCTGGCGGATACGGCGCGCCTGGTCCATCATTTCGGCGTCGACGCCGAGGCGGCCTGCGGTGTCGACGATCACGACGTCGTGCAGCTTCTGGCGGGCTTCGTCGACGCCGGCGCGCGCGACGGCGACGGGGTCGCCTGTGGGAACATCCAGGTCGGAGGTGGTACCGGGGTGCGGCGCGAAGACGTGGACGCCAGCGCGCGCACCGACGATCTGGAGCTGCGTCACGGCGTTGGGACGCTGGAGGTCGGCGGCAACAAGTACGGGACTGTGTCCCTGAGCCTTGAGCCACTTGGCCAGCTTGCCGGCGAGTGTGGTCTTACCCGCACCCTGCAAGCCGGCGAGCATGATGATGGTGGGGCCGGTCTTCGCCAAGCGGATACGGCGGGTCTCGCCACCGAGGATCTCCTGGAGTTCCTCGTTGACGATCTTAACGATCTGCTGGCTCGGGTTCAGGGCAGCGGAAACCTCGGCGCCCAAGGCACGTTCACGGATCCGCCCCGTGAACTCGCGGACCACGGAAACGGCAACGTCCGCGTCCAAAAGGGCACGGCGGATCTCCCGGACGGTGGCATCGACGTCGGCCTCGGTGAGGCGACCTTTGCCACGAAGATTCTTGAAGGTTGCTGTCAACCGGTCAGAGAGTGAATTGAACACGCGCCGTGCACTTCTTTCAATGGTCTACGAATGGCGGCCGTTCCGGCGCGCCAACATCTTGACGATTCCTGCCCCAAACAAATCTGACTCAACTGGGGGACTCGACTATCTAGGGTACCAAGACGCGCCTGCAAGATGGCATGCTGGCACAGTGACCAGCAAAACTACCGTCAAAACGTTGCTCATCCTAGGTGCCTCCGGAGACCTGACAGGCCGGTTGCTGTTGCCGGGCCTTGCCAGGCTTGTCGCCGGCGGGCTCGCGGACGGCCTCAAGCTTGTGGGAGCCGGGTCCGACCCCTGGACCGCCCAGCAATGGACAAAACGGGTGCAGGGCGCCTTTGAGGAGGCAGGGAAGGACGCCGGTGCCGCAGGGAAGAAAGCCGTCGCGGCCATGGAGGACAACACCGCCTACCATCAGCTGGATGTCACGGCCGACGGCCAGCTCGCCACGCTGCTGGCCGGACTCGAAGCACCGGTAGCCGTCTACTTTGCCTTGCCGCCACACATCAGCCAAAAGGCCTGCGAAGTACTCAATGCCGCAGATCTGCCTGCCGGGACCCGCTTAGTGATGGAGAAGCCGTTCGGCTCCAGTTCGGAATCGGCCCGGGACCTCAACAAGACCCTTGCAGCCTTGGTCCCGGAAGACCACATCCACCGCGTGGACCATTTCCTCGGCAAAGCCACCGTCCTGAACATCCTGGGCTTGCGCTTCGCCAACAGGTTCCTCGAACCCGTGTGGAACCGGGACCACATCGAAAAGGTGGAGGTCATTTTCGACGAAGACCTCGCGCTCGAAGGGCGTGCGCGCTACTACGACAACGCAGGCGCCCTGAAGGACATGATCCAGAGCCATTTGCTGCACATCATGGCGCTCCTGGCCATTGATGCCCCCGCCACCATCGACGAGAGCGATCTCCGCGGCGCGATCGCCACGGTGCTGCGTGCGAGCAGCATCAGCGCGCCCTACCGGAAGACCACGCGCAGAGCCCGCTACAGCGCCGGCCGAAGCGGCGGGCATCCGGTTCCGGACTATGTCGAAGAGGAAGGCGTGGATCCCGCCCGGAACACCGAGACGCTCGCGGAAGTTGAGGTGTCGATCGACAACTGGCGCTGGAAGGGAGTCCCTTTCATCCTGCGCTCAGGCAAGGCCTTGGGCCTCGCGCGCAAGGAAGCCATCATCACCTTCCGGCCCGTTCCGCACCTGCCGTCCGGGTTCCAAGGCGTGGACTCCCCCAACCAGCTGCGCATCGGATTCGGTCCGGACACTCTGCAGCTCGACATTGACGTCAACGGTCCCGGGGACGTCTTCACGCTAGATCGCGTGACGCTCGCCTCCGACCTGAACGCTTCCGATCTCCTGCCCTATGGAGAAGTCCTGGAGGGGGTCATCACCGGCGATCCCCTGCTTTCCGTCCGGGGAGACACTGCCGTGGACTGCTGGCGGATCGTTGAGCCCGTGCTGAAAGCCTGGGCCAAGGATTCGGTGCCGCTTGAAAAGTACGACGCCGGTGGCTCCGGTCCCGCGGACTGGCCCACCGCCGTCGGGGGCTGAGCCGGCCGGACTGCTGGCTGGGTTCCTGCCTAAGCGGACAGGCAAAGAGGGGCCGGGTACCTTTCCAGGTACCCGGCCCCTCTTTGCGTTGGGTGCTTTAGATGGCTGCTGCGCCGCGTTCGCCCGTGCGGACACGGACTGCTTCGTAGACGTCCACAGTCCAGACTTTGCCGTCACCGGCGCGGCCTGTGTTGGAGGAAGCGATCAGGACATCGAGGATGTCGTCCGCCTGCTCATCCGTGGCCAGGACCTCGACGCGGATCTTCGGAAGCAAATCCACGTTGTACTCGGCACCGCGATACACCTCGGTGTAACCTCGCTGCCGGCCGTAGCCGCTGGCCGCGCTGACCGTCAGTCCCTGTACCCCGTAGGCTTCGAGCCCCTCTCGGATGGCGTCGAGCTTCTCCGGGCGGACGATCGCCGTGATGAGTTTCATGCCTGGACACTCTCCTTGCCTGATACGGATGTTTCCTCAGTTGCTCCAGCCGATGCCTTGCCAGTGATGAGGTCGTGCAGGGGCTGGAAGCTGCCGCCGTGGCCGCCGACGCCGAACTCGTATGCCGTTTCGGCATGCAGGCTAAGGTCTGCACCGGCGATCTCCTGGCGTTCGGAGATCCGGAAGCCCATGAGCTTGTGGATCGGGTAGGCGATGATGAATGTCATGACGCCGGTGAAGACGATCGAGCAAAGCGCTGCGAGAGACTGTGCAACCAGCTGTGTAGTACCGCCGCCGTAGAACAGGCCGGCCGGACCCTGGGTCGGGGTGGCGAGGAAGCCGATGGCCACAGTGCCGATGATGCCGGACACCAGGTGGACGCCCACCACATCGAGCGAGTCGTCGTAGCCAAGCTTGAACTTCAGGCCGACGGCGAGAGCCGAGGCAACGCCGGCTGCGATACCGAGCGCGATGGCGCCGAGCGGCGAAACGTTGGCACAAGCCGGGGTGATAGCGACCAGACCGGCGACGACACCCGAAGCAGCTCCGAGCGAGGTCGGGTGGCCGTCACGGATGCGCTCCACAATAAGCCAGCCGAGCATGGCTGCTGCAGGCGCGGTGAGGGTGTTGATCCAGATGAGGCCTGCCTGCTCTACCGTTGCTGCTGCACCGGCGTTGAAACCGAACCAGCCGAACCAGAGGATCGCCGCACCCAGCATGACCAGGGGCACGTTGTGCGGGCGGTGATTCGGGTCCTTGCCGAAGCCCTTGCGGTTGCCGATGATCAGGACGAGTATCAGGCCAGCAATACCGGCGTTGATGTGCACCACAGTGCCACCGGCGAAGTCGATGACCGGGGCGAAAGTCTGGCCGAACCAGCCGTCCTTTGAGAAGAGCCCGCCGCCCCACACCATGTAAGCCATGGGTGCGTAGACCAGGGTGGCCCAAATCGGGGTGAAGAGCGTCCAGGCCGAGAACTTGGCTCGGTCCGCTATTGCACCGGAGATCAGCGCCACGGTGATGATCGCGAAGGTAGCAGCGTATCCAACGTGGAGGAGGTCTGCGGGATCCGTGAAGTTATGCAGGCCGAAGTGGCTGAACGGGTTTGCGAAGAGCTGGAAGAAGTTGTCCGTGTTGCTCGTGGACATCGACGCGCCCCACAAGACCCAGACGATGGTCACTGTGCCGATGGCGATGAAGCTCATCATCATCATGTTCAGGGCGGCTTTGGCACGGGTCATGCCGCCATAGAAAAATGCCAGGCCCGGGGTCATGAACAGCACGAAGGCTGACGCGACCAGGAGCCAAACGAGACCGGCGCTAAATTCCATGTCTACGTCCTCTCTGCTCTTTGTTGCGGACTTTGCCGCCTGTCCCAACGCATTTGCGTTCTATGTAAGAGTTTTGCGGGGCAGTGTTTCACCTGCGAAGGTTTTAGATTGCGGGGCTGTTACAAGAACTTCTCGAACGTAAATGGTGGATATCGCCCTTGTTACGGATATGTTTCGTCAGTTCCACATTCCCCGCACCAACACAACCCGGAGGACCTCAACACGATGACCGCAAGCCCCAAATCCAGTGCAAACCAAGGGGCTCGCGCCACGAAGGCCCCCATGCCTCGGGACATCAAGGTGATGTTGGTGGCAGCGTTCCTGATCGCGCTGGGTTTTGGCCTCGTGGCGCCCGTGCTCCCGCAGTTCGCCACCACATTCGACGTCGGAGCAACGGCGGCCGCCGTGATCGTGAGTATCTTCGCGTTCATGCGCCTGGTATTCGCTCCAGCCGGCGGCGTCCTGATGGGTCGCTTCGGCGAGCGCCCCGTTTACATCGCGGGGTTGCTGATTGTGGCGGCCTCCACGGCGGCGTGCGCCTTCGCCCAAAGCTACTGGCAACTGCTGGTGTTCCGGGGTCTCGGCGGGGCCGGTTCCGTGATGTTCACGGTCGCAGCGATGGGCCTGTTGATCCGCCTCGCTCCCCCGGAAAGCCGCGGACGGGTCTCCGGCGCTTACGCGTCTGCGTTCCTGATAGGCAGCGTCCTCGGCCCCGTGGTTGGTGGACTGCTTGCCGGGTTCGGGTTGCGCGTCCCATTCCTTGCCTACGCGGCTGCCCTGGTGCTCGCGGCCCTCGTCGTACGCACGCAGCTGACGGGCAGTTCAAAGGGAGCGAGCCAAGGAGACGCGGCGGGGCCGGCAATGCAACTTAAAGAGGCCCTGCGCGATTCTGCCTACAGGGCCGCGCTATTCTCTAGCTTCGGCAATGGCTGGGCGACCTTCGGGGTGCGCATGGCCACCGTGCCATTGTTCGCCGTGGTTGTCCTGGCCGCGGGTGCCGGCTCGGCGGGCTGGGCCCTGGCCGTGTTCGCAGGGGGCAACGCGCTGGCGCTGACCTTCTCCGGTCGCTTGGCCGACAGCTTCGGCCGCAAGCCCATGATGCTGCTGGGCCTGGTCGTCACGGGCCTGGCCACTGGCACCATCGGCTTGACGAGCAGTCTTCCCGCGTTTTTCGCGGCTTCCGCTGTTGCCGGTTTCGGCTCGGGTTTGCTGAACCCTGCCCAGCAGGCCGCCGTCGGGGACATCATCGGTCGCGGCCGTTCGGGCGGAAAGGTATTGGCGGCCTTCCAGATGGCCTCCGATGCCGGAGCGATCGTCGGGCCTGTTCTGGTTGGCCTCCTGGCCGACGGTTTCGGCTACGGCTGGGCGTTCGGCGCAACCGGCGGGATCCTCCTGCTCTCAACCGTCGGGTGGTCCGTGGCCCGCGAGCCGATGCATCGCGTACCGGAGCGTATCGACTCACCCAACTGACTCGCAGTTAATGTCGCTTTCAGGGCTGAAAACGACATTAACTGCGAGTTAGTTGGGTGGGATGCGGCTAGTTCAGCAGGGCGTTCAGTTCAGCAGGGCGTCGACGAAGGCTTCGGCCTCGAACGGGGCGAGGTCGTCCGGGCCTTCGCCAAGGCCAACAAGCTTGACCGGGACGCCGAGAGCCTTTTGGATCGCGACGACGATGCCGCCCTTCGCCGTGCCGTCCAGTTTGGTGAGCACGATTCCCGTGATGTTGACCACCTCGGCAAAGACCTTGGCTTGGTTCAGGCCGTTCTGTCCGGTGGTCGCATCCAGCACCAGCAGGACCTCATCCACTTCAGCCAGCTTCTCGATGACCCGCTTGACCTTGCTGAGTTCGTCCATGAGGCCGACCTTGTTCTGCAGGCGGCCAGCGGTGTCGATCATGACGACATCGACTTCCTGCTCGATGCCTGATTTGACGGCCTCATACGCGACAGAGGCGGGGTCCGCGCCGTCGACGTGGGACCTGACCGTTGCGACGCCGACGCGCTGCCCCCAGGTGGCAAGCTGCTCCGCGGCCGCCGCCCGGAAAGTGTCGGCAGCGCCCAGGAGGACGTCCTTGTCTTCAGCGACCAGAACACGCGCCAGCTTACCCACGGTGGTGGTCTTGCCGACACCGTTGACGCCGACCACGATCATGATGGCGGGGTGGTCTCCCTTGCGGTCCACGTTCAGGCTGCGGTCCATAGTCGGGTCCACGAGCTTGATGAGTTCCTCGCGCAGGAGGGCTTTGACTTCCTCCGGGTTGCGGGTTCCTTGGACTTTCACCCGTTCACGCAGTGCATCCACCAGCTGCATGGTGGGCTCGGTGCCAAGGTCGGCAAGGAGCAGCGTTTCCTCGACTTCGTCCCAGACATCTTCGTCGATCTTGTCGCTCGCAAGCAGCGCCAGGAGTCCCTTGCCGAGGATGTTGTTGGATTTGACCAGTCGCGCCCGAAGCCGGTTGAGGCGGCCCTCCACCGGCGCAGGGGTCTCCACCTCGATGAGTTCCAGCCCCGCGGCGTCGTCAGGAACGTCGGTCTCGGGAACGGCAAGGTCGGCGGGCTCGACGGCGATACCGGGTGCCGGGCGTTCCCGCACGGCACCGGGGGCGTCGTCGACAATCGTTCCGCCGCCTGCCGACCCCGTATTAGCAGGATCGTTGGCGTCGCGTGTTCCAGCGTAGGTCGAGGAGGACTTCCGCGCCTTGAGCAGGACAGGAATCAGCCCTCCGACCACCACAATGGCAGCGACAATGGACAGAATAATGGGGAGGAGATCATTCACTCCCCTAGCTTCTCACAAAGCTAGACCTCGGCACCGAGCCTCTGGCTGATGACGGTAGAGACCCCGTCGCCCCGCATTGTCACTCCGTACAGGGCGTCCGCGACTTCCATGGTCCGCTTCTGGTGGGTAATGACAATCAGCTGGCTGGACTCGCGCAGTTCTTCGAAGATCGTGATCAGCCTGCCCAGGTTCGTATCGTCCAGCGCTGCTTCCACCTCGTCCATGACATAGAACGGGGAAGGCCGCGCCTTGAAAATCGCCACAAGCAGGGCGACAGCCGTCAGCGACCGTTCGCCGCCTGAAAGCAAGGACAAGCGCTTGATCTTCTTGCCGGCAGGCCGTGCCTCAACCTCGATGCCGGTGGTCAGCATGTCGTCCGGGTCCGTCAGTACCAACTTGCCCTCACCGCCAGGAAAGAGCCGCGCAAAGACGTGGTCGAACTGTTTGGACGTATCGGCGAAGGCTTCGGCAAAGACCTGCTGAACGCGGTTGTCCACTTCCTTAATGATGTCCAGAAGGTCTTTTCGGCTGGACTTGAGATCTTCCAGCTGTGTGCTCAGGAATTGGTGCCGTTCCTCGAGTGCCGCAAATTCCTCAAGCGCCAAGGGGTTCACTTTGCCGAGCGCGGCGAGGTCCCGTTCGGCCTTCCGGAGCCGTTTCTCCTGCTCAGCGCGGACAAAAGGAACGCCCTCGACAACAGGGTTTCCGTCCTCGTCCACCGGGGCGCGGAGTTCGGCCCATTTGTCCGTGGCGGCAGCAGGCACGGGAATGGGCTGCTCCGGACCGAAATCGGCCACGAGTTGCTCTGCCGACAGGCCAAGTTCTTCGATGGCGCGCGTTTCCAAGGCTTCGATCCTGAGCCTCTGTTGGGCCCGCGCGAGCTCGTCGCGGTGCACGGAATCCGTCAGTCCGGCCAGTTCTTGGGCCAAGACGTCGTTGCTGCTCCGGACATCGGCAAGTTCCTTCTCCCGCTGTTCACGAACCGCCTCTGCGTGGTCACGGGCGCGGGCAGCCAAGTCCACCGAAACGTCAACGAAGCGAACCGTCTGTCCAACGGCGGAGGCCACTGCGGAGGCCCGCTCGGCTTGGGCTTTGCGCCGCAGGGCCCGGCGCGCCGCCTCCTCACGGGCACGCCGCTCGCTTGCGGCGGCCCGTTCCAGGGATGCAGCCCGGTTGCTGGTTGCGGCGAGCTGTTCCTCGGCACTGCGCAACCCTAGCCTGACCTCCATCTCACAGGACCGGGCTTCGCTGGCAGCTCTCGACAACGCGTCCCGGTGCTCCGTGGAAGGCTCTTCTTCCTGGGGGGCTTCTTGTGCCGCGGCCAGCCGTTCCGCCGCAAGTTCAAGGGATTCCTCGGCGACGGCGATGTTCAGTTCGGCCTTGGCCAAGGAATCCGCCAGGCGATCGCTTTCCCCGACGGCGCTGCGCAACTGGGAATTCAGGTGGCCAAGCCGTTCGGCCACGGCGGCCAGCCGGGCATCCGAGTCGTGGAGTTTGTCCAGGGCAGCGTCCGCGCGTTCCCGCGCGTCGGCCCGGCGGGCTTCGGCCCCCGCCAGGGCGAACTTGCCACGTTCAAGACGGGTGGTGAGCTCCAGAAGCCGGGCTTCGGCGTCGTCCATTGCGGCTTGGACCTCAAGGAGCGACGGCGCCGTGGCCGATCCGCCGTCCACGGTCAGGGCCCTGAAGACGTCCCCTTCGAGGGTTACAGCGGTGAGCCTCGGGTTGCCTGCAATGAGGCTTGCCGCCGCGCCCAGTCCGTCGACGACGGCGGTCAGGGCCAGGAGGGCCATGGCGCCACCCGCGTCAGGACCATCAGCCTGAACCAACTCAGTAGCCCAACGCGCACCGTTCGGCAGCGCCGACACTTCCGGCGAGTCAAGCTCCGGAGCGGCGGACGGTGGCGCGCCCGCCAGCAAAAGGGAAGCGCGTCCGGCGTCGGCGTCTTTCAGCAACTGCATCGCGGCGACGGCTCCCGCGCCGTCGGCCACTACCACGGCGTCGGAGGCGCTGCCGAGCGCCGCGGCCACTGCGGCCTCATAGCCGGGCTCGACTGTCAGAAGCGAAGCCAAGGAACCCACGACCCCGGGGTGGCCCGAGGACAGGATCCGCGAAGAGCCATCCTTGCGGTTGAGTCCAAGTTGCAGGGCATCACGGCGGGCGATGAGGGCATCACGTTCGCGGACTTCGTCCCGTTCGGCGGCTTTCAACGCGTCGATCTCGGCGTTGATCTCGTCGAGAAGGGCGCTGGCGCCCTCGTATTCGGCGTCGAGGCTCTCCTCGCCGTCTTCGACCCCGGCCACTTGTGACTCGAGGGCCGTGAACTCGCTTTGCGCGTGGCGACGGCGTTCCTCACCGGCAGAAAGCGATTCCCTGAGCCTGCCTCGTTCGGCTTCCGCCGCCTCCGCCCGGGAACGCGCGGCAGCCAATTGTCCAACGAGTTTCGCGAGTCCTTCACGGCGATCGGCCGCCGCGCGCAACACGGTTGTCAGGCGCTTGTCCTCGGCCGCGGCCAGGTTCTCGGCTTCCTGTTTGACAGCGGTGGCCTCGAGAAGGGCTGCCTGCTTCGCCAGGATGTCGTGCTCGAGTTCCGCCTGTTCCTGCCGTACCCGGGCCGCCTGCCGGTCGAGGTGGTCCGGGTCGCGGCCGGAATCGGGGGCAGCATCCGTGGATCCGAGGAGGCGGCGACGCTCCGTGGCGAGCGATCCCAAGGCTCTAAGCCGGTCCCTGGTTGCGGACAATTGATACCAATTGTCCCGGGCCGCATTGAGCCTGGGCGTCGCAACAGCAGCGAGTTGTTCAAGACGGAGCTGGCGTTGGCGACCTGCGCCGAGTTCCGCTTCAACGGTCTCGCGGCGTTCCTTCAACGCAGCTTCATCCGCGACATCTTTCTCCAAAGCTTTGGTGAGCTGCACGAGTTCGTCCGCCAGCAGCCGGGACTTGGCATCACGGACGTCGAATTGCACGGTCTGGGCCCGGCGGGCGACTTCGGCCTGCTTGCCCAGGGGCGTGAGTTGCCGGCGGATTTCTGCCGTCAGGTCGCCAAGGCGTTGCAGGTTCGCCTGCATGGCTTCCAGCTTGCGGACAGTCTTTTCCTTACGACGCCGGTGCTTCAGGATGCCGGCGGCCTCTTCGATGAATCCGCGGCGGTCCTCAGGAGTGGCGTGCAGGACCCGGTCCAACTGCCCCTGCCCTACGATCACATGCATTTCCCGGCCCAGGCCTGAATCCGAGAGGAGTTCCTGGATATCCAGGAGACGGCACGGCGAGCCGTTGATGGCGTACTCGGAGCCGCCGGTCCGGAAGAGCGTGCGGGAAATGGTGACTTCGCTGTATTCGATCGGCAAGGCACCGTCGGCGTTGTCAATTGTCAGCGAAACATGCGCGCGGCCCAAAGGGGGCCGCCCCGATGTCCCGGCGAAAATGACATCTTCCATTTTGCCGCCGCGCAGGGTCTTGGCGCCCTGTTCGCCCATCACCCAGGCCAGTGCGTCAACCACATTGGACTTGCCCGAACCGTTGGGGCCGACAACGGCAGTGACGCCCGGCTCGAAGTCGAACGTCGTGGCCGACGCGAACGACTTGAATCCCCGGACAGTCAAACTTTTCAGATGCAAGGTGTTTCGGTTCTCCTGAGTGGCTGATTTCCCCCTCTCAATCTACTGCCCGACGGCGGAAATCCCCGGATTTGCGGGACGTACCCTTGATATCCGGCGGCCGTAGCTCCCGCGGCACGTTCAGGGCTGTCGCCTTCGACTGATCCCGGCACGCCCGATCAACGCCGTGACCCTGGCCTCAAGGCCGTCGTCCACGAAGTTGTAGATCAAGGAGGCCAGCCAAATCACCACGGTAGCCGCAACCCAGCCCGCGATTCCGTTGATCTGGAAGCCGCTGGAGAAGATGCTGGTGACAATCAGGATGCCGAGGGTTGCCAACAGGCCGGCTGCGGCGCTCAGGAGCTTTCCCGAACGCCTTGAGCGGGAAAGGAGACTGGCGCCGCCGATCGCGATCAAGGCAGTCATGCCGGGCTTGATCAGCAGCGTGGCCGCGGTGAAGACCACGACAGCCCAGAGGAATCCCCCACCCAGCCGTACTCCAGGGAGGATGGAAGCCGCCCAGAAGGTGATGGCATTGAAGACAAGTGCAATGCCTATCCGGATGACCCAGGCTCTCATGCCCACAGTCTGCCACCGTGGCCCGGCAATGGAAACGGCGGGGATTTCCAGGCGAAAAGTGCTACCAGCGGCCGTTGCGCGGCTTCGGCTGACAGACGGGGCACGTGTAGGAGGACCGGTTCATGAACTGCTCGCGTTTGATCACACCCGCCAGCCCGGCAGCGGCGCAGCGCCTGCAGGGTTCGCCGGCCCGCCCATAGGCATCGAGGGATCGGGCAAAGTATCCGGAATCACCGTTGACGTTGACATAGAGCGAATCAAAGCTCGTACCGCCAGCTGCCAGGGCGTCCATCATGACTTCCCGGGCAGCATCCACAATCCGCATGGCGTCGGCCCGCCGGAGGGTGTCCGTCGGCCTGGCATAGTGGAGTTTGGCCCGCCAGAGGGCTTCGTCGGCGTAGATGTTGCCTATCCCGGAAATGACGCCCTGGTCCAACAGCGCACGTTTGAGCCCGGTCTTGCGGGCTTTGACCTTGCGGTAGAAGTCGTCAAAGGAGAAGTGGGGATCCAGCGGATCGCGGGCAATGTGGGAGGCTTCTTCGGCAATTTCCGGAAGGGGCGCCTCGCCCTCGCCGCCGGGACCGCCGTCGGGCGTTGGCACAAGGGAGGTGACGAACAGTCCGCCGAAGATCCGCTGGTCCACAAACCGCAATTGCTCGGGCATGCCGTCGGACTGGCTCAGGTTGATGCGGACTTTGAGGTGCTTCTCGTCCGGAACGCCGGGATCCTGCATGAGCAACTGGCCGCTCATCCCAAGGTGCGCCATGAGCGCGACACCCGGCAGCCGATCTGCATCGGTACTGCGGGCACCATCGGCGCCGCGGGGCCCTTCGGCCTGCAAGGGCATCCAGAGGAACTTACCCCGACGGACGACGTCCAAAACCGTGGCGTGCTCCAGGTTGCCGACGAAGTCTTCCGTGCCCAGCGCGTGGCGGCGGATGGAGCGCGGGTCCAGGACGTCCACGGACGTGATGGACCGGCCCCGCACCCAGCGCGCCAAACCGCGGCGTACCACTTCGACTTCGGGGAGTTCCGGCATGGTACTCAGGCGCCGTGCGCGGAATCCGCCGGGGCGTCAGCCTTGCCGGTCGCGATCTTGCTGCCCGGATTGACCTTGCTGTTCAGGGCGCGCCACGCATCTGCGGCAGCCTCTTGCTCGGCTTCCTTCTTGGAATGGCCCGAGCCCTTGCCGTAAGCGGTACCGCCGATCTGCAGCACTGCCTCAAAGGAGCGCGCGTGGTCCGGACCGGAGCCCTCCACCGCATAATAGATGGATCCGAGCTGGCGGCTCGCGGCAAGCTCCTGCATGCTGGTCTTCCAGTCAGTGCCGGCCCCGAGGGCTGCGGCGTCCTTCAGCAACGGACCAACGAGTCGCATGACCAGCGCGCGTGCCGTCTCGATGTCGTTGGACAAGTAGGTTGCGCCGATGAGCGCCTCCATGGTGTCCGCAAGAATTGAGGACTTGTTCTTACCGTCGGTGAGTCTTTCGCCCTGCCCGAGGTAGATGTATTCGCCGATCCCAAGGTCCCGGCCAATACCTGCCAAGGCGCGGGTGCTGACGACGGCGGAGCGTCGCTTGGCGAGCTCGCCCTCCGGCAGTGCCGGGTTGTCCCGGTACAGGGAATCGGTCACGGAGAAGCCCAGAATGGAGTCGCCGAGGAATTCGAGGCGCTCGTTGGTGGGAATCCCGCCGTTTTCATACGCGTATGAACGATGTGTTAGAGCAAGACGAAGCGTCTCGGCGTCAATAAAGACACCGAGACGCTTCAGAAGCTCTTCAGTTGAAGACATCCTTTGTCAGCCTGTGTGGCGGATTTAGACGTCTGCGACCTTGCGTCCCTTGTATTCAAGGAACAGCGCAGTGCCGGCAGAGTCGGTAACGACCTTTGCCTGGTGCGGCAGGCTGTAAACAACCTGGCCGTTTTCGATGGTCTTGACCAGGTTGGGGGCAGTTGCCTTCCACTGGGCACGGCGGGCGCGTGTATTCGCGCGAGACATTTTCCGCTTGGGAACAGCCACGGCTATCTCATTTCTCTCTTAGTCAACACTTACTAATCAGTTTGCCGGTCAGACTTAGCCAGTTCAGCTAGGGCAGCCCAGCGAGGATCCAGGACCTCGTGGTGGTGCCCCGGCTCGTCTTCCAGACGCACTCCGCAATCGGAGCAGAGGCCCTGGCAGTCTTCCCGGCACACCGGCTGGAACGGCAGCATAGTTACAACTGCGTCCCGCAACACCGGCTCAAGATCGATCAGATCGTGCTCGACTCGACGTTGCTCTTCATCGTCTTCTTCGTCCGAAAGCTCAATGCCTTCATAGAAGAAAAGTTCTTGCACATTGACCTCAAGGTCATACGCAAGGGGATCCAGGCATCGTCCGCATTCGCCCTTGACTTCAGCGAATACGGTTCCAGATACCAGAATTCCTTCGTGTACGGCCTCAAGCCTCAGGTCGAGCTCGATATCCGAGCCTTCCTGAACGCCAATGAGTGCCACACCAAGGTCACTTGGCGCGGGTACATGTTCAGTGAGCGTCCGCATGCTTCCTGGACTACGTCCGAGGTCCTTGACGTCCAGCGTCAAAGGCGAACTTGCATCTCGCTTAATGAGAACTCCTGTAGAACATATGACCGACGTACCATCTTAGCCTGAACGCGTGAACGGACTCAAACCGGGTCAATATCATCGCGTTCTGCCCCGAGGTACCGATCCAGCTTACCCGCTGCGAGGCTACTCTGCAGACGACTCGCCAGCCAGGAGCCTCTTAAGGACGGACTTGGGCACGAAATCGGAGACATCGCCGCCCAGAACGGCAATCTCTTTGATCAGGGTGGAGGACAAATGCAGGTAATGGGCTTCCGCCGGAAGGAAAACCGTCTCGACGCCGGATAGCTGGCGATTCATGGTGGCCATGGGGAGTTCATAGTCAAAATCCGAAGACGAACGCAAACCCTTCACGATCGCTGAAATCCCCCGATGTCTACAATACTCAGCCAACAGGCCCTCCCCCATGGGCTCCACGATGATCCCGCGGAGCGACGCCAGGGTCTGCCGCGCCATCTCCATGCGTTCTTCGAGGCTGAAGCGGTACTTCTTCGCGTAGTTGGTGGACACTGCCACGACCACTTCGTCGAACAGGCCAGCGGCCCTCGCGATGACTTCCAAGTGTCCGTTGTGGATAGGGTCAAAGGAGCCAGGGCACACAGCGCGTCTCATGGTTCGAACCTACCGTATCCAGGGCCGTAGGCACTATGGCGATAGCATGGCTGACATGCTGGCCCGGACGAGCCGGAAGCCATCACTCCAGGAAGGCAACATACAGTGACGAGCCCGGCCCCTCTCAGCGCGAACACCCCCGGCGCCCCCTGGCAGCAGGCTACCGGCACTGCCCCGTGGCAACGGGCCGCAAGCGGCGCCAACCTGCTTTCCGCTGACGGCAGCCTGGGCGTGACCATCTTCGAGGAGATGACGACCCTGGCAATATCGACCGGGGCCATCAACCTTGGCCAAGGATTCCCGGACGAGGACGGTCCCGCGGAAATCAAGGCAGCGGCACAGGCAGCCATCTCGGCGGGGGCAAACCAGTACGCACCGGGCAAAGGCATCCCTGAACTTCGTGAGGCCATCTCCGCACACCAGGCACGCTTCTACGGACTGACTCCGGACCCGCAGACCGAGGTCATCGTGACCACCGGGGCCACGGAGGCCATCGCCGCGTCATTGCTCGCATTCATCGAGCCCGGCGATGAGGTCCTGACCTTCGAACCGTTCTATGACTCTTATGGCGCCATCATCGGGCTCGCCGGCGCCAAGCATGTGACCGCCCCCTTGCTCGCACCCGATTTCCTCCCGGACCTGGACGCCCTGGAAACGGCCTTCAGTGAGCGCACCAAGGTTGTGCTCCTCAACAACCCGCACAATCCCACCGGTGCGGTCTTCCCGCGCGAGGTGCTGGAACGCGTGGTCGAACTCGCCCGGAAATACGACGCCGTAATCCTCAGCGACGAAGTCTATGAACACCTGACTTTCGGTGTGCAGCACATTCCGGTCGCAAGCATCCCAGGTGCCGCTGAACGATGCGTGACCATTTCCTCGGCCGGAAAGACGTTCTCCTTCACGGGCTGGAAGATCGGCTGGCTCAGTGGTCCTGAACACCTCGTCGCAGCGATCCGCACCGTCAAGCAATTCCTCAGCTACAGTTCCGGCACTCCTTTCCAGAGCGCGATAGCCGTGGGCCTGGCCTTGCCGCACGAGTTTTATACAGCCATCGCCTCCACTCTCCAGCACAAGCGGGACATCCTGGCCGAGGGCCTGCGGGCCGCTGGCTTCGGCGTCTACACCCCGCGGGGTACATACTTCATCAACGTGGACACCGCACCGCTGGGTATCGACGACTCCGTCGACTTGGCGCGGCGGCTTCCGTCGCTTGTTGGGGTGGCCGCCATCCCCGTCCCGGTGTTCTGCCACCCCGAAGGCGCGGAGCGGACCCGCAGCCTCCTTCGGTTCGCCTTCTGCAAGAAGACCGAGGTACTCGAAGAAGCCGCCGCAAGGCTGGCCACCCTGCGGAATAAGCTCTAACTGTGCCTACCGAGCAAGCTCACGAGGGACGGCGGTTCCTACGGGCCACTGGTCAGCATGCCGCGATCGAAGCCGACCCGTTGATTGCCGGCGCCTACATCTTGCGAATCGGCGAGGCCGAGCAGTCCCATGTCAATCTCGTGGATCCCGCGGAGATCCTCTACGAATACTTGCGCAGGATCGGCCATTTGGTGGATCTAGCCGCGCCTGGCGGGCAAGCTATCACGGCCCTTCACCTCGGTGCCGGGGGCCTCACCCTGGCCCGGTACATCGAGGCGACGAGGCCCGGTTCGGAGCAGCACGCCGTCGAACTCGAACGCGAGCTACTGGATTTCGTGCTCCAAAAACTGCCCCTGCCGGACGGTACCCGCTTGGCCACGCACATCGGCGACGCGCGTGAAACCCTCGCGGAGCTGCCCCGGGAACTCGGGTTCGACGTCGTGATCCTGGACATCTTCTCCGGTCCCGAAGCTCCGGCCCATATTGCCTGCAGGGAGTTCTACGAGGAAGCCGCCGCGCGGCTCCGGCCGGACGGCGTGCTCATTGTCAACGTCGGCGATGAAGCGGCATTGACCTTGGTGCGGAGCCAGGTCGCTGCGATGCGCGAGGCGATTCCCGATGTTGCAGCCTTCGCCGAGAGTGGCATGTTCACCGGCCGGTATCCCGGCAACATCATCCTCGTGGGAACGCGCTGGCCATGGCCAGCCGCGTGGACAGCAGAGCTTTTGGCCCGTGGACCGCACCCCGCGGCCGTGCTGAGCGGAGTCGAGCTGGACCGACTTTCGGGCTAGCGCCGCCTTTCGGGCTAGTGCCGGATATCCGGCTAAGGCGGTTCTAGACGGGTTCGGCGAACCAGAGCTTCGTTTCGCCGTACTTCTTGTCGGCGAACCGTTCGAGGGTGTCCGGCCAGTCCGGTTCCGGAGAACGCGAGGAACGTTCGACGACGACGGCGGCGCCCTCGTCCAGGTGGAAGGCAAGCTTGGCGAGGACCGCCTTGAGGGAGGGCTCGTCCAAGGGGTACGGCGGGTCCAGGAAGACCAAGTCCCACAGGGCGTCGTCCGCGGCGCGCTCCAGGAAAGACTCCACCTTGGAACGGTGGACGGAGACCGTCCTGCGTCCCAGCACTTGGTTGGCCATATCGGCGTTTCGCTGGCAGACTTCGGACGCGCGGGCATCAAACTCCACGAGTTCGGCCGTGCGGGCGCCTCGGCTGGCAGCTTCGATACCGAGTGAACCCGAGCCGGCATAAAGGTCAAGGACGCGGGCATCGTCGATGGCGTCGAGCGCCTCGAGCCGCGAGAACAAGGCCTCCTTGACGCGGTCCGTCGTGGGCCGGGTGGCATTTCCCGGAACGCTGACCAACGGGTTGCCGCCCACCACGCCGGCAATGATCCGGCTCACGGGCATTCTCCCGAGGCGTTGCACCCAGGGGTACCGCCGGGCATGGATTCCTTAGCCGCGTTCAAGGAACGCCTCCTTTTCGGGGTTGAGATATTCGTCGATTGCCGCGGCGAGTGCTTGTTGGCCTTGCAGCCCTGGATCCTTGGCCACGAGTTGCTGGGCATCGGTGCGGGCACGGGCGATCACATCTTCATGCTCCAAGACCCGCAACAGTTTGAGGGTGGAGCGCCCACCGGATTGCGAAGCACCCAGGATGTCACCTTCGCGACGCAATTTGAGGTCTTCCTGGGAAAGCAAGAAACCGTCGGTGGTGGACGCAACGGCGTCCAAGCGCCTACGGCTTGGATGGCCGGGCTCGAGCGTGGTGACCAACAAGCAGGTGCCGGGCAGACCGCCCCGGCCTACCCGCCCGCGCAACTGGTGAAGTTGCGAAATGCCGAAGCGGTCAGCGTCCAGGATCACCATGAGGGTGGCGTTACGGACGTCCACGCCGACCTCGATGACCGTGGTGGACACCAGCAGCTGGGTCTGGTTGGCAGTAAACGAGGCCATGGTTTCAGACTTGAGCGCCGGGTCCTGTCGTCCGTGAAGGGGTTCCACCCGGACGCCGCGCAAGGCGGGTTCCTGGCTGAGTGTATCGACGACGGCGGTCACCGAGGCGAGTTCGCGAGCGGGACCCTCGTCCGAAAGTTCGGCGTCGCTTGGTTCCGCTTCGCCGGGGCTGAAATCGCCGTCGTCGTCCTCTCCGATCTTGGGGCACACTACGTACACCTGATGCCCGGCGTCGATCTCTTCCCGCGAGCGCTTCCAGATCCGCGCCGCCCAGCCCGGGTTTTCCGCGAGCCCCACCACGTGGGTGGAGATCGGTGCCCGGCCTGCGGGAAGTTCGTCGAGCACCGACGTCTCGAGGTCGCCGAAGACCGTCATGGCAACGGTGCGCGGAATCGGAGTGGCGGTCATTACCAACAGGTGGGGCGGCCTGTTCGCCTTGGCGCGGAGCGCATCCCGCTGCTCCACGCCGAACCGGTGCTGCTCATCGACAACGATCAGCCCGAGGTCCTGGAAGGAGGTCTTGTCGCTCAGCAATGCGTGGGTACCGATCACAATGCCGGCATTTCCCGACGCGGCGTCCAACATGGCCTGCTTGCGGACGGCCGTAGGCATGGAGCCTGTCAGCAACGTGACCTGGACCGATCCCGGGCCGATCCCGGGGTCTCTGTCCAACAATCCGGCCCCGCCCAGCACTCCTGCACCGCCGAACAGACCGTCGCGGGCCAGCGGACCCAGGGTCCTCCGAATGGAATCGAAATGCTGTGCCGCGAGGACCTCGGTGGGGGCAAGCAACGCCGCCTGTCCGCCGGCATCCACCACCTGCAGCATTGCGCGCAAGGCCACAATCGTCTTTCCCGACCCGACTTCACCCTGCAGCAGCCGGTTCATCGGCGAGTCCAGTGCCAGCTCCTGGGAAAGCGTCTTCCCGACGGCGGACTGGCCGGCGGTCAGCGTGAACGGCAACTGCCGGTCGAAGGAGGCAAGGATGCCATCGGGCGACGGTCGCCGCGCGGTGGCCTCTTCTGCCGCCAGTTGGGCCCGACGCCGTGCCAGCGCGGTCTGCAGCACCAAGGCTTCCTGATAGCGGAACCGGTCCCGGGCACGCTGCCAGTCCGCTGCCGTTTCCGGCGAATGGATCAGCCGATACGCCTGCCCGACCTCGAGGAAATTCTCCCGGAAGGCAATTTCCGAAGGGAGTGGATCTTCGATGCTGTCCACATCGATAGTGTCCAGGAGGGTGGTGATCACCTTGTGGATGGACCAGCTGGTGAGCTTCGCTGTGGCGGGATAGACGGGGATGGGCATTGCCGCGAGCTTCTCCGGATCAACGGAACCGGCCAACTCGGGGTCCTCGTCCAGCAACATGAAGTCCGGATTGGTCATGCCCAAGGATCCGCCATAGCGGCTGACCTTGCCGGAGAACATGACGCGGCGCCCCGGCTGGAGTTCGCTGCGGGCGCGGAAGCCGTTGAAAAAACTGATCTTCAGGGTTCCGGGAATCTGCTCGCCGCCGGCCTCGTCAGTGACCACCACGTCGGTCAACGATCCGCGCCTTGCCCGCATCTGCCGGGTGGAGTTGGACAGCACCCTGGCGATAAGGGTGGCTTCTTCATCCAGCGGCAGTTTACTGATGGGGGTCAGCTCCCCGCGGCTCAGGTAGCGGCGGGGAAAATAGTTCAGCAGCTCCCCGACAGTGTCCAGGCCGAGGTGCTTCTCGATGACGGAGGCGGAGCGTTTGCCAATCCTTCGTTCGAGCGGAAGCTGGAGCTCAGGATTCATGCCCGTGCTGGCCCACCGGGAGGCCAGGGTCGCGCGGCATCGACAGCTGGCTGACGGACATGTCGGTGGGGTCGCCGAGTGAGCGAATGATTGCGACTGCAGGTTCCGCGTCTGGTACGTGGACATGCACGCGCCAGCGGTAGCTTGTCTCTACCGCGTCATCGTCATCATCGTCGTCGTACCCGGCGTAGTCCCGTCCTGCCGGGCCGCCCACAGGGTTCGCGCTGCCCACCTGACTCATGATGACGGAGTCGCCAAGTTCGTCCAATCGCTGGCGCAGCGTGGCGGCGGCCAGCGGTGAAAGGCTAATGGTGCACATGACTTCGACGCCGTCGTCATCAGGCATTCCCGCATGGATGTGCGGATCCTGCAGGTCATAGCCGTGGAGGCCGTCCAAGAGCTCATCCTGGAGTTCTTCGCCGAGCACGGCCGAACGCAAGCAGTCGAGGATCAACAACATACCCACGCCGCCCGCGTCCACTACATGGGCTGCATGCAGCGGGGCGAGCTGGTCCTCGGTGCGTACCACTGCATCCAACGCGGCATTCACGGCGGCATCGAGGGCCAGTCCTAGTGCCTGGTTGCTGTCATCGCCATTGTGTGCGGTATCGCATTCACCCGCGGCCCTTGCAGCAGCCTCCAGAACGGAGAGCATCGTGCCCGGCACAGGCTCGCTCAAGGCAGACCACGCCCGGATCTGGGCACGGTTCAGGGCGGTGGCAAGCAGCGGCGCGCTGAGGCGGGTGTGGCCGGCGAGCGGCTCAGCCGCTGCACACAGAAAGACAGCGAAGAGTGTTCCGGAGTTCCCGCGCGCCTGTTCCATGGCCGCCCGGCCTGCGCTGGCCAGAACGGCGCCGACGTCGTTTGTTGGTTCGTCCCGACCGGATCCATCAACAAATGCCGCGGCAGCGGCGCGGACAGTGAGGTACAGGTTGGTGCCGGTATCGCCATCTGCCACAGGAAAGATGTTGATGGCGTTGAGGCGATCGCTGTGATTCCCGAGCGTAGTCTCCGCCTTGCCCAGCCACCGTTTCATTGCGTGCGCATTGGCGGCAATCTTAGTCTGCAAAGTGATCCCATCCCACGGTGTCAGCGGGCATTCCCGCTATCCGGACGCCGCTGTGCTGCCCTTCGGCAACGGCCTGGATCGAGCCTATCGCAGTGAAGCCGGAAGGTAGCTGAACATTTGCTGGAAAAGTCGCCAGCAGACCGTGGTCCTCTCCACCGCCGAGAATCCAGTCCATGGGATCGAGGCCAAGGAGAGCCGAGGCAGCTTCCAAGGGGGTGGCGAGAGCCTTGAGCGCTATGGGGTCGAGATCGAGCGCGACACCACTGGCCTCGGCGAGCCGGACGCCGTCGCGCAACAGCCCATCGGAGACATCCATCATGGCGGTTGCTCCGGCTTTGGCACCCACTGGACCTGCCGTGAGCGGCGGCTGCGGCCGGCACTGGCTGTCCATGAGTGCGCGTTGGGTGGGATCCAGCGTACCAACGGAAATGGTGCTTTCAAGGAGAGCCAACCCGGCGGCAGCGCGGCCGACAGTTCCGGCAAGGGCCAGGACATCCCCGGGCCGGGCACCGGAACGCAGCACAGCGGGAAGCCCGTGCATTGTCCCTATGACCGCGACCGTCACGGCGATTTCACTGCCACGGCCCAAGTCTCCCCCGGCAACCGAACAGTCGGAAGCCCCCAGACCGACGATGCCGGCCGTCAACCCATCTGCAAAGTCCTCAACCCACTGCACAGGAGTGCCGGGCGGCATGGTCAGGCTCACGACGAGAGACACGGCCGTACCACCCATCGCGTTGATGTCGCTGAGATTTTGTGCCGCCGATTTCCAACCGACGTCATATCCCGTGGTGCGGTATCCGTTGTTCCATTCCAGGCGGAAGTCCTGGTCCTGGGTCTGGGTGTCAATGGAAACAAGGGTCCGGCCATCGGGAGCGGCGACGACGGCGGCATCATCCCCCGGCCCGAGCAGCACACTGCTGCTGTGGTGCAGGCGCGGAAAAATACGCGCGAGGAGCTCCCCTTCGGAGAGCTCAGCGACAGTCTGTTGTTCTATGGGCACAGCTCTACGCTATCGCGAACCGCCGACAAAGAAGGGCCCGTCCGCTGCAGCCGGGGCTTGACTGGCCCTTCAGGTGGCGTGACGGGCATGACGAGGAAGCGGCCGCTAGTACTGAAGAGACTTGCAGCCGAGCATGCTGTCGCCCGCCGACAAAGGGCTGACTGCGAGGCCATAGGCGCAAACCTTGTAGATTCCCGGTTGCTTGAGGGGAAGGCTCATTTTGAAGCCATGGTCGCCTGGCACCTGCATCACCCCGTTCACATCCGAGCGCGGCACATTCGCAGTAAACGGATAGCCAGTGGTAGTGCCGTCAGGCGCCGTGACGTAAAGGTGCACCGGAATAGAGGCGGCAGGCGTGCCCGGATCCAGCGTCCATCCCAGCGCGCCGATGACGGACGACGTGCCGCTGGAGGCGACCGTAACGCTGTCCAAGTATCCGATCGGAGCCGCAGCAGCCATCACTTGAAATGTCTTGCAGCCGAGCATGGTGTTTCCGGCCGACAACAAACTGACGGCGAGACCATAGGCACACACCTTGTAGCTTCCTGGCTGATTGAGCGGAAGGCTCACTTTGAAGCCATGATCGCCTGGCACCTGCATCACCCCGTTCACATCCGAGCGCGGCACATTCGCAGTAAACGGATAGCCGGTGGTGGTCCCGTCGGGCGCCGTGACATACAGATGCACCGGAATGGAAGCCGCAGGCGTGCCCGGATCCAGTGTCCATCCCACAGCAGTGATTGCGGACGACCCGCCGTTGCGAACCGGCGTCACGCTCTCCAAGTATCCGACCGGCGGCGCGGCCAGGTCCACTTGGAGTGTTTTGCAACCGAGCATGGTGTTACCGTCCGACAGCAGACTGACCGCGAGGCCATAGGCACAGACCTTGTAATTTCCAGGCTGGCTGATCGGAAGATCCACCTTGAAGCCATGATCGCCTGGGACCTGCATCACGGTATTCACGCCCGGGTAAGGAGCGTTAGCCGTGAAGGGAGAGCCAGTGGTGGTCCCATCAGGCGCAGTGACATAGAGATGCACCGGAATGGATGCACCAGGAGTCCCCGGATCAAGCGTCCATCCTTCGGCCCTGATGGCAGCTCCGGATCCCTGGGGGACCACCGCGATGCTGTCCAAATACCCGATCGGTGAAGGCGTTCCTGCGACGGTCAGTTCCCGACAACCCAGGCCGATATTTTCCTGGCTGCCAATGGCGTAGACGCAGACCTTGAATGTCCCTGCCACCGTGAACTCAAAGTTCGAGGAGAATCCATGATTGCCCGGCACCTGCATGATCTGGTTGACATCCGGCCTCGGCAGGTCGGCCGTAACTACATGCCCGCTGTCCTGAACCCCGTTCGGCGGTGTTATGTACACATGAACCGGGGAGGAAGGCGCGGGATTCGCGCCGTCGTAGGCCCAGCCATTGACGTTGAGGACCAACTTATCCGCCGACCGCGTCAGCGTGGCTCCATCCAGGTAGCCGACAGCAGGAAGACGGTAAGGCCGAATAGTCACCACCGCGGCACTATCACTCAGGGACTCGACCGTCACCGTGGTTCCGGCGTGCGTGGTGAAGGTGGATCCTGCCGGCCAAGTCTCCTTGGTGTTGTAATTCCCGGCAAACGGAAGGGTCGAGAAGGGCAGCTCAATCGTGCTGGCTCCCCCACCTCTCTGCACAACCTTGACGCCTCGATTCCCCCCTATCGCAACGGCCGAGTCAAAGCCCACCGGTGTGCGGAGCTCCAGGTAGTACACTTCCCCGGAAACAGCGTCCGTGAACTTGACGGCCCGGGCAGCGCTGCTTCCGGCCCACGGTGACAAGGTGAAGCTTCGCGATGAGCTCACGGCACCGGCGTCGACAATCTCGTCTCCGCGGCCGAGCTGGAAGGCGTCCCAGTTCGGTGAGCTGATGGCCGGCTTTTCGTAGTAACGCGAGATGCCCATGATGTCGAGGCTGTCGCCGTACGGTCGGATGCTGCAGCTCGGATCGGCGAATCCGGAATACGGGCCCGGCGCCACGTCCGAAACGCCGCTGCCGCACTGCAGGCTGTTGGCGTGATCCAGCCCCAAGGTGTGGCCGAACTCGTGGGTTAGCACGGGGTTCGTGAGTGGACTTATTTGCGGAATGACAATCCTACCGCCGATCGTTCCGCTGCTGAAGGTCATGCCCGCCGCGCCGTTGTTCAAGCTACTGGGAATGAAGATCACCAAGGCCCGTTGCGCCGATTGGGTCCAACCGAGTTCGCTGGAAACAATATCGGCAATCTGGCCAGGCTGCTGTGTGGAAAGCGCCGAGGAGCGGAAGCGTGCCGTGCTCGCGACCACCGAGATGCCCACTCTGTTGTTTGTCATGGCTAACCAATAGGCGTCGGCTGACGAGATCGCAGCCAGTGCCGAAGCCATCGGCACAGCGCTGTCCGTCTGCGCGGCCGTCTTGTCTGCGAGCTGGACCGTAACCACGGTCGCCTGGATCTTTCCGGTGGGCAGCGCGGCCATCGCATCCGCTGCGGCCACCGGCGCGCCCTGTTTACCGGACGGCGTCGGGGAACCCGTCGACCCGGGTGTTCGAACGACGTCGTTTGGCGGCGCCGGATCAACCGGGGCCGAGACTCGCGGGACGCTGGCCGGCTGGGCCTGAATCTGCGGGACCAACGACGGAGATACAAGGCCCGTAACTGAGGCGGTTGCAGGAGTCGCCAGCAGGTTAGCGGCCAGCACCACAGCAACGAAGACGGGAGCAGCACGGAAGAGCGGTCGCATATTTTTCTCTCTACCCAGTTTTCTGACATGCACGCTGTCAGGCGATTCGTCTCATCGACCGGGTAGACCCGGACAGGTCGAACCACTGGACCCCTGAGGGACAGCGTCAGACGTCATAATGCCCTATATCGTGGCCTCCGCTCCTGAGCCTCGCAGGCAGTCTCCCAAAATTTCACTCTATGTATGCCCAAGGGACTTCCCTTAGCTGCGCCGATCCTGGGAGTGCCCTCCCCGATCCCTGCGTGGCCGCCGCCGCGATAGGCTTCATCAATGCAACAAACGAAAGCCGCCGTGTACGTCCGCGCCCTTTGCTCCCTGACGGCCGCTGCGGTTTCGGTTCTTAGCCTGGCAGCCTGCTCCCCCGTCGTCGACGTCAAGCCTGCCGCTGATGCCGCGAACGCGGCCTGCGCACCCATGATGGTGGCACTTCCGGACACCATCGGCGATGCCGCCCTGCGGAAGACCAACAGCCAAGCAACGGCCGCATGGGGTGACCCTTCTGTGCTGATCCTGCGTTGCGGCGTCAACGTGCCTGGCCCCACCACGGACCGCTGCGTCACAGTGAACGACGTCGATTGGGTCATCAAGGAAGGCGACCCGGTGTGGACACTGACCACCTACGGGCGCGAGCCCGCCACGGAAATCCTCATGGACCCGAACAAGATCAGCTCTGCCACGGTCCTTGCGGATTTGGCACCTGCCGCAGCGAAGATCAAGGCCGTACGCAAGTGCGTTGGCCAGCCTGAGCTGCTGCAGAACCTGCCGACAAGCACCCCGGGAAAGTAGCAGGCCCCACGCTGGAGCCGGCTTTCAGCGCCGGCCGGTTTTCAGCGCAAGCCGGTTTTCCGATTGAGGGCCAGGTAGATGAGTTCGTCGATCAGCTCGGCATAGCTCATCCCGGAAGCCGCCCACATCTGCGGATACATGCTCTTGGGGGTGAATCCGGGCATCGTGTTGATCTCGTTGATGATGAGCTCGCCGTCCGGGGTGTAGAAGAAGTCCACACGGCTGAGGCCTTCAGCACCGACGGCATCGAACGCTGCGGCAGCAAGCTCGCGCACGCGGGCGATGGCCTCGTCTGGAATATCAGCCGGACAGCTCAAGGCAGCGGCGCCGTCTTCCACGTACTTGGCATTGAAGTCATAGAATTCGTGCTCGCCTGGAGCGACGGCAATCTCTCCGGGCATGGAGGTGCGCGGCGCCGCAGTACCGCGTCCTTCGAGGACGGCGCACTCGATTTCCCGGCCAACAATGCCGGCCTCGATCACCAGTTTGAGGTCGTGCCGACGTGCCTCCTCGACGGCGGCATCCAACCCGTCCATGGAATCGACTTTGGAAATCCCCATGGACGAACCGGCGCGAGCGGGCTTCACGAAGACTGGGAAGCCGAGGCGGTCCACGCGCTTGCGGACGGCTTCAGCGTCGTTGATCCATTCGCGGTCCGTGACGGCAACGTAGGGTCCCACGGTAAGGCCGGCAGCCTCGAAAACGACCTTCATGAAGTGCTTATCCATGCCGACCGCGGATGCCAAAACTCCGGCTCCCACGTACCGGGTGTCAGAAAGCTCCAGGAGTCCCTGGACCGTTCCGTCTTCGCCCCAAGGCCCGTGCAGGAGCGGGAAAACGACGTCCACGGAACCCAGTTCCTCGGGCACGGCGTTCGGTGCCGTGACGATCAACTGGTGGGCTCCGCCCACCTCGGCAAGCGTGACGGTCTTCCCGGACGGTGCGACCTCGGGCAGGGCCGCGGCGCTCAATGACCACTTGCTGATATCAGCCGACGGGATCACCCACTGGCCGGACTTCGCGATCCCGATGGGGACGACGTCGTACTTGGTCTTGTCGATGGCGCCCATGACTCCGGCAGCCGTCACGCAGCTGACCGCGTGCTCGCTTGAGCGGCCTCCAAAGAGTACTGCGACGCGCGGCCGACGACGTTCGGAGGGTTTTGCGGAAGCAGCAGTTCCAGGGGAGTCAGCAGCTCCGGCAGACAAGGATTCTTCGGTCACAGTCAGTAATCGCCTTCGGACTTCAGGGAGCGGGCCAGGAGTCTGGGCCCAAGTTCATCAACGGATAGTTTGCCTTCAAGGACGGCTACCACGGCCGCCGTGATCGGCATTTCGACACCGAGTTTTCCGGCTAGTTCGTAGACAGCGTACCCGGACTTGATGCCTTCCGCGGTCTGCGTCATTCGCTCCGTAACCTGGTCAAGGGTCAGGCCTTCGCCGAGCAAACGGCCCGCCGTATGGTTGCGGGAAAGCGGCGAGGAGCAGGTCGCCACAAGGTCACCCAGGCCAGCAAGACCTGCCATGGTGCGGGCCTCGCCACCCAAGGCAAGGGCAAGCCGCGATGTCTCCGCGAGGCCACGGGTGATCACCGAGGCCTTCGTGTTGTCACCCATCTGCTTGCCTTCGCAGATGCCGACGGCGAGGGCGATGACGTTTTTCACGATGCCGCCGATTTCGACGCCCACGACATCATTGCTGGTGTAGGGGCGGAAGTACGGCGCAGTGCAGCAGTGCGCAATTTCGGCGGCGGTGGCCTCGTCGCTGCATGCCACTACGGAAGCCGTCGGTTCTTGCCGCGCGATTTCCATGGCCAGGTTGGGCCCCGAAACCACGGCAACCCGCTCCTGCGGGATGTCGAGTTCCTCGGAAATAACCTGGCTCATGCGCGAGTCCGTGCCGAGTTCAAGGCCCTTCATGAGGGAGACAACAATGGCGTCCGGAGCCACGAGCGGCTTCCATTTGCGCAGTTGCAGCCGAAGCGATTGCGCCGGCACAGCGAGAATGACGATCCCGGCACCGGCAAGGACCTCGGATACGTCCGTTGACGCCGTGATGCAATCGGGCAACGCGATGTCCTTCAAATACTGCGCATTGCGGTGCTCCGTGTTGATCTGGGCAACCACTTCGTCCCGTCGGCCCCAAATGCGGATGCTGCGCTCTGTGCCGGTGGCTATTGCCGCATCCGCGAGGACCTTGGCGAACGTGGTGCCCCAGGATCCAGCACCGAGAACGGCGACTACCGCCGTATTGGACATGGGTGCCTCGCCAGCGGTCACTTTTGTCCGTCCACGCCGTTGGTGCCGGTTTCTTCAGTCGCTTGGAAGCGACCGTGCTTGGACTGGTTGTGGGCTGCGGGATCCCAGCGTTCCGCAGGAGGTTCTTCCCCGCGCAAGGTAGCCAGGAGTTCCGTGATGGCGTCCATGATGATGTCGGTCGCTTCTACCAAGGTGGCGCGGTCCAAGGTCCGACCGTGGAAAGCACTGAGGTCCACCGGATCGCCCACCAGGATGCGGGAGGTCTTCCGGGGGAAGACATACAGACGCTTGGCATACCGCGGGAAGACTTCATGGGCGCCCCAATGGGCGATTGGAACCACGGGAGCTCCTGTCTGGATCGCCAGGCGCGCAGCTCCCGTGTGGCCCTTCATCGGCCACAAATCAGGGTCGCGGGTCAGGGTGCCCTCCGGATAGATGATGATGGCACCTCCTGCGTCTACCACGTTCTGGGCGGCTTGCAGCGAGCGGTTCGCTCCCGTCGTCGAGCGTTCCACCGGAATCTGGTTCGTTGCGCGCAACAGGCTACCTAGGACGGGGGCCTTGAAAAGGCCCGACTTCGCAAGGAAATGCGGTGGACGCTTCATGTTGTAAAGCATGTGCCCCACCACAATGGGGTCGATCTCGGTGCAATGGTTCGGGGCGGCAATGAAGCCACCTGCGGGGAGCTTTTCAGTCCCCTCCCACTTCTTTGCCATGAGGATGTTCATGAGCGGGCGCGCTATACCCGCGAGAACAGCGAACATGGCACGGCTCTGGGCCGGTTCCTTCAAGGTGTCCCCCGTTACTTGGAGTCGGTGAGGTCGAAATCGGCACCCAGGCCGGCGAGCTTTTCAGTGAAGCGCTCATAGCCACGGTTGATGATGTCGATCCCGGTCACCCTGGACGTGCCGGTTGCGGCAAGCGCCGCAATAAGGTGGCTGAATCCGCCGCGGAGATCAGGGATATCGATGTCGGTGCCCCTGAGCGGGGTCGGTCCCGAGATGACGGCGGAATGCAGGAAATTGCGCTGGCCGAACCGGCACGGCACGCTTCCGAGGCATTCACGGTGGACCTGGATCGTGGCACCCATGCGGGTCAGCGCATCGGTAAAGCCAAAGCGGTTTTCGTACACGGTTTCGTGCACGATCGACACCCCTTCGGCCTGGGTCAGGGCGACTACCAACGGCTGCTGCCAGTCGGTCATGAATCCCGGGTGCACATCGGTTTCAAGGACGAGTGGGCTGAGCTTGCCGCCCGGGTGGTAGAAGCGGATGCCGTCCTCTCGGATATCCATGCCGCCACCTACCTTTCGGTACGTGTTCAGGAAAGTCATCATGTCTCGCTGCGAAGCGCCCTCGACGAAGATATCTCCACGGGTCACCAAAGCAGCGGAAGCCCACGACGCCGATTCGTTGCGGTCAGGCAGCGCGCGGTGGTCGTAGCCGCCAAGGTCCTTGACGCCTTCGATCCTGATGGTGCGGTCCGTCTGGACGCTGATGATAGCGCCCATCTTTTGAAGGACAGCTATGAGGTCGATGATTTCTGGCTCGGTGGCGGCACCGCTGAGTTCCGTGATGCCCTCGGCGCGGGTGGCGCTCAACAGTACCTGTTCCGTGGCTCCCACCGAAGGGTAAGGGAGGGAGATCTTGGCACCGTGGAGACCCTTGGGAGCGGAAATGTGGATGCCGCCCGGGCGCTTTTCGACGACGGCGCCAAACTGGCGGAGCACGTTGAGGTGGTAATCGATGGGTCTGTCGCCGATCTTGCAGCCGCCGAGGTCTGGAATGAACGCTTCTCCAATGGCATGGATCAGCGGCCCGCACAGCAGGATCGGGATGCGGGAGTCCCCCGCGTGAGCGTCAATCGCGGTGCTGGACGCTGTCTTGGCGTTCTTGGGATCCAGCGTGAGATCGCCAGTGACGGGATCCTTCTGAACAGTCACGCCATGGAGCTGCAGCAGGCTGGTGACGACCTCCACGTCCTTGATTTCCGGGACGTTCCGCAGCACCGAGGGTTCGTTGCCGAGGAGCGAAGCCACCATGGCCTTGGGAACAAGGTTCTTGGCACCTCTGACGGTGACGCGGCCGGTCAAGGGGACGCCGCCGCGGATTGTCAGGACACTACTCATCTATACCGGTTTCCTCACGAGTTGATGCCCCCATACTTACGAAGGCTCCAGCTAAGCATAAAAGCTGACGTTACCGATTCGAAATAGAGCACGCCCCGAAGTGTTTCCGCCGACAGAAAAGGACCGGCGCGGATCTTCGTCCCGGCCGGTCCTTCCTGCTGACCTACTGGATCCGTGCCGGCAGGGTTTTCGGCTTGAAGGAAGGCCTGGTGGCCTCGTAGGCCGTGATGTCTTCCTCGTGCTGGAGTGTCAATCCAATGTCGTCCAAGCCCTCCAGGAGGCGCCAGCGGGTGTAGTCGTCGATCTCGAACGGTGCCACGACGTTGCCGCATTCAACGGTTTTGGACACAAGGTCAACCTTGACTTCGGTGCCCGGAGCGTTTTCAAGCACTTTCCAGATGAGCTCGATATCGTCTTGGGCAAGCTCGGCAGCCAGGAGGCCCTGCTTGCCCGAGTTGCCGCGGAAGATGTCCGCGAAACGGGAAGACAACACGGCTTTGAATCCGTAGTCCTTCAGCGCCCAGACTGCGTGTTCGCGGGACGAACCGGTGCCGAAATCGGGGCCCGCCACCAGGACCGATCCAGCGGTGAAGGGCTCCTGGTTCAGGATGAAGGACGGGTCCTTGCGCCACGCTGAGAACAGTGCGTCCTCGAAGCCGGTACGGGTAATCCGCTTGAGGTAGACGGCGGGAATGATCTGGTCCGTGTCCACATTGCTTTGGCGCAACGGGACACCGATGCCGGTGTGGGTTGTGAACTTTTCCATGGGAATCCTCCTAGGCGGCGTCGGTGGTGGTGGATGCGGAGACGGAGGCGGGCGCCAGGTCCGACGGCGAGCTCAGCGTCCCGCGCACGGCGGTGGCAGCGGCCACAACCGGTGAGACCAAATGCGTGCGGCCGCCCTTGCCCTGGCGTCCTTCGAAGTTGCGGTTCGAGGTGGATGCGCAGCGCTCCCCTGGTTCGAGCTGGTCCGGGTTCATGCCCAGGCACATGGAGCAGCCGGCGAACCGCCACTCGGCACCGAATTCCTTGAACACCTGGTCCAGTCCCTCGGCCTCGGCCTCGAGACGGACGCGTGCCGACCCGGGGACCACCAGCATCCGTACCTTCGGGTCCTTTTCCCGGCCACGGATAACATCGGCCGCGGCACGCAGGTCCTCGATGCGGGAGTTGGTGCAGGAACCGAGGAACACCGTGTCCACCCGAATGTCCTTCATCGGCGTACCGGCCTCGAGGCCCATGTACTGCAACGCGCGTTCGGCAGCCAGCTTTGCATTTTCGTCGCCGAAGTCCTCGGGGAACGGAACCGATTCGTTGAGCGAAATACCCTGGGCCGGGTTGGTCCCCCAGGTTACGAACGGCTCCAAGGTATCGGCGTCGAGGTCCACCTCGACATCGAAGGTGGCGTCGTCGTCGGTGTGCAGCGTGTTCCAGTATTCGACGGCGGCATCCCATTCCTCGCCCCGGGGGGCGTGGGGACGGCCGTACATGTAGTCGTAGGTGGTCTGGTCCGGAGCCACCAGGCCTGCGCGGGCACCGGCTTCAATCGACATGTTGCAGATGGTCATGCGGGCATCCATGGAAAGCGCGCGGATGGCCGATCCACGGTACTCCAGCACGTAGCCTTGGCCGCCACCCGTACCGATCCTGGCGATGACCGCCAGGATGATGTCCTTTGCAGACACGCCCGGGCGCAGGGTGCCCCCAACGTTGATCGCCATGGTCTTGAACGGCTTGAGGGACAGCGTCTGGGTGGCCATGACGTGTTCCACCTCGGAGGTGCCGATGCCCATGGCCAGCGCGCCGAACGCACCGTGCGTGGAAGTGTGGGAATCGCCACACACAACCGTCATGCCAGGCTGGGTGAGCCCAAGCTGCGGGCCGACCACGTGCACGATGCCCTGTTCGGCATCGCCGAGCGAGTGCAGGCGGACGCCGAACTCCTGGCAGTTGTTGCGCAAGGTCTGGATCTGCGTGCGGCTGGTGAGATCGGCAATCGGCTTGTCGATGTCCAGGGTGGGAGTGTTGTGGTCTTCGGTCGCGATGGTGAGGTCCGGCCGGCGCAGTTTGCGGCCGGCCAACCGGAGACCCTCAAAGGCCTGCGGCGAAGTCACTTCATGCACGAGGTGCAAGTCGATGAACAGAAGATCGGGCTGGGCGTTGGCTCCTTCGCCTTCGCCCTTGCGCACCACGTGCGCATCCCAAACTTTCTCGGCCAGTGTCTTTCCCACGGCCTGCTCCCTTCACTGCGGTTGGCTTGACTACTTCCACTGAACATCAGCGATTCAAACTGCGCCAGCGAAACAACTTGCATCTCAGATATTGAGACGGCAATATCATTACATGGACAATTCTAGTGGAGTCGGCGTCATCGATAAAGCGGCCCAGGTGCTCGACGCACTTGAGGCGGGACCAACCACCCTCGCTCAACTTGTGGCCGCAACCGGGCTGGCCCGTCCCACTGTGCACCGGCTGGCACTGGCCCTGGTCCACCACCGCCTCGTGAGCCGTGACATCCAAGGGCGCTTCGTCTTGGGCAGCCGCCTCGTTGAGCTCGCCTCGGCGGCCGGCGAAGACAGGCTCATCGCCTCGGCCGGTCCTGTCCTCATCCAGCTCCGGGACGCCACCGGCGAAAGCGCTCAGATCTTCCGCCGGCAGGGCGACTGGCGCGTGTGCGTCGCTTCGGCCGAACGCCCGATCGGCCTGCGCGACACCATACCCGTCGGAACCCAGCTGTCCATGAAGGCCGGCTCCGCCGCGCAAATCCTACTGGCGTGGGAAGACCACGACCGGCTTCTGGACGGACTTCAGAATGCCCGATTCACCCCGACGGTCCTGGCGGGAGTACGACGTCGGGGCTGGGCTCAGAGCCTGGGCGAACGCGAGCCCGGTGTCGCCTCAGTCTCCGCACCGGTGCGCGGCCCTTCCGGCCGGGTCATTGCTGCGGTGTCCATCTCGGGCCCCATCGAGCGCCTGACCCGCCAACCCGGGCGGCTCCATGCCGAGGTCGTCTGCAATGCCGCCCGGGTGCTGACGGAAGCCCTGCGCAAGAACAACGACTGATCCGCTCTCCTCGACCCCTCTCGGCAATGAATGGGCGCACGTAGGGTGGGCGCATGTAGGGTGGGCGCATGAACAGCTTTGCCGTGTTCCTGCGTGGGATCAACGTTGGCGGGATCAACATCAAGATGGCCGACCTCAAAGTGGCCCTCAAGGCATACCCCTTCACCGGGGTCAAGACCCTGCTTGCCAGCGGCAACGTTGTCCTTCAGAGCGATCTGGACGCGGCCGAAGTCAAAGAGCAATGCGAGAAATGCCTGAGGGACGCATTCGGTTATGACGCCTGGGTAGTGGTCCTGACCGCAGAACGGGTTGCCGAACTGGTGGAAGCCTGCCCCTATCCCGCCGACGACAAGACCACGCACAGCTACATCACCCTAGCTTCGGACACGGCCATGTTGGACGAACTGTTCGACGCCGGCACAGCCCTCGGCACGCCGGGACAGGGCGGCGTCGAGCAAGTCCGCTTGGGCGCCGAGGCTTCGGCCTGGCTCGCCCCAGCAGGAGGCACATTGGACAGCCCCTTCAGCAAGCTCTCTTCAAAGGCCCGCTACAAGGCAAGCACCACCACCCGGAACCTGCGCACGCTCATCAAGGTCAGAGACGCCGCGGAAGCCCTCCAGAAGACCACCTGAGCTGCCACCCGTACCACTCTCCCCTTTTTTTGATATGGGAAAGCGCTTGCGACACGGCGGGTCGCATCATTTGGGGACTTTCGGGCGGCAAACAAGGGGAGGAAGGTACGGTGTCCGATGTTCCACCCGCACCTTGGGCAAAGAAAAATCCCCCGGAACCTGGTGGTTCCGGGGGATTCATGTTGTGACCCCAGCGGGATTCGAACCCGCGTTACCGCCGTGAGAGGGCAGCGTACTAGGCCGCTATACGATGGGGCCTTGTACTTTGAATTACTGCGTTTTGAATACCGCTTCCGGCATTCAAGCTGAATGAGTATTTCATACATTCAACGTTGTTTCAAATCGGCGAACCGCTTCAAAACTTCCAAATTACCACGCAAATACATGGATTATTCAGAGCTGGGATACCAGGACTCGAACCTAGAATGACGGTACCAGAAACCGTAGTGTTGCCAATTACACCATATCCCATTGGCGCTTTTAGGCCGGATTCGATGGCGTAAACCTTCGCTCCGTGCCCCTTAGCACGAGTAATTACTTTACCCGAGACTCTCGATGCGCACAAATCGAGCGCACGGTCACGCGACCGTCACCGTCCTACGCTCAATGATCCGCCAATGAGAGCAAAAAACCCTTGCAATACCCCGAGGGTTAAGTTTACTCTCGGTAAGTTACCACTCGGTAACCAATGCCAAACACTTGTTTCGTGGCACAGCCACAGGTCACGTCGCCTGTTAGCTGCGTCACATGGGGGGATCCCCGGCAGCAGCGTCGCCGTCGGGAAGTCATCGAGAGGAATCGCCCATGACACGGAACCCTGCCATCGCCACCACAACACGCAGCCGGGCCCAGATGATCGCCATCGGTGTGCTCGCCCTCCTACTGATCGCCCTCCTCGGGTTTTACACATTGGTCATTGGGAAGATCGCTGCAGGATCCGAGCAGCTCAATGACGGCGCAGGACAGGCATCAGCCGGCGCCGGACAGCTCAAAGACGGTGCGGCAAGGCTTGCGGGAGGAGCCGCGGAAGCCGGGACTGGCGCGGCCAAACTGGCTGATGGCGCGTCGAAGGTCCAAACCGGAATCCAGGGCAAACTGGCACCGGGAGCCCAACAGTTGAAGGATGGCGCCGACAAACTGGCTACAGGGGCGGTGAAGATCCAGAACGATGTCAACGCCAAGCTTGCGCCAGGAGTCTACAAAGTGGACGACGGCGCGCAGAAGCTTGCGGCCGGGGCTGTTCAGCTCTCCGCGGCCCTGACCCCGACGCCGGCCGGCAACGCCGAAAACAACCTCGCCGATGGCGCCACGCAGCTCAACAATGGGGCAGTCCAGCTCAACAACGGCGCCGCACAGCTCGACGCCGGCGCTGCCCGGCTCGACGCGGGTACCGCGAGTCTGGCGGCTGGCACTGATCAGCTCAAGGGCTACCCGGGCGCCGGAAACGATCCCACCAAGGGGACAGGAACCGCAGCCTTGGCCCAAGGGCTGCAGCAGCTCGCCGATGCCGCCAACGGAGTCCAGGGCGTAGTGCCACTCGCAGTGCTGAGGGCCCAGATCAATGCCCTCAACGATGGCGCACATCGCCTTGATGCCGGAGCCGCGCAATTACAGGCGGGCGCGGGCCAGCTCCAAGCCGGGGCGGGGCAACTGCACGACGGTACCCGAAGGCTCGCCGACGGCACGGGGAAACTGGCGGCAGGAA
This sequence comes from Arthrobacter sp. MMS18-M83, assembly GCF_026683955.1. NCBI lineage: Bacteria > Bacillati > Actinomycetota > Actinomycetes > Micrococcales > Micrococcaceae > Arthrobacter > Arthrobacter sp. MMS18-M83. Next base: position 4,277,181 of record NZ_CP113343.1, on the reverse strand, counting down.
CCGGGAAGCTGACAGCTGGCTTCGCGACGCTCGCCCAGAAGCTCAACAGCCAGGACCCGGCCTCTCCGGGCGTGGTTCTGGGAACCCAGATGCTTGCCGATGGAACGGCAAGGATCCGCGTGGGCATGGACGGCGTTCCGGGCGACCCCGAACACCCGGGGCTCCTCAAGGCCACGGCCAGCATGACGGATGGAACGTCACGAATGGCGTCGGGCACGGAATCGCTGATGGCGGGCATCAAGGGCAGCCCCGCCGATCCCTCCTCCCCCGGTCTTCTCGACGGCTCCACTGCATTGGCCGCGGGCGCCTCGAAATTGTCCGAAGGAAACGCCAAACTGGCTGCGGGCTCGGCCCAGCTGTCTACCGGAGCCGACAAACTCGCGGACGGGAATGCCCGGATCGCGGCGGGCACGGCAGAACTCCATCAGGGGGCCGCTGCGGTATCGCCGTCGAGCATGGCTGAAAAGTCAGATACCGGCACGGCGCTTGGACTTGTGGGCGTCCTGGGTGCGGGCTCCGTGGGCGCGTTTGTCTTCCTCCGGAAGTTCCGGCTCGGCGCGTAGCCGCCGAAGCCCGCCTCTGTTCAGGCGAGCAGCAAAGGCTCAGGCGAGCAGCCGCGACAGGGAGTCTATTTCGTGGCCGGAAAAGCCGGACGTGGCCCCACCTGTACGGTTCAGCCAGACGCCTTGCAATCCGGCCGCAGTGGCGCCATCGGCGTCGAGCAACCGGTTGTCGCCGACGAAGAGCGTCTCGGCCGGAATCGTGCCCAGGCGGCGGACCCCCTCGAGGTATATGGCGGGGTCCGGCTTGGGCACACCAACAGTGTCCGTTCCCACAAGCACCGTGATCCTTGCGAGTCCTGCGCTGTCGAGTTTGACCCGCTGGTAATCGTGGACGTTATTGCTCACGGCGCCATAAGGAATGCCGGCGGCATCCAGGGCGTCAAGCACGGGAACTACGTCGCTGAAGGCCCTTACATAGCTGGGCTGCAGGCGGGAGTAGTCGCTGAGCCATGTGTGGGAGTCCTCGCCCCCAAGCTCAACGCCGAAATGCCCTAGCGCGGCACGGCCACGCAGGAGTCGTTGCTCGTTGAACGTTAACTCGCCTGCGAGGTAGCGGTCATAGAAATGCGTCGTTTCGTGAGTGAATATCCGTCCGAATTTCTCCCACCCGGCCTGGTCCAGGCCGGGCAGGAGATGTTCGCTGACGTCACGCAGCGCCGTGGTCATGGCGTATTCGAGATCCACAAGCGTGTCGTCAATATCGAAGAGGACACCCTGGACCGTGCCAAAGGATTCCTGAAGTGCGCTGATCACGGCGAGCCTGGACTAGCCGCGGAACGAGCGCAAGCGGGTGAGCGAGGAATCCTTGCCCAGGATGACCATGGATTCAAAAAGCGGTGGCGAGATGCGGCGGCCGGAGATGGCCGTGCGCACGGGTCCGAACGCAAGGCGCGGCTTGACGCCGAGGTCCTCCACCAGGGCCTGCTTGAGCGCCGTCTGGATGCTTTCGGCGGTCCAGTCCTCGACCGGTTCCAACGCGGCCAACGCAGCGTCCAACACCTCGGTCAGGTTTTCGGGAAGGCCCTTGCGGGCGTCGTCCGCGACGTCGATGTGGCCGTCCTGCTTGAAAAGGAAGGCGAGCATCTCGGGTGCCTCACCCAGAAGGGTGATCCGTTCCTGGACCAGCGGCGCGGCCTCCTCGAGGATCTCTTCCTGGCGCGGGGTCAGGATCTCCCCCACGAAACCGGCAGCGCGCAGGTAGGGAACGAGCCGCTCCCGGAAGTCGTCAGGGGTGAGCATACGCACGTGCGTGCCGTTGATCGCTTCGGCCTTCTTGATGTCGAAGCGCGCCGGGTTGCCCAGGACATCGTGGATGTCGAAGTTGGCCACGAGCTGCTCCACGGTGAAGATGTCCTCGTCGGCGCTCAGGGACCAGCCCAGGAGCGACAGGTAGTTGAGCAATCCCTCGCGGATGAAGCCACGCTCGCGGTGCAGGAACAGGCTCGATTCCGGATCGCGTTTGGACAGCTTCTTGTTCCCCTGGCCCATGACGTATGGAAGGTGGCCGAACTCCGGCATGTATTCGGCGACGCCGATGGCGTACAGCGCACGGTAGAGGGCGATCTGGCGCGGAGTCGAGCTAAGCAGGTCCTCACCGCGCAGGATGTGCGTGATGCCCATGAGCGCGTCGTCGACCGGATTCACCAAGGTGTACAGCGGTGCACCATTGGCCCGCACCACGGCAAAGTCGGGCACGGAGCCTGCCTTGAACGTGATCTCCCCGCGCACGAGGTCATTGAAGGTCAGGTCTTCGTCCGGCATACGCAGGCGCAGCACGGCCTGGCGGCCTTCGGCCTTGTACTGGGCGAGCTGCTCTTCCGTCACATGCCGGTCGAAGCCGTCGTAGCCGAGCTTGGGATCCCGGCCGGCAGCGCGGTGCCGGGCTTCAATTTCGTCCGGAGTGGAGTACGACTCGTAGATGTGACCGCCGGCCTTCAGCTTGGCGATGACGTCCTTGTAGATATCGCTGCGCTGCGACTGACGGTACGGTTCATGCGGTCCGCCGACCTCGACGCCCTCGTCCCAGTCGATGCCGAGCCACTTCAGCGCATCAAGCAGCTGATGGTAGCTTTCCTCGCTGTCGCGGGCAGAGTCAGTGTCCTCGATACGGAAAACCAGCTTGCCTCCGGTGTGCCGGGCGTAGGCCCAGTTGAAGAGGGCCGTACGGATCAATCCGACGTGCGGGGTTCCCGTGGGCGAGGGGCAGAACCGGACGCGGACCGGGGTTTCGGCATTCACGGCAGGGATGGCGGCAGAGTTCGACGCAGCAACAGTAGTCATAATGGTTCCAACTTTACCGCCTGCCACTTCGCGGAATCCCCACTGTCACTTGGCGTCAAGCAGCAGGCGGACTGTCACGCCTCAGCGGCGGACTACCGGATTGGACAAGCGGCCGATGCCTTCGATCTCGATCTCGTAGCGATCGCCTTCCTGTACCAGACCGACGCCGGCCGGAGTACCTGTCATGATGACGTCGCCGGGCAGCAAAGTGAATGCTTGCGAAACGATCGACACGAGTTCACGCACGCTGCGGATCATCTGATTGGTGTTGCCGTCCTGGCGAAGCTCGCCATTGAGCCAACCTTTGATGGCCAGGTCCTCGGGGTCAAGGTCGGTCTCGATCCACGGGCCCAGGGGCGCAGAGGTGTCGAAGCCCTTGGCGCGGGCCCACTGCAGATCCGTTTTCTGGACGTCGCGGGCTGTGAGGTCGTTGCCGCAGGTGTAACCGAAAATGACATCGTCCACGCGGCTTTCGGGCACGTCCTTGCAAATGCGGCCGATGACGACGCAGAGTTCCGCTTCGAAGGAAACTTCTTCTGAGAACTCGGGCAACACAATGGGGTCGTTGGGGCCAACGACGGCCGTGTTCGGCTTCAGGAAGAGCAGGGGATGCTGCGGAACTTCATTGCCCAGTTCCCGGGCGTGATCAGCAAAGTTCCGGCCGACGCCGATCACCTTGCTGCGCGGAATGATGGGTGCCAGCAGGCGCACGTCTTCGAGCTTGTGGCGGACCGGGGTCCGCTCAACGCCGTTGAAGAAGGGATCGCCGTGAATGACAGTGATGACTTCACTGCCGGGCTCACCTTCCACGACGCCGTAGACGGGATCAGAATCAACAACAAACCGAGCGATACGCATGGTTTCTAGCGTACCGTCCGCGCGCGGTGGTTAGCGCGGCCGCTACGCTCCCCAGCTGCGGACAGCGTCCGCTAGCCGCGCAGATAGTCCAATTGCGCGGCAACCGAGGTTTCCGCGGCCCAGCGCACGGAAGGATCGACGTCGGGATACACGGCATCGGTGACAGCCTGCACCTCGGCCTCCGCCCCGAGTCGTGCGAGGGCCTCACGGATCTGATCCAGGCGCATCTCCCTGTGTGCCCGATACTCCCGGCAGACCGCGTCCACCGCCGGCAGGACGGGCCCGTGTGCGGGCAACAGAGTTGCGGGACCAAGTCCTTCAAGCGTGTCGAGGCTCGCGAGGTAGTCCCTTAGCCTGCCGTCGGGATAATCCAGGACCGTGGTTCCTCGTCCCAGGATGGTGTCGCCGGTGAGCACGGAGCCGTCAGGCCCGTCGCCGGGAAGATGGAAGCACACTGAATCAGAAGTGTGGCCCGGCGTGGGAAGGACATGGATCTCTACCCCGGCTGCCTTGATGACCTCGTCACCGCGGAGCGGCTCGCCACCGTGGCAGTGTGCCGGGTCCGCCGCGCGGACGGGAGCGCCGGTGAGTTCGTGGAAGCGCGCGGACGCCTCGGTATGGTCCTTGTGGCGGTGGGTGATAAGAACGAGCTCAACCGTTCCGCTGGCGGCGAGGGCGGCCAGATGCGATTCGTCGAGCGGCCCTGGATCGACGACGACCACTCCGGTAGCGTCCGGCGCGGCAATGACGTAGGAGTTGGTCCCATCGAGGCTCATCGGCCCCGGATTGGGTGCCAAGCGTGAGCGGGTGAGGAAACTGCTGGTCTGGAAAGAGGCATCATTGACCGGATTCACGATTCTATCTTGGCACATGTCACATGGCTGGCTGCCGGAGTTGGAGCAGTTGCACAAGGAGCAAAGCCAGTACACGACGTAGCATGGTGTCAAGGCGTCAGCACAAGCCCAGTAGATCAACGGATCGCCGGCAGGGCTGATTTAGGGCGCGGATTGCCTTGAATAGATGCAGAGGAGTGGTCGAATTGTTGCGGACTCAAATCCCTCGAAGAGGACTTCTCTGGACCACGACGGCGATCGCAACCGTTTGCCTTTCCGTTCTCGCGACCCTTAATGCTTGTTCGTCCGACGCGGGACCCCGCGCTGCCGCGTCCGCAAAACAGCCAACGGTCGTGATCATCGGAGATTCCCTCAGTACCGGACACGGCACCTCACCCGCCGACGCCTGGCCAAACCTTGTGGAGAACGATCCCGTTTTTCAACAGTTTCAGGCAACGATCGTCAATGCGGCACAGGATGGAAGCGGCTACGTCAGCGTCGGCGACGACGGATCGACCTTCGGTTCCCAGGTCGACGAGGCAGTAACGGACTCCACGCGTTTGGTGGTGTTCTTTGGTTCCGAAAATGACATGGGTGCCTCCCCGGGGGAGACCCAAGTTGCAGCGGCTCGGGCCTTTGCGTCGGTCAAGGTCCGGGCTCCCCATGCCGACATCCTGGTGATTGGTCCACCGTCGTATACGAGTACGCCGGAACCGGAAAGACTCGAGATACGGGACCAGGATAAGGCCGCCGCCCAGCAAGCCGGCGCCAGCTTCGTGGATCCGATTGACCTCGGCTGGATCATGGACGACGCCGACAACCTCATCGGGCCCGACGGTGACCACCCCTCCGCAGCCGGCCAGCAGTATCTGCAGGCCAAGATGGAAGCACTTATCGAACCACTGATTCAAAGGCCCCAGCCCGAGTAACCCTGGCTTCCGGCCAGCCAACTGTTCCCTCGTGAAACGCCGACGGCGGCCTGCCCACCGAAGTGGGAGGCCGCCGTCGGGCATTGCAGAAGCCGGCAAGCCTTACGCGAGGCGGGTCAGCCAGCCGTGTTTGTCCTCAACCGTTCCGGTCTGGATGCCGAGCAGCTGCTGGCGGATCGCCATGGTGGTTTCGCCTGCCTTGGCGTCCTCGGAGCCGATGAACTCGGTTTTGTCCTTGAGCACGCCGATGGGCGTGATGACGGCCGCGGTTCCGCAAGCGAAGACCTCGGCGATCCCTCCCGAGGCCACGCCGTCCCGCCACTCTGCGAGGGTGATCTTGCGTTCTGAAACCTCGCGGCCCATGTCCTTGGCCACCTGAATGACCGAGGACCGGGTCACGCCTTCAAGGATGGTTCCCGTGAGCGCCGGGGTGACCAGCGAGCCGTCCTTCATGACGAAGAAGACGTTCATGCCGCCGAGTTCCTCAACGGCGTCGTCATTGAAGTGGTCCAGGAAGAGGACCTGCTTGCAGCCGTTCTCCTCGGCCTCCATCTGGGCGATCAGGGAAGCAGCGTAGTTTCCACCACACTTGGCAGCACCGGTGCCTCCGCGGCCGGCGCGGGCGTATTCACGGGAGATCCAGATTGACACCGGCTTGAGCTCGCCGCCGAAGTAGTTGCCGGCCGGAGACGCGATGACCCGGAACGAGACCTCGCGGGCGGCGCGGACACCCAGGAACGCCTCCGTGGCGATCATGAACGGGCGCAGGTACAGGGCTTCGCCGTCGCCCGACGGAACCCATTCCTTGTCCGCCTGCACGAGTTCGCGGATGGCGCCGAGGAAATACTCCTCAGGCAGTTCCGGGAGGGCCAAGCGGCGGGCCGACTTGTTCAGCCGAGCGGCGTTGGCCTCAGGACGGAAAGTCCAAATGGAGCCGTCGGCGTGGCGGTAGGCCTTGAGGCCTTCGAAGATCTCCTGGCCGTAGTGCAGCACTGCCGCCGAAGGATCCAGGGAAATCGGCCCATAGGCCTCGACGCGGGCATTGTGCCAGCCGCCCTTGCCCTCGGTGTCAACGCTGTAGTCGACGATAACGGTGTTGTCGGTGAAGTAGTCGCCAAATCCCGGGTTTGCCAGGATCGCTGCACGCTCCTCAGCAGACTTCGGGGTCTCCGAGAGCTGCTGGCTGAATTCGACGCCGTGGGCAGTCTGAGTCATGTTTCCTCCAGTCGGCTACCTGGCAGAGCGAACCATCTCTTGGAGGGTATGGTTCAGCGATGGACCACGGCAGCAGGTAAATAATTCAAGTAAAGCTTACGCCCGAGTGCAGGGCCTAAAGTGCGGCTGCGATAGCGTCGCCGATGGCCGCGGTGCTGCGGGTTTCGCCGCGGCGGCTTTCGATGTCAGCCACGACGGCGGCTTCGATCCTGCGGGCGGCTGTGGTGTAGCCGAGGTGCTCCAGCAACAGGGCCGCGGACAGGATGGCGGCGGTCGGATCCGCTTTCTGCTGGCCGGCGATGTCCGGAGCGGAACCGTGGACGGGTTCGAACATGGAGGGCGCGGTGCGGTCCATGTTGATGTTGCCCGAGGCTGCCAGGCCGATGCCACCGGTGATTGCCGCGGCGAGGTCCGTGATGATGTCGCCAAAAAGGTTGTCGGTGACAATCACATCGAAGCGGGACGGGTCGGTCACCATGAAGATGGTGGCTGCGTCGATGTGCAGGTAGTCGTGGGTGACCTCGGGGAATTCCTTGGCTACGGCCTCAACAGTGCGCTTCCACAAGTGGCCGGCAAAGACAAGGACGTTGTGCTTGTGGACGAGGGTGACGTGCCTGCGGGGCCGCTCGCTGGCGCGGCGGAACGCATCACGGACAACACGCTCGACGCCGTGCGCCGTGTTCAATGACACCTCGGTGGCGACCTCATGGGCGGTACCTCCGCGCAGGGTGCCGCCGTTGCCGACGTACGGACCCTCGGTGCCTTCGCGGACCACGATGAAATCGATATTGCCGGGGTTGGCCAAAGGGCTGCCGACCGTGCCGTAGAGCCGTGACGGGCGCAGGTTCACAAAGTGATCCAGGCTGAAACGGAGCTTGAGCAGCATCTCGCGTTCAATGATGCCGGAAGGAATACGGGTATCCCCCGGGGCTGCACCGACGGCACCGAACAGGATGGCATCACGGGTGCGCAGGTCAGCTAGGACCTCATCGGGGAGTGTTTCACCGGTTTCGAGCCAGTGCTGGGCTCCAAGCTTGTATTCGGTCCGCTCCAGGGCAACGCCTTCTTCGGCAACGACCTTCTCCAGGACCTTGAGGGCTTCGGCAATGACTTCGGGGCCAATGCCGTCGCCGGGAATGACAGCCAGATTGATCGTTGCGGTGGGTTGCGTTGCACTCATGTTTTCAGACTGCCAAGGCATCCACATGCTGGTCAAAATAGTCTCAGCATTTGAACTCTCGGAGGGGGGAGCTACCGGCCGAGCACTGGTGAGGCAACCACTGCGACATTCTTGCCCCAGAGATCCTGCGTGTAGCAGCTGATCAGGACTAGGCGGCTGGGCACCGCCGTCCAGATGGGACTGTCCTTCAAAGTCGATTTTGTGTACGTCGTGACGGACTCGACTTTGTATGTCATCGCTCCCGTCTCCGTGACGACTTTGAGCTCATCCCCCGGGGCTGCTGCGTAGCTGAGATGGTTGAACGGGGCGTCGAGGCCTTCCCAGCTGTGCCCAATCACGTACGTGGTATTCGTCGAGCCCGCCCCCGGGGTTCCGAACGGACTGAGCCAATATCCATCCATCGTCTCCGGAGGCTCAATGCTGTGCGCGCCAGTTTCAGCGGGATCCGGTCGCAGCGGGTGAACCACCACATTTAGGCCAGCCGCCGGGTAGGTAATCTGCAAAGGAGCCGACGCCGCAGGGAGCGGCATTCCCCGCCTAGAGGCAGGTGCGACCACGGCTGCCTGGTTTGCCGCGGGCTTGTTCGCGGGAGGCGGCGACGAAAGCAGCCGCGTCCCTGCGTCGAAAGCGACTGGATCCGGTGGGCCGGATACACCGTAGACCAGCCACGACGCAAGCAGCCCCCCGACGCAAATCGCCAACAGGAGAAGATCCCTGGAACTGATCACCAGGCCACGGATGCCGGCTGCCGGCTGCCGTGCGTAGCGGTGACGTGCCATGATCACTCCCGGAGACGGTGAAACAGGTGGATGGGTGCCGCACATCGCATCGCGGCACCCACCGGGGTTTGCCTAGCGGTCGGCCTTCCGGGCCCGCACACGGCTCCTCAGGACCACGAATGCGGCCACTGCACTGAAGAGACCAGTCAAGCCGGCTAGCCAACCGGGGATACCAGCGTCCGCCTTCCCGCCAACGGCCGTTTGGACGTTGTACCCCACATTCGTTATCGCGGCGTCCGGCGCAGCTTCGGCACCTGCCGTAGCGGGAATGACAGCTGCAGGCACGGGCGCTGCCGGCGCGGCGACGGGTGGAACCACAGGGGGAACGACACGCGTGACGACCGGTGGCGCGCCTGGCGCTACCCGCTCTACAGGACCCACCGGATCCACCGGGCTCACCGGCGGGCTGGTCATCGGCGGGCTGGTCACCGGCGGGCTCACCAGCGGATCCACCGGCGGGCTGGTCACCGGCGGGCTCACCAGCGGATCCACCGGCGGGCTGGTCACCGGCGGGCTCACCACCGGATCCACCGGGCTCGCCGGCGGGCTCACCACCGGATCCACCGGCGGGCTGGTCACCGGCGGGCTGACCACCGGATCCACCGGCGGACTGGTCACCGGCGGGCTCACCACCGGCGGGCTGACCACCCGGCAGCCGGCGTTGAGGATGGCGATGTTTTCCGGGGTGAGGTTTTGTCCGTTGGGCATAAAGGCGCCAGCGTTTGCAGGGACGATATCGTTGGTGTCGGCGACATGCCCGGACAACGCCGCCAAGCTGATCGTCACTGCGATGTATGGGTTCGACGCCGAATGCGTGGCGTGGCAGATGGTGATCTTGTCTGAGGGAGCAGCGTTCGCCGACACCGTGGCACCCAGCAATCCCAGGCCCACGACCCCCATAGTCGCAATAGTCCGTTTCATTTCGGTCCCTCCAACCACGTCAGGTTCGAGCTGAGCAGACTTTGCGGAGTAACCGTCTTCGAGACCCAGGAAAGACAAGTACGGGAGACCTCAACCAGCGAGATGAATCTTGACAGTTACTCCCCAGAAAGTGTCATCAGTTCGCTTGCTTTTCAGGCTAGGTTTCGTTCGCCTGATTAACGCGAGTGGCGGGTACGCGTTTACATACAGGAGCCAGTGCGCTTTGTCCCGGCTACTACCTGCTCCGTTTGGGTCACCACTCACCGGCGCGATGGCACCACTCGGACATCCGGCGGCCCGCTGGATCCGTCTCCGGACACCGACCGATCATTGGACGGGAAAGGAACACCCCCTCACCGGTGGGTGAGGGGGTGTCACGCCCCGTATAAGTGAGCGAGCGTTCCGGTAAAGGGCCGTATAGGTGAGCGAGCGGTTAGGCCTCGGCGGGCTCCTCGTAGCGGGGGAAGACCGGGGCCGGCGCCGGGAGCTGCGTGCCGGGGACGATCGGAGTGGCGATGGCAGCGAATTGGCGGGCCTCACCGTCGGACTGTCCCAGAGCCTCAAGCAGCTTGGCTGCCGACGTCGGCATGATCGGTTGGGCGAGGATCGCTACGATGCGGACTACTTCCAACGTGACGTAGAGGACCGTGTTCATGCGCTCGACGTCGGTCTTGCGCAGGACCCACGGGGCCTGCTCGGCGAAGTAGGCGTTGGTGTCACCGAGCACGGCCCAGATTGCCTCGAGGGCGCGGCTGAATTCCTGCTTCTCGAAAGCGGCGCGGGCCGCGTCCAGCAGCCCGCCGGCCTGGGCCAGCAGCGCGGAGTCCTCGGCTGAGAACTCGCCGGGGACCGGCACCTTGCCTTCGCAGTTCTTGGCCACCATGGACAGCGAACGCTGTGCCAGGTTGCCGAAGTTGTTGGCGAGGTCTGCGTTCATGCGGCCCACGATTGCCTCGTGGTTGTAGCTGCCGTCGGCACCGAAGGGCACTTCGCGGAGGAAGAAGAAGCGCACCTGGTCCAGGCCGTACTGCTCCACGAAGTCCTTGGGAGCCACCACGTTGCCGAGGGACTTGGACATCTTGACGCCGTTGTTGGTCAGGAAGCCATGGATCATGACCCTCTTGGGCAGTTCCAGGCCGGCGCTCATCAGGAAGGCGGGCCAGAAGATCGCATGGAACCGGGAAATGTCCTTGCCGATGACGTGGACGTCCGCCGGCCAGAACTTACGGAACGCCTCCGATTCCGCATCGGGGTAGCCGACCCCCGTCAGGTAATTAGTCAGGGCATCAACCCACACGTACATGACGTGCTTGTCGTTCCCCGGTACCGGGACACCCCAGTCGAAAGTCGTCCGGCTGATCGACAAGTCCTGCAGACCCTGCTTGACGAAGCTGATGACTTCGTTGAAGCGGTACTGCGGGGCGCCGAATTCCGGCTGCTCCTCGTACAACGCCAGCAACTTATCCTGGTAAGAGGACAACCGGAAAAAGTAGCTCTCCTCCGCGGTCCACGTCACTTCGGTGTCGGTACCGCGCGAGTAACGGACGCCGTCGTCCTTCAGGACTGTCTCGTCCTCCGTGTAATAGGCTTCGTCGCGGACCGAATACCAGCCCTCGTACTTGGAAAGGTAGATGTCCCCCTTGGCTTCCATCTTCTTCCAGATGGCCTGGGAGGCAGCGTAGTGATCTTCATCCGTGGTGCGGATGAAGCGGTCGTACGAGATGCCCAAGGCAGCGTGGGCGGCCTTGTAGATTTCGGCATTCCGGTCCACGAGTTCCTTGGGGGTGATGCCTTCCTTTTCCGCCGCCTGGGCAATCTTCATGCCGTGCTCGTCCGTACCGGTCAGGAACATCACGTCGTAGCCGTCGAGGCGCTTGAACCGGGCCATCGCATCGGTGGCAATGTACTCGTAGGCATGGCCGATATGCGGCTCGCCGTTCGGGTACGTAATGGCAGTGGTGATGTAGAACGGGGGTTTTTCTGGAGACGTCACTCTACGAAGTTACCTTCTCTTGGAGATGGAAAGACCGGACTGGCCGCATATGACGGCCAGTCCGGAGGCATCGGCTACTAGTTCAATTCAGTCAGCGTATCGCTGAGCCGGACCAACTCGTGGTCGTGCGACGCCACCAGCACGGCAATACCGTCGTTGGTGGTGTCCTTCAGGATGCCGATGATGCGGTTGGCCGAGGTACGGTCCAGGCTGGCCGTGGGCTCGTCCACCACCAGGACGCGGGTGCCCAGGATCAGGGCGCGCGCGATGGCAACACGCTGGCGCTCACCACCGGACAGCTGCGCCGGACGGTGGCGCATGCGCCGGCCCAGTCCGACCAGGTCCAGCAGGTCCTTGGCCATTTCGGTGCGCTGCTCCACTTCCCCGTCGGGAACGGCCGGCAATAACACGTTCTCCAAAGCGCTCATGCCGTCGATCAACGCACCGCCCTGGTCCACGTACCCGATCAGCGCGCGGCGGCGGTCGGCGATTTCGTCGTCGCCCATCTTCTCGAGGGAGTCGCCTTCCCAGAGGACCCGGCCCGACGTCGGGAGTGTGAGTCCCGCGCCCACCGTCAGGATGCTGGTCTTGCCTGAGCCGCTTCGCCCGGCGATGCAGTGCATCTCGCCTGCGTGGAGGGTGAGGCTGAAGTCCTCGACGACTGTGACCGGCTCGGCGCCACCTTTGTCCCCGCCATAGCGGATGGTGATGTTGCTCAACTGCAGGGGCGTAGCGTGGTCCGCCGCCCTGACGATGGTGTTGGCGCGCGTCTGGAACGACTCGTCGGCGGATTCCGTGGTCGGGGTCAGATCGGGATGGAGATTGTCAGTCATTTGACCACTTTCGTTGCAATGGGAATCCAGCAAAGTACGGCCAGCACTCCGGCCAAGGCGGCCCAGAGTGCTGCATAGGGAGCGAGCAGCAGGCCTATGCCCAACGCCCCCAGGACGCCCAGGATCAGGGCCGCAGCTCCGACCAAGGCATTTTCGAAGAACCGGACCTGGCCCAGCATGTCCGGGTTCCAACCCATGGCCTTGAGCGTGCTGAGTTGCTCGCGCCTGGCCTTGAGTTCGAACCGACCTGTGACCAAGGTCAGCACGAGGCCCACGAGAACCCCGCTGACTGCCAGGATGACACTCGGCAGGGCGACGGCGGCCGACGCCAGTCCGCTGAGGGCGCTGGCTCCCGCTGCGCGTGGGATGTCGATGAGCAGGGCGATCAGGGCACCAACGGCCGCTCCGAACACGCCCACGGCCACGGCCAGTGACACTGAGCTGAAACGGTGGGTGACCAGTTGGCGGTACGCAAACGTTAGCGGCGAGTCCACGGCGATGAGTCGTTCATCGTGCTGTGGTTCCTGGTCCACAACATCCCGGTGCCGCAATTGCTGGGCTGCAATGTAGGCGGCAGCGGAGTAAAGCACCAACACAGACGCGGAAACAATGACTGTTGCCAGGTTCCAGCTCAGAAGGCTCAACGCAATGCCTGCCAAGGCAACGATCGCCGCACCGATGCCGAATTCCTCAAGGACCCAGCTGCGGATCTTCCTCTGGGTCCAGCCCATGGCCCGAAGGATCCCGGCTTCGCTTCGTCGTTGACGGACGTAGCTGACAGTGGAAGCGCCCGTCAGCAAGGTGGCTCCGCAGAGCGTCAGGAACAGAAGCGTGATGTTGGTGCCGGTCAGCGAGCCGGAGACGGCATCTGCGGCATCCTGCCGGACCCACGACTGCTGGACGGTGCCGAGCGCGGACTCCTTGCCGGCGTCGTCCTTGGAGTAACCGGGGACGAAGATGTTGGCGTCTTCACGCGCAGAACCGGCCACAACCGTGGCTTCGAGTCCCAGGTCGCGGATCTGGGCTGCGAGCTTGTCGACGTCCGGCTGAGCCTGCTTCCAGTTGCCGGCGGCACTGGCGCGAACCCGGACGGCGTCGATCACGTTGGCGTTCGTGCTGTATCCGCGGGCCGCGGCAAGGCCGTAGTAGTCGGTGATGGCACCGGCAGACTGGCTCACCAGCCCTGTGGCGCTCAGCGAGGGCTTGAGGCCCTTGGCTGCGGTGTCATTGCCTGAGGCGTCCTTCTGGAGCGTCATCGGAGCGGGATCGTAGCCACCCAAGGGCAGCTTGTTGACGTCGCCTGCTGCTTTCTGGATCTGGGCCGGATCGAACGTCCCATAGACCATCGGGAGCGGAGTAGCTGGCTTCGATCCCGTGGAAAGGTTCTCACGGTACGAGCGCTCATCGACAGGCTTGCGTTGGGCCTGGTCCACGATCGCCCCAAAAGTCGACTTTTCGGGCAGCTTGTTGACAGTCACCCAGTCCCTCGGCGTTGCGGACTTGCCAACGGCTCCATTCGCGGAGGTGTCGCCATCCTTGTACTTGGGTGCGGCCGCGAAGTCCGTGCTCCACTGGGCAGGCTGGTACAGGCCTTGGCTGAAGTTGCCCGTGTTACCGAGCAACTGGCTGTGGTCGGTAGATCCGGGCCATTGCAGGGAGAACGGCGACTTTGACACGAAGGGCAGGTAGTCCTTGTCCAGGGACCGCGAGACGGTGCCGACGTCGTTGACGACCTTGCCGGAATCATCGATTTCCTGGATCTTCACCGAGTACTTCAGGTCAAGGGAAGTTCCCTGCCGGACGATCAGGGGAATGGCCTGCGAGGCATCCGTGATCTGGCCGGACAACTTGGCCTGCTGGTACTGCGTCATGAGGGGCGCCCAGTATTTGAGCTTGACGCCGAGGAAGTCCGGGCCCTGTTCGAGCTCTTGCTGCGTGGGGCTCTTGGAGAAGAGTTGCTCAAAGTAGCGTCCGATGGCGCCTGCGTTGCGGGTGTCGGCAGGCGGTGCCTTTTGCAGAGGTGCAAGGAAGTCGCCAGCCGAGCCAAGGAGGGCACGTTCGGCTGTCGGGTCGACCGCGACCACGGATTCGGTGACTTGGGGAGCCATGGGAAGCGCAACCGAGAGGTTGAAGAGGTTGTGCTCGGAGCCACCTGCAGGTGCAGGGAACTTGATCCCGGTCTCCCCTGCAGGACCGGCAATGCGGATGCTCTTGCCCCCGGCGGACTGCTGCTCAATGACCTGGCCTTTGCCCAGGGTGCCTTCAGCGCTGGTCTGGAAGAGGGTTTGCTGGGACACTCCGTCGGAGCTCACGGCAGTGGCTGTCAGGCGGTACTTCTTGGGCTGGGCAGGAAGGACGGATTCCGGCGCGGGCCACTTCTTGGCGTCAGTGCCGGTGGGGTCTCCCGCAGTGGCACCACCAGCCAGCCCTGCGTTGTAGCCGAGGTAATCCATCGCATCAAGCCGCGGGGTCTCCAGGTTCTGCGTCACCCGGGAGACGAGGCTGATGGGGGCGGCAACGGACGTGCCACCCAGCCCACGGATCTTCTCGAGTTGCTGGAAGCTGATGCCACCCTGGCCGTTGGCGATGTCCGGCTGGACAAGCGCCCCGCCGTCTTTGTTATTCCCGGCTTTGGCTTGCACCAGGATGTCGTACAGGCCTCGTGAGTTCTCATCCACCGTCCGGTTCAGCGCGGCCTGCGACTGGCTCTGGATGAATACGGACAAGCACATGGCGACGATCAAAATGGCCGCGGTCAACAGCAGCACACGGCTTCTGATGAACCTCTGGACGGCGTTCATAGGGCTCCCTGAGTCCTGGATTGCGGGTGCGCACACTGCTCTCCCTGAAACCATGCCGAGGCAATAGGAATCCATTGGGTGTGTGCAAAAGGTATTGGCCGGCCTGCCGCCGGATCCGAATTTCGGACCAAGCCATTGTAGGCAGACCGGCCAATATTATGTGGCCGATGTGAACTGCGGCACACGATTCTAGCTCAAACGGTTCGGATGCTAGTCCTCCAGATCCACTTCACGAACCATGTCGGCACCGATGCCGGCCTTGATTGCTTCAAGGACCTGCTGGGGCACGGAGGTGTCGATCGTCAGCAGTGCCAGGACCTGGCCGCCTTCACTCTGGCGGGCCACCTGCATGCCGCCGATGTTGATGTTGTTCATGCCGAGGATGTGGCCGATCGTGCCAATGACGCCCGGACGGTCAGCGTAAGAAACAACCACCAGGTGCTCGCTGATCGGGATTTCGACGTCGTAGCCGTTGACGCCCACGAGCTTCTGGACCTGCTTGGGTCCGGTGAGGGTGCCGGCCACGGAGATCTGGGAACCGTCGCTGAGCGCGCCGCGGATGGTCAGGACGTTGCGGTAGTCCTCAGCCTCCGACGTCGTGATCAAGCGAGTGTTGATGCCGCGCTGCTCGGCGATGACAGGTGCGTTGACGTAGGAGACCTGCTCGGTCACGACGTCGGCGAACACGCCCTTGAGGGCAGCAAGCTCAAGGACCTTCACGTCCAGGCTTGCGATTTCGCCCGCGACCTCCACGTCGATCTGCGTCAGGGATGCGTGGGTCAAAGCTGTGAAGATCCGGCCGAGCTTTTCGATAAGCGGGATTCCTGGGCGAACCTCGGAAGCGATCACACCGCCGGCAACGTTGACGGCGTCAGGCACGAGTTCGCCGGCAAGGGCGAGGCGCACCGACTTTGCCACGGAAACCCCGGCTTTTTCCTGGGCTTCGTCGGTGGAGGCACCCAGGTGGGGGGTCACGATGACGTTGTCCATGTCGAAGAACGGCAGGTCGGTGCTCGGCTCCCTGACGAACACGTCGATGCCGGCGCCGGCGATCTGACCGTCTTCCAGGGCCTCGTGAAGGGCTTCCTCGTCAATCAGGCCGCCACGGGCCACGTTCACCACGTATGCCGTTTCCTTCATCTTCTTGAAGGCATCAGCGCCCAGCATGCCCACGGTTTCCGGGGTCTTGGGCATGTGGATGGTGATGAAGTCCGACTTTTCCAGCAGCTCGTCCAAGGTGACCAACTTGACGCCGAGCTGGGCTGCCCGGGCGGAGGTGATGTAGGGGTCGTAAGCCAGGATCTCGGTTTCGAAACCCTGGAGGCGGGCAGCCACGAGGGCGCCGATGCGTCCAAGGCCGATGATGCCGATCTTCTTTTCGAAGAGCTCGATTCCCGTGTACTTGGACCTCTTCCACTCGCCGCCCTTGAGGGCGGAGCTGGCCTGCGGGATGTGGCGGGCAAGGCTGAGGATGTGTCCGACCGTAAGTTCGGCTGCGGACACAATGTTGGACGTCGGGGCGTTGACCACCATGACACCGGCCTGGGTTGCGGCCTTGATGTCCACGTTGTCCAGGCCGACGCCGGCGCGGGCGATGATCTTGAGGTTCTTGGCTGCGGCAATTGCCTCGGCGTCCACCTGGGTGGCTGAACGCACCAGGATGGCGTCGACGTCGACGATTGCGGAGAGCAGCTGGGAGCGGTCCGCACCGTCGGTTTGGCGGATCTCGAAGTCCGGACCAAGGGCCTCGATCGTGGCGGGCGAAAGTTCCTCAGCGAGGAGTACTACTGGCTTGGTGCTAGTCACCGGTGACCTCTTTAGCTCTCTTTTTCAGGTGGGGTTTTGGTGAAACGATTCTTTGACGACGAAGGCCGGACCCGGTATACCGGGTCCGGCCTCCATGCCGGGCGGCTTCATTTCGAGCCTATCCCGAACGGCGTTCTGTGTTGAATTGCTACGGCGTCTGCCGCGGCGTCAACGGGTGCCTTTAATCAGCGGGCTGCAGAGCCTTCGACGTAATCTTCGTCCTGCTGCTGCCAGGAGAACAGGGAACGCAGTTCCCGGCCGACGCCTTCGATGGGGTGCTTCTCTGCCTTGGCACGCAACTCCTTGAACTCGACTGCACCGTTGTCCTGGTCGTCAATGAAGCGCTTCGCGAACGCGCCGGACTGGATGTCGGCGAGGACGCCGGCCATGTTTTCCTTGACGCGTGGGTCGATAACACGCGGGCCGGAGACATAGTCGCCGTACTCTGCGGTGTCGGAAACGCTCCAGCGCTGCTTGGCAATGCCGCCTTCCCACATGAGGTCAACGATGAGCTTGAGCTCGTGAAGCACCTCGAAGTAGGCGATCTGCGGCTGGTAGCCAGCCTCGGTCAGGGTCTCGAAGCCGTACTGAATCAGCTGCGAGACACCGCCGCACAGGACAGCCTGCTCGCCGAAGAGGTCGGTTTCGGTCTCCTCGGTGAAGGTGGTCTTGATGACACCGGCGCGGGTGCCGCCAATGGCCTTTGCGTAGGACTTGGCCAGATCCCAAGCGGAGCCCGTGGCGTCCTGCTCCACGGCGATGATGTCCGGAATACCGCGGCCGGCTTCGAACTCGCGGCGCACGGTGTGGCCCGGAGCCTTCGGTGCGATCAGGATGACGTCAACACCCTCCGGTGCCTCGATGTAGCCGAAGCGGATGTTGAAGCCGTGTGCGAAGGCCAGGGCCTTGCCGGCGGTCAGTTTGTCCTTGATGGAGTCGTTGTAGATCGAGCGCTGGTGCTGGTCCGGCGCCAGGATCATGATGACGTCGGCCCATTCGGCGGCGTCGGCAACGTTCTTGACCGTGAAGCCTGCGTCCTCGGCCTTGGCGATCGACTTCGAGCCTTCCTTGAGTGCGATGACAACCTCGACGCCGGAATCGCGCAGGTTCAGCGCGTGGGCGTGGCCCTGGGAACCGTAGCCGACAATGGCAACCTTGCGGCCTTGGATGATCGACAGGTCTGCATCGTCGTCGTAGAACATTTCAGTCACTTGCGTAACTCCTTTGAGTGGATTTCTTTGTAGATATTGTCTGTGGTGCGTTGTTGGGCGGCTACGCAGTGCCTAAGCGCTGCGCAGGGCCCTGTCACTCATGGAGCGGGATCCCCGTCCAACGGCCAAGGTGCCGGACTGCACGATTTCGCGGATGCCGAATGGCTCGAGCACAGAAAGCAGCGCTGCGAGCTTTTCCGGGGTACCGGTTGCCTCGATAACCACCGAGTCTGTGGAAACGTCAACCACTGAGGCACGGAACAAGTCTGCAGCTTGGGTGACTTGCAGGCGTGTCGCGGCATCCGCACGTACCTTGACCAGGATGTGGTCACGTTGCACGGAAGATTCTGGGGTCAGCTCGACAATTTTGATCACGTTGATCAATTTGTTGAGCTGTTTGGTGACCTGTTCGATGAGGTCGCCATCGGCATCGACGACGACGGTCATGCGAGAAATCCCGGAGACCTCGGTGGGGCCGACGGCCAGGGAGTTGATGTTGAAGGCGCGCCGGGCGAAGAGGCTGGCCACGCGGGTCAGAACGCCGGGCTTGTCTTCGACCAGAACGGACAGTGTGTGGCGGCTCATGGCTAGTCCTCCTCTTCCCATTCCGGGGTCATGTTGCGGGCAACCTGGATCTGGTCGTTGGAGACTCCGGAGGGGACCATCGGCCACACCATGGAGTTCGGGCTGACCACGAAGTCGATGACCACAGGGCGGTCATTGATTTCCAGTGCCTTCTGGATGGTGGCGTCGATGTCCTCGTCCCGCTCGCAGCGGAACGAGGCACAACCGTACGCGTCCGCCAGCTTGACGAAGTCCGGGATACGGACGGTGTCGTGGCCGGTGTTCAGGTCGGTGTTGGAGTAGCGGCCTTCATAGAAGAGGGTCTGCCACTGGCGCACCATGCCCAGCGAGGAGTTGTTGATGATGGCAACCTTGATGGGAATCTTGTTGATGGCACAGGTGGCCAGTTCCTGGTTGGTCATCTGGAAGCAGCCGTCGCCGTCGATCGCCCAGACCACGCGGTCGGGTTCGCCGACCTTGGCGCCCATGGCTGCCGGGACGGCATAACCCATGGTGCCGGCGCCGCCGGAGTTCAGCCAGGCGTGGGGGCGCTCGTACTTGATGAATTGGGCAGCCCACATTTGGTGCTGGCCAACGCCGGCAACGTAGATGCCTTCCGGACCCGTGAGCGCACCGATGCGTTCGATGACCCGCTGGGGGGCACTGAGTCCATCTTCGGGTTCGGTCCAACCCAGGGGGTAGGTATCACGGAGGTTGTTGAGGAATGCCCACCAACTGTCGAGATCCGGGGTGCCGGATAGTTCGAAAGCGGTCCGGACGGCCTCGGTCAGTTCCGGAATGATCTCCTTGACGGAGCCCACGATCGGAACGTCTGCCACGCGGTTCTTGGAGATCTCCGCCGGGTCAATGTCCGCGTGGATGATCTTTGCATGCGGAGCGAAGGTGCTGAGGACACCCGTCACCCGGTCATCGAAGCGCGCACCAAGGGTGATCAGCAGATCTGACTGCTGCAGTGCGGTGACCGCAGAGACAGTTCCGTGCATGCCCGGCATGCCGACGTGCTGGGGGTGGGAGTCAGGGAACGCTCCCCGGGCCATGAGGGTGGTCACCACGGGCGCGCCCGTGAGCTCCGCGAGTTCGCGCAGCTCGGCCGAAGCGTGTGCCTTGACCACACCGCCACCGACGTACAAGACGGGCTTGCTTGCCGCGGCGATCAGCCGGGCCGCCTCACGCACCTGCTTGTTGTGGCCGCGGACCACCGGACGATAGCCCGGTAAATCGATCTTGGGCGGCCAGGAGAAGGTCATGGTGCCCTGCTGGGCGTTCTTGGCGATATCCACCAGTACCGGTCCAGGACGGCCTGTGCTCGCTAGGTGGAAAGCCTCGGCCATGACGTGCGGAATGTCGTTGGGGTCCGTCACCAGGAAGGAGTGCTTGGTGATCGGCATGGTGATGCCGACGATGTCCGCTTCCTGGAAGGCATCCGTACCAATGACTGAAGCCGATACCTGGCCGGTGATGGCGACGAGCGGCACGGAGTCCATGTGGGCATCCATGATGGGGGTAACGAGGTTGGTGGCACCGGGGCCCGAGGTGGCGATGCAGACGCCAACCCGTCCGGTAACCATGGCGTAGCCTTGGGCTGCGTGGCCGGCTCCCTGTTCGTGACGGACCAGGATGTGATTCATCTTGGAGGCCATCAAAGGGTCATAGGTGGGGAGGATCGCGCCACCGGGCAAACCAAAAATATCGTCCACGCCGAGTTCTTCGAGCGAGCGGACAATAGCTTCCGAGCCGGTCATCACCGTTGGGGGTACAACGTTGTTCGGCCCGAGTACAGGAGAGAGAGTTGCAGCATTGTCGACGACGGCGTCAGCCGGACGGTCGACCTTATCCGGAGCCTTGGGGGCTCCAGCGGACTTTGCAGCCATCAGCGAGGGGCTGATCGGCGATCCTTTGCTCATCGGACTCTTCCTTTGGGGATCTTCAATTAGTGAAAGTTACTGCTTGGGTACTGCATTCGTGCGGGTTCTTGCTAAATGCGCTGTCCCCTGCGGGAAATAAAAAAACCCCTCAGCCTTGCGGCTCTTCGAGGGGTTGCGCGTGACGGTTCGTTACCAGTCGGGCTAGGAGGCCACGCGCTTGGTAAGTACGACAGTGCCCACGGTGGCGCCGACAGTAACGAATGCGATCATGCGTTCAGTGTTCCCTCTTTGTGAGATAAGTGTCAAACGATGAAGATGTCATCTCACGATGTGGACCTCATTGTCCACGGACTGGTCATACCTCGGCCCCTCACCCAAGTGACTCGCAGTTGTTGTCGTTATGAGACGTCAAAACGACAACAACTGCGAGTCAGTTGGGCCGGAACCCCGAGCTAGCCGCAGTACGCGCCCGTGGAGGCGCTGTGCACCAGCTTGGCGTACTTTGCGAGGACACCCTTGGTGAACTTTGCCGGGAGGGGCTCCCAGCCGACCTTGCGCGACTCGAGCTCGGCTTCGTCCACCAGGAGGTCAAACGAGCGGGCAGCGATGTCCACACGGATCTTGTCGCCGTCCTTGACGAAGGCGATGGGGCCGCCGTCGACCGCTTCAGGCGCAACATGTCCGATGCAGAGACCGGTGGTACCGCCGGAGAAGCGGCCATCGGTCAGCAGGAGCACGTCCTTGCCGAGGCCTGCGCCCTTGATGGCACCCGTGATGGCGAGCATCTCGCGCATGCCCGGGCCGCCCTTAGGTCCTTCGTAACGGATCACGACGACGTCCCCGGCCTTGATCTCCCCCTGTCCAGGGCGTCGAGGGCACCTTGTTCGCGCTCGAACACGCGGGCCGTGCCTTCGAAGACATCGGCGTCGAAGCCGGCGCTCTTGACGACGGCCCCTTCCGGCGCCATGGAACCATGCAGGATGGTGATGCCGCCGGTCTTGTGGATCGGATTGTCCAGGGCGCGCAGGATCTTTCCGTCGAGGTCCGGCGGGTTGATGGTGGCCAGGTTCTCGGCAAGGGTCTTGCCGGTGACCGTGAGGCAGTCTCCGTGCAGCAGTCCGGCGTCGAGCAGTGCCTTCATGATGACCGGCACGCCGCCGATCTTGTCGACATCCGTCATGACGTAGCGGCCGAAGGGCTTGAGGTCGCCCAGGTGCGGGATCTTGTCGCCGATGCGGTTGAAGTCGTCCAGTGTCAGTTCGACCTCGGCTTCGCGGGCGATCGCGAGCAGGTGCAGGACGGCGTTGGTGGAACCGCCGAAGGCCATGGTGACTGCGATGGCGTTCTCGAACGCCTTCTTGGTCATGATGTCCCGCGCGGTGATGCCGAGGCGGAGCAGGTTGACCACGGCCTCGCCGGACTTGCGGGCAAAGTCATCACGACGGCGGTCTGCGGAGGGCGGGGCGGCCGAGCCCGGGAGCGACATGCCGAGGGCTTCGCCGATGCACGCCATGGTGTTGGCCGTGTACATACCGCCGCAAGCGCCCTCACCAGGACAGATGGCACGTTCGATGCGGTCCAGGTCTCCGAGGCTCATCTTGCCGGCAGCGCAGGCACCAACGGCTTCGAAGGCGTCAATGAGGGTGACTTCCTTCTCCGAGCCGTCCTCGAGCTTGACCCAGCCCGGCA
The DNA here is from genome assembly GCF_026683955.1 of Arthrobacter sp. MMS18-M83. Taxonomy (NCBI): domain Bacteria; kingdom Bacillati; phylum Actinomycetota; class Actinomycetes; order Micrococcales; family Micrococcaceae; genus Arthrobacter; species Arthrobacter sp. MMS18-M83. The sequence goes on along the minus strand of NZ_CP113343.1, from coordinate 4,254,840 downwards.
TGATGGAACCGGCGTACAGGAACACACTGGCGAGGTCCAGACGGGCGGCGGCCATCAGCATACCCGGGAGGGATTTGTCGCAGCCGGCCAGCAGGACGGAGCCGTCAATGCGCTCGGCCTGCATCACGGTCTCGACGGAGTCGGCAATGACTTCACGGGAGACCAGCGAGAAGTGCATGCCCTCGTGGCCCATGGAGATTCCGTCCGAAACGGAAATGGTGCCGAACTGCATGGGGAAGCCACCGCCGGCGTGAACGCCTTCCTTGGCGCCCTGGGCGAGTCGGTTCAGCGAGAGATTGCACGGCGTAATTTCGTTCCACGAGCTCGCGACACCGATTTGGGGCTTGGCGAAGTCGTCATCGCCCATGCCTACGGCCCGGAACATGCCTCGCGCGGGGGCGGCATGGATGCCGTCCGTTACGACCCGGCTGCGTGGTTTGATGTCCGGCTGGTTGTCTGTCGCAATTGGGGTGTGGTCACTCATGGGCACGAGTCTATGACTCTTGGGCTGTGGCCAACGAACACGGCGGGCGGGTTAAGGCAAATTTGGCGCTATTTCATCCAATATTTCATTCAAATAGTGGACACTCGTCTCAACATGCGAGACGCTGTGAGACTGAATCCAGCGTCCAGCCGTCACTCGTCACCCAGTCGAAGCTCGCGGGCAATCACCGCGGCTTCCTCCTGAAGCAAGCTGAGAGTCTGCCTGATGGTGGTACGGGCAGCCACCTCCGGACGGGCAAGGGCCACAATGCTGCGGCTGGCGCGGACCCCAACGAGCGGCCGCAGGACCAACCTCTTTTTTGGTTGGCGCGGGCGGTGTAGCGCGGAAGGAGGCAGATTCCGTGCCCCGAACCAACCAAGGCCTCAAGGACCCGGAGATCGGGGTACCGCTGGCCGCGCACCGCCGTCGTGCCCGCCTGGAGCTCGATTTGACGGAGCACGGTGTCAAAGGGAAAGCCGACAGGTACGCCGAGCCACGGGTAGCCCACTACGTCATGGGCCGTCAGCCGCGCCTTGGCCGCGAGCTCGTGGCCCGCCGGCATGGCGACGTCCAAGGCTTCCTCCAGCAGTGGAAGAACCTCTAGGCCATGCCGGGCGAACACCTCTGCACCATCCACGCTGTGGGCGAGGACGATGTCGTAGTCCGCAGCCAATCCGGCGAAACCGTCCGTTCCGGGATCCTCGAAATGGGCTTCGAAATGCAGCCCTTCAATAGCCTTGACACGGTGCAGCAGTCCAGGCAACAGCATCTCGGCCGCGCTCGGGAAGAAGGCTGCCCGGATGTGGGCCTGCCACCCCCGGCGATAGGTGTCCACCGTCGATTCGGCCCGGGCCATCGCCGTGGCGACGTCGGCTGCCGCTTCCGCCATTGCGAGGCCCGCCTCGGTCAGCCGGACTCCCCTGCCGTCCTTCTCCACGAGAACGACGCCGAGCTCCTCCTGGAGCGTTTTGAGCTGTTGCGACACCGCGGAAGCTGTCACATTCATGGCTTCCGCTGTGGCGCCGACGGTCTGCCTGTCGGCCAGTTCACGGAGGATGCGCAGCCTCTTGAAGTCCATGAGGACACCCTAGGGGATGCGGGTCCTGCCTCGGTTCTTTCCAGCCGCGGCACCGGAGTGATGCGGACGCGGCGCACGCCTCGAATCGATTGACAAACCTAGACAGCCCCTTGCCACGCACGTAACGTCAAATCACGACAACTGTGCCAATCGAACAGAAGGGCTCCTCCCATGGATTGGTTGATCTGGGTCATCGTCATTGTGTTGATCGTTGCGATTGTCTGGTGGCTGATGAGCCGCAACAGCGCGAAGTCTTCCTCGGGCGGCATGGCCCCGTCCTCTCCGTCGCAAACTGCCTCGTCACCGCAAATAGACACCACCGCGGCCGCCCTGACAGGCTCCGCCCCATTGGTCGCCGCAGCCGCGACCGCCGAACAGGACCTAAGCGGGTCACGCCCCGTCGAGCCCAAGCCGTCACCGGAACCAGAACCTGAGACGGGCGGTGTCGACGTCGACGACTGGGAGCGCCCTGACTCTCCGCTCGAGTCTGGCTTGGCCGTCCCGGCAGAGTCTCCAGCCGTTGGGACCACCCTTGAGGAGCCGTTATTCGAGGAACCCACGCTCCCGGAACCTGTGCTGTCCGAAGAGATGGTCGCGGAGACGGTTTCCGAGGCCGCAGTCTCCGAAGAAGCCGAACCGATCGTTCACGAGCCAATCGTTCCAGAACCGGTACTTTCCGAGCCTGAACTCGAAGAAGGCGTGACGGCCGACGACGTCACAGCGGCCGACAGAGCTCCCGCCGCGGCCGGCAGTTCGGTGGCACCAGGAACGCAACCCGCCGCCCCTGCACCAACCACTCCCGAACAGCTGGCCGATGGCGCCGAATGGGAAGCCACGTGGAGCGAAGTCGGCGCACCGGCCGCACCGGTTCCGGTCCACCACCGCGAATACACGGACACCCACGCACCGACGCTTCCCGGCGCCGAATCCGCCGCGGCGGAGATCGACGACACCGCTCCGGACGGGCAGCAAGGAGAGCAGCAGGAGGCTTTCGACGCCGTCTCGACGCCGGTCGCGGCCCCCGGCCCGGAAGTCGTTTCCGGCGACGCCACGCCGATGGGCGGCCATCTCGCCGCCGACCAGCCGTACGGCGAGGGCTCGGCTGCCGCGGGGGCTGACGGGAGCGGCCCCGACGGCTACACCGTCAAGGGCAACGCCGACACGATGACCTATCACGACGAAGACAGCCCGTCCTACGACGAGGTCAAGGCCGGGGTCTGGTTTGTCTCGAGCGCCCACGCCGAGGCCGCCGGCTTCCGGCCACCTCGCAGGAATCGCCGCTGACACCATGAACCAGGCAAAGGCGGGTCCCGGAAGCTTTCTGCGGCCCCGCCTTTTGCCTGCCCGGGCGCTCCTGGCTGCGGCCTGCATCTCGGCGTTGCTGCTGAGCGCATGCACGGGGAGTTCCCCCGGCACCGGCTCGTCGCCAGGAGGAACGTCAACCGGGTCGCCGGCAGCGCCACCGTCCGCGAGCCAATCAGATACCGTCCAGCCCCCTAAGCCCGAAGGCAACGGACCGGAGTTGCTTCGGAAACTGGACCTGAATCTCACCCTCCCGTGGTCCATCGTGTTCCTCGACGACGGCACCGCCATCATCTCCGAACGGGACACCAGGCTCATAAAATCCGTCCGGAACGGCCACGCCACCACCATTGGCGAGTTTCCCGGCGTCGTACCCGGCGGCGAAGGCGGCCTGCTGGGACTGGCCCTCTCCCCGACGTTCTCCGGAGACCGCCTGCTTTATAGCTATTTCACCGCTGAATCGGACAACAGAATTGCCCGGACCCGGCTGGAACAGTCAGCAGACGGCCGCCTCAGTCTTGGCACGCCCGAAGTCATCTTCTCCGGCATCCCCAAAGCCCCAACCCATAACGGCGGCCGTATCCGCTTCGGACCCGACGGCTTCCTCTACGTCGGCACAGGTGATTCGCAGCGCCCCGAGCAGGCACAGGACCGCAATGCGCTTGGCGGGAAGATCCTGCGGCTCACACCCGATGGAAAACCGGCGCCGGGCAACCCCTTCGGCAACAATCCGGTGTACAGCTACGGACACCGCAATGTGCAGGGCCTGGCGTGGGACAGCGCAGGCAGACTTTGGGCGAGCGAATTCGGACCCGATGTGAACGACGAACTCAATCTCATCAAAGCAGGCGGCAACTTCGGCTGGCCGGAAGTAACGGGGGCGCCCGGCCGAGCCGGTTACCTTGATGCCAAGGTTGTGTGGCCGTCGACGGCGGACTCCTCCCCGAGCGGCCTGGAAATCGTCAACGGAACGGCGTTCACGAGCGCGTTGCGGGGGCAGCGATTGTGGACGGTGACGCTCAGTGGTGAAACGGCTGGGACTCCTGTGGCATACTTCACAGCCCAATACGGCCGCCTCCGGGACGTTTCGCTTGCGCCTGACGGCACCCTGTGGGTTCTCAGCAACAACCAAAACCCCGATTTTGCACTGGTCCTGAAGCCTCCCCGGTAGCGCCGCGGAGGGGGCTCGGGTCGATTTCACACTTCGACAAGTCTCGTGTAGAGTTACATGTCGTTGCGGAGATCAACGAGGGAAGAAAAGCCTTCAGCTGATCGAAATCGACGAATGCACCTCTAGCTCAATTGGCAGAGCAATTGACTCTTAATCAATGGGTTCCGGGTTCAAGTCCCGGGGGGTGCACCAAGGGAAGGGCCCTTGAGCGGCAATAGCTGCTCAAGGGTTATTTCTTTGCGTTGCGAGCAACAAACAATTGCACCTCTAGCTCAATTGGCAGAGCAATTGACTCTTAATCAATGGGTTCCGGGTTCAAGTCCCGGGGGGTGCACCAAAGAAAGATCCCTGGATGGCCGAAACGCCATCCAGGGATCTTTTCGCTTTTAGGCCTTCTCCGCCTCGATCCGGCTGCCTCGCGGGCCTAGTCCGGGACGTCGTCAAGCGATACGCCGGACTCGGCCGCAGCCACAATGACATTTACGGCGGCCGCAGAATGATTGTTCGCCAGTTCGCGCACCAGGGCTTGAAGTTCCCGCCGCAGTTTGGCGGTATCCACGGGAACGGGTTCAAGAACTTCCCGCTCCAACTGCGTGGCGAGCCCGAGCGTGCGCTCCCCCGCTTCGGTCAGACTGACCACTTGGCTTCGGCGGTCCGAAATGCCGCGAGTGCGGCTGACATGCCCGTGCGCTTCCAGCCTGGCGAGGGTCTTCCCCATGGTTTGCGCCTGAACGCGGACAATCTGTGCGAGCATCGACTGCGTGGTGGGTCCCTTGACGGCGAGTACTTCCATGACAATGACCCCGGCGTGGGTCAGCCCCATACCGCGCAATTTCTCATTCCAGGCGTGCTCCACGAGCCGCGCCGCCGTGGAGAGCAGGCGCCCGGTGGGCCACCGTTCCATATCAGGCATAAGGGCCAGTATATCGGCCGGGACGTGCCGATCTGGTTCGGGTCCAATTCGTGAAGCGAACAGCTGGTCACTAAGCTGGGTGCTCGCGAACCCGAGCAAGGAGCACAGTATGGCGGAACGACTCATTCCTGGCGACATTGCCCCCGATTTCACCCTCAAGGACCACACTGGCCGCGACGTCAGCTTGGCCTCGTACCGCGGCCGGAATACGGTCATCTATTTCTACCCGGCGGCGTCCACCCCGGCATGCGCGAAGCAGGCCTGCGATTTCCGGGATTCCCTCGAAACTCTTCGTGCCGCCGGTTATGAAGTCCTTGGCGTCTCTCCGGACACAGTGAAGGACTTGGAAAAGTTCGTGGCCGAGGAATCCCTGACCTTTCCCCTGCTCTCTGACGAAGGGCACCACGTAGCTGACGCTTACGCCGCTTGGGGCGAAAAGAAGAACTACGGACGCACTTACCAAGGGCTGATCCGATCCACGATCGTGGTGGACACCGACGGCAAGGTAGCCGTGGCCCAGTACAACGTGCGGGCCACGGGACATGTTGCGAAGCTCCGCAGGGACCTCAAGCTCGACAAGTAGCCACTACATGCCCTCGTCGGGCCAGGACGGAACGGCTGGCGCAAAACCACGGGTACAATAGAGCGCGGTATATGCCCGGAACGCAGGAGACCCTGAATCCCGGCCAGGTACCAGCACCAGCGCGAGTGGTGAAATTGGCAGACACGCAGGATTTAGGTTCCTGTGCCTTCGGGCGTGGGGGTTCAAGTCCCCCCTTGCGCACATGTCGGAAGTGCCCCGGTCCTTGACCGGGGCACTTCCGCGTTTTCAGCCAGGACTCAGGCCCCTGAACTAGACTGGACTGCGGTCCGGCTGCCACGGGCCTTCGCCCGTCCAACTGCCTTGAGGGGACAAGAGTGGTAAGCAGCAAGCTTCGCCGTGTCACGCTACAAATCGGCGCAGGCCTTCTGGCCGTGGCCTTGACCTCGTGCACGGTATCCCCTGGTCCTGCAACGTCAACATCGGCCGCGGGCGATGTACCGCCGGAGCCGAGCAAGACGTTCAACTTCGGCACCCCGTCGATGCCGCTTGGACTCGATCCCGCCCTGACGAACGACTCGGAGTCCTATCGCGTCACTCGGCAAGTAATGGAAGGCCTTGTGGGCGTGGATGCTTCCACCGGGCAACCGACGCCTCTTCTGGCCACGGCGTGGTCCCAAGGAAATGACGGACTGAGCTACGACTTCACGCTGCGCACAAAAGTCTTTTTCCACGACGGAACAGCCTTTGATGCCGCGGCAGTGTGCAGCAACTTCAACCGTTGGTTCAACCTTCCGGCAACCGTGCGCCAACAAGTGCCAGGTATCCCTTTCAAGAGCGTCTTCAAGTCCTTCTCGGACGACGCCACTCTCTCCTTATTCAAGAGCTGCAAGGCGATCTCTGCCGACCACGTCCAGATCAACTTGGCGAAGCCCTTCACCGGATTTCTCCAAGCCTTGACACTGCCTGCTTTCGCAATGTCATCCCCCAAAGCGATGACCGAAGGCACCGCGAACGTGCTGGACAAGAAACTGGCAGGGCAACCGGCGTCGTCGTACGCCTCCCATCCCGTCGGCACCGGCCCGTACGTCTTCTCCTCGTGGAGCCCGGATCGCATCACCCTCACGAGTTACAAGGGTTACTGGGGCGACCGCGGACAGATAGCCACAGTCAACTTCATTCCGTTCGACCATCCGCAAGCTCGCCTTCAGGCCCTGCTGGCAGGCACAATCGACGGCTACGACCTCGTCACCGCCGGAACCTTCGACCAACTGGTCAAGAAGGGCATGCAGATCGTCCAACGGGATCCGTTCTCAGTGATGTACCTGGGAATGAACGAGTCCGTGGGTCCTCTTCAGAATCTTGGAGTCCGCCAGGCAATCGAAATGGCCATCGACAAAGAGACCCTCATTCATAAGTTCTTTATCGACAACACGTCACCGGCATCCCAGTTCGTTCCGCCCAAGCTGAGCGGATTCAACAACAATGCTCCGGCGCTCGGGTACGACCCGGACAAAGCCAAGCAGTTGCTCGCTAAATCCGGCTACAAGGGCGAAGAACTCAAGTTCTACTACCCGCTCAACGTCACCCGCGCCTACATGCCCACCCCGGAAAAGATCTACGCGGAGATCAGCGCCGAACTGACCGCCGTCGGGCTCAACATCAAACCGATGCCTGTGAGCTGGGACGACGGCTACCTCCAGAAGGTCCAATCGCCGGGCGATCATGCGCTCCACCTGCTTGGCTGGAATGGCGCCTATTCAGATCCGGACAACTTCGTGGGCACTCTTTTTGGTGAGAACAACGGCGAGTTCGGCTACAGCGATCCGCAGGTGTTCTCGAAAATCGACCGCGCCCGTGGGCTCCCTGACGGTTCCGACCGCAACTCCCAGTACCAGACCATCAATGCCCAAATTGCCGCAACCGTCCCGGCGGTCCCCATCGCGTTCCCCATCTCGGCCCTGGCTCTCTCCGACCGCGTCGAGAAGTACCCTGCATCGCCCGTCTTAAACGAAGTTTTTACAAACGTTCGCCTGAAGTCTTGACGGGCCGCCGCAATTTCAGTTATGCGCCCACGCGGGGATATTCTGTGACAGCCAGTGCCGCCGCTATCGGAGATTGATCGTGACCTTCATTTCCAAGACACACCACGCTGACGTCGTCCTTATTGGGGGCGGAATCATGAGCGCAACCCTTGGTGCGTTCATCAAGCAACTCGAACCCAGCTGGACCATCTCCCTCTTTGAGCGACTCGACGAAGCCGGCCTGGAAAGCTCCGGACCGTGGAACAACGCGGGAACCGGACACGCAGCGCTCTGTGAGCTTAATTACTCCCCCGCAGCGAAGGACGGCTCTGTTGACCCGTCCAAGGCCCTGCACATCAACGAGCAATTCCAGCTTTCCCGGCAGTTTTGGTCCCACTTGGTGGACAACAAGTTGATCGGTTCCCCCAAGGGCTTCATCAATACCGTTCCGCATATGAGCTTTGTCATCGGCGACAAGCACGCAGACTTCCTCAAGACCCGTTACGAAGCTCTCAAGCCCAACACGCTCTTCCGCAGCATGGAATACACGGAAGACCAGGCACAGATCGCCAAGTGGGCTCCCCTGATCGTCAAGGGCCGCGACGCCAAGCAGCGCGTGGCCGCCACCCGCGCAGCGGAAGGCACCGACGTCGACTTCGGGGCCTTGACCCGCGAGCTGACCGGCTACCTCGCCAACAACGGCGTTGAAGTCAATTACGGCCACGACGTCACCAATGTCCGCAAAGCCTCCGACGGCGGCTGGGACCTTTCGCTCAAGCACCCCGCTTCCGGCGAACACGGCCAGATCCACGCCAAGTTCGTCTTTGTCGGCGCCGGCGGTGGGGCACTCCACCTGCTGCAGGCATCCGGCATCCCGGAGAGCAAGGGCTACGGCGGTTTCCCGGTCTCGGGCCAGTTCTTCCGCTGCACCGACGAGGCCATCGCCAGCCAGCACAGCGCCAAAGTGTACGGCCAGGCCTCTGTAGGCGCCCCGCCAATGTCCGTGCCGCACCTCGACACCCGCTACGTCAACGGCAAGCGCTCCCTGCTCTTCGGCCCGTACGCCGGTTTCTCCACGAATTTCCTTAAGACCAGCAGCTACCTTGACTTGCCGCTGTCGATCCGTCCGAGCAACATCATCCCGATGCTCGCCGTGGCCAAGGACAACATGGACTTGACCGCTTACCTGATCAAGGAAGTGGCCAAGCGCCACGATGCAAAGGTGGAGTCCCTCCGCGAGTACTACCCCCAGGCCGACGGCGGCAACTGGGAGCTGATCACAGCGGGCCAGCGCGTGCAGATCATCAAGAAGGACTCCCGAAAGGGCGGCGTGCTGCAGTTCGGCACCGAGGTCATCACGGCTCGCGACGGCTCCATCGGCGCACTGCTCGGCGCATCGCCTGGTGCATCCACTGCAGTCCCGATCATGATCGAGATGCTGCAGCGATCCTTCCCGAAGAACTTCAAGGGCTGGCAATCGAAGCTCAAGGAAATGATGCCGGGCTACGGCGTCAAGCTGAACGACAGCCCTGAACTTGCTGCGGAACTTGAAGCGAGCACTGCCCGTTCGCTCCAACTCGAGGCCGCCAACGCCGTCCAGCACTAGTAACAGTCCGGGCTGCGGCCAGTTCGAGACACGAGACAGACCGTAGATCCCAGGAGACAGTGCAATGTTCCGTCTGGCAAGGCTTTCACTGGCGAACAGGGCATTGATCGCGCTGATCACCGTTTTCGCTGCGGTGTTCGGCGTGATCACCATGTCCTCACTCAAGCAGGAACTCATTCCCTCGATCGAGTTTCCGCAGATTTCGGTGATCACGGCCATGCCGGGTGCGTCTCCGGAAGTCGTCGACAAGCAACTCAGCCGGCCCCTCGAAACAGCCTTGAACAGCGTCGAGGGCTTGCAATCGACCACGTCGACATCGCGGAACGGCGTTTCGCAGATCACCATGGTGTTCACCTACGGTTCGAACCTGGACCGTGCGCGCAACCAGATTGATCGCGCCATCTCCAACGCGAAACGGGTGCTGCCGGCCAATGTAGAGCCCAGGTCCTTTGCCGGCAGCATCAGCGACTTCCCTATCGTGTTTTTGGCCGTGTCTTCGGACAAGCCGCTGAGTGAGCTCAACACGGACCTTCAGCGGCTCAGCGTTCCCCGGTTGCAGAAGCTGGACGGCGTCCGCAGCGCCGACGTGACCGGGGGTGCAACCCAGCACATCCTGATCCAGCCCAAGGCCCAGGCCATGGCGGCAACCGGCGCCACGGTCCAGTCGCTCACAAACGCCCTCAAGAACAACGGCACGCTGGTTCCCGCCGGGACCATCGAGGACCAAGGCAAGACCTTGTCCCTCCAGATCGGCAGCCCGGTGGACTCCCTCGATGTCATCAAGGGCTTGCCGCTGGCCGGGGCCAAGGGCGGTACCACCATCGGCACCGTCGCGGATGTGAGCATCAAGGACGACGCCGCGACCTCCATTACGCGCACCAACGGGAAGCCGACACTGGCGCTGTCCGTGACGAAGAAGCCCGACGGCGATACGGTTGCCATTTCGCACGCCGTCAAGGATTCGCTCTCCCGGATGGAGGCTGAACTCGGCTCCAATGCGCACTTCACCCCCGTGTTCGACCAAGCCCCGTACATCGAAAAATCGATCAAGGACCTCACCACGGAGGGGCTACTTGGACTGGGCTTCGCCGTAGCCGTCATCCTTGTGTTCCTGATGTCCGTTCGTTCCACCTTGGTGACGGCGGTGTCCATTCCCCTGTCCCTCCTGATCACGTTCATCGGAATATCGGCAACCCACTACTCGCTGAACATCCTTACCCTGGGCGCGTTGACGATTGCCATCGGCCGCGTGGTGGACGACTCGATCGTGGTGATCGAGAACATCAAACGGCACCTCAGCTATGGAGAACACAAGCTCGCGGCAATCCTCAATTCCATCCGGGAAGTTGCGGGGGCCATCACGGCGTCCACCCTTACGACGGTAGCCGTTTTCCTGCCGATCGCGTTCGTGGGCAATCTGGCGGGCGAGCTGTTCCGCCCCTTCGCCCTGACGGTGACCATCGCCCTGCTGTCCTCTTTGCTTGTGTCGCTCACCATCGTTCCGGTGCTGGCCTATTGGTTCCTCAAGTCGCCATCTCTGGCCGCCGCCAATGACGCCCGTGCCGCCGAGCGCGCAGTTGCCGCTGCGCACGAGGCAGAGCAGCGCAGCCTGCTGCAGCGCGGATACTTGCCCATCCTGGCCAAGACCCAGAAGCACCCGGTCGTGACGATCGTCGCCGCGGTCCTGGTGTTGGGTGGAACAGCAGCCATGTCCCCGCTGCTGGCCACAGACCTACTGGGCAGCTCCGGCCAGAACAGCATGACCGTGCGCCAGGTTCTTCCCGCCGGTACCAGCCTGGAGCAGACTGGCGCCGCCGCTGCCCAGGTGGAATCGGTCCTGCGCGGGATCGACGGCATCAAGGACGTACAGGTAACGTCAGGCAACGCCCAGACAGGTTTCGCGGCCCTCACGTCAAGTGGTGCGTCGAACTCGACATTCACGGTGGTGACGGACGAAAAAGCCGACCAGCAGAAACTGCAGGACACGGTCCGGTCCCGGCTCGCAAGCGCCACGGCCGCAGGAAAGGTCACTGTTGGCGCCCAACAGGGCGGCCTGGGCACGTCTTCCACCGTGGACATCACCATCAACGCCGCCAACGCCGCTGATATGAAAACTGCGAGCGACGCTGTGGCGAAGGCCATGGACGGGGTACCCGGGAGCTCCGAGGTAGCCACCAACCTGGATGCCAGCCAGTCCGTAGTGCAAGTTAGGGTCGATCGAGCCAAAGCCGTCGCCGCCGGGCTGAACGAGGAACAAGTGGCGGGAGTCTTGGCGTCCACCGTCAGTCCCGTACCTGCAGGCACGGTCCGTATCGACACCACGGATTTTCCAGTCCAAATCGGCGAAGGCACACATTTCAGCAGTATCGCCGATGTCAGGGCCATCAACCTCCCGACAGCGTCAGGACCGGTTCCGCTGTCCAGCATCGCTTCCGTGGACCAAGTGGACACGCCTGTGTCCATCACCAGCAGCAACGGCCAGCGGAGCGCGAAGGTGACCGTGACGCCGTCGGGCTCCAATCTTGGTGCCGTCAGCACGGCCGTCCGTGATCGGCTCGACTCCGTGCAGCTGCCTGCTGGCGTCACTGCCGCGATCGGCGGCGCAACAACGCAGCAGGCGGACTCGTTCCGGCAACTCGGCCTCGCTCTCCTGGCCGCCGTCGCCATTGTGTATGTCATCATGGTTGCCGCCTTCAAGTCCCTCATCCAGCCCCTTATCCTGCTGGTCTCCGTGCCTTTCGCGGCGACAGGTGCCATCGCGTTGCTCCTGGTCACGGGCGTCCCGCTCGGGCTGCCGTCCCTCATCGGCATGCTGATGTTGGTGGGAATCGTGGTGACCAATGCGATTGTGCTGATCGACCTCATCAACCAGTACCGCAAGCCACACGGCGGCGGCGCCGGAATGAGTGTGGCAGAAGCCATCACCCACGGCGCCCGTCAGCGGCTGCGTCCCATCCTGATGACCGCCCTCGCCACCGTTTTCGCCCTCACCCCCATGGCCCTGGGCATCACGGGTGGCGGCGGCTTCATTTCCCGGCCACTGGCCATTGTGGTCATCGGAGGCCTCGTCTCGTCCACGGCACTGACCCTCGTCCTGGTGCCGGTGCTCTACAAATTGGTCGAAGGCCGGCGCGAGAAGAAGGCGCTGCTCAAGGCACTCACGCAGCGTCCCGACGTCCCGAAGGATGGCACGGCCGGCCATGGCCAGGCAGACCACCTGGACTGGACCACCGGGATGGCCCCCAGGGTAACCGGCCGCCGATCGGCTTCCGGCCCCGCCGAGTAAGGCAACACGCAGGGAACAAAATCTTGCCTTGCCTTGTTACAACCAGCGATACATGCAAATGCATCTATCTTGAGGTAGACTGTTGGCAGAGCCCGGACACCAACCGGACAGGCAGAAAGGCACATCATGGAGATCGGCGTATTCAGCGTCAGCGACATCACCACTGACCCCACCACTGGCCATACCCCCACGGAGAACGAGCGCATCAAGGCCGCCGTGGCCATTGCCAAAAAGGTCGAAGAGATCGGGATGGATGTCTATGCGATCGGCGAGCACCACAACCGCCCCTTCTTCTCCTCCTCCCCCACCACCACCTTGGCCTACATTGCGGCGCAGACGGAACGCATCACGCTGTCCACCTCCACCACGCTGATCACCACGAACGATCCCGTGAAGATCGCCGAAGACTTCGCCATGCTCCAGCACCTGGCGGACGGCCGCGTGGACCTCATCATGGGCCGAGGCAACACGGCTCCGGTTTACCCCTGGTTCGGCAAGAACATCCAGGACGGAATCGAACTCGCCGTGGAGAACTACTCCCTGCTGCGCCGCCTCTGGGATGAGGACACCGTCAACTGGAGTGGCAAATACCGCACCCCGCTGCAGAACTTCACGTCCACACCCCGCCCGCTCGACGGCGTCGCGCCCTTCGTCTGGCACGGCTCCATCCGCAGTCCCCAGATCGCGGAACTTGCCGCGTACTATGGCGACGGCTTCTTCGCCAACAACATTTTCTGGCCCAAGGAGCACTACCAGCAGCTGATCGGCCTGTACCGCGAACGCTACGAGCACTACGGCCATGGCAAGGCAGACCAGGCCATCGTGGGTCTCGGTGGGCAGTTCTTCATGCGCAAGAACTCCCAGGATGCGGTGAAGGAATTCCGCCCCTACTTCGATAATGCTCCGGTCTATGGCCACGGGCCTTCCTTGGAAGACTTCACCTCCCAGACACCCCTGACTGTGGGCAGCCCGCAGGAAGTCATCGAGAAGACGCTGACTTTCCGCGAGTACTTCGGCGATTACCAGCGGCAGCTGTTCCTGGTGGACCACGCCGGATTGCCGCTCAAGACCGTGCTGGAGCAGCTGGATCTCTTCGGCGAAGAAGTCCTTCCGGTCCTGCGCAAGGAGTTCGCGGACCGCAAGCCCGCCCACGTGCCTGACGCACCTACCCACGCGTCGCGCGTTGCCGCTTCCTTGGCCGCTTCCTCCAGCGATGATGTGACCGATCCCGCCGGGAGGTCGGCGTGAGCACCAAGGCGCCCACCTCGTCGGCCGTGCGCCTCGCCGCAGAAACCTGGGAGTCCTTGTTCCGCTCCCAGGTTGCGGTGATGCGCCGGCTCCAAGCCGGACAGGCGTTCAAGAAACTCCCCATCAAGGAGTACGACGTCCTGTTCACGCTCTCCCGCTGCCCCACGGGCAAACTGCGGTTGAACGAGATCAACGATCATGTCCTGCTCAGCCAATCGAGCCTGAGCCGCTTGGTTGACAGGTTGGAGAAGCGCGGACTCGTCGAACGCAGCATCGCCCCCGACGACGGCCGTGGGATCCTTCTTGGGCTTACTGAAGCAGGTCAGGAACTGCAGAAAGAGATCGGCCGTGAGCACATCCGAGACATCGCCGAGCTTGTGGCTCCGGCCCTGACGGCCGAGGAACAGCGTGAGCTTCTCCGGTTGACCGAAAAACTGCAAGCGTTCGTGGCACACAAGTAGGCGGCCGTACGGCTTCTAGCGTAGAACGACGAGCTTTGCCGGATCCTCATCCGGCAGTTCGTCGGCCACTACCGCTGTGACCTTCAAGCTCTTCAAGGACAAGCTTCCGCCCACCGTGGACAGGAACGCAGTGTCCGAGGAATCGCGGCCGGCCGTGATGCGGAGCATGGACTCCCGAGGAGCCAGCCCGGTGGGGTCGATCACGTACCAGGTTCCGTCGATGTGAGCCTCGGCCACGGCATGGAAGTCCATCGGGCTCAACCCGGGGGCATATACGGCGGCGAGCCGGGCGGGGACGTCCTTGGAGCGGAGGAGGGCAATGGCAAGGTGGGCGAAGTCCCGGCAAACACCTTTGCGGTGCAGGAGCGTTTCCACCGCGCCATCTGTCCCCCGGGAGGATCCACTGATATAACGCAGTTCGTCGTGGACCCAGTTCCGGATGGCTTGCAACAGTTCCCCGCCGTGCAGCCCCCCGAACTCGGCGTACGACGTCGGAAGCAGCCGATCGGACTCGGCATAACGGCTGGGCCGCACATAACGGATGAGTTCCATCCGCGAGGACTCATCGGGGAGGCCAACGCCCTTCACCGAGGCCCGGTAATCCACCGTGACTTCGCTGGGTTCGGCGAACTCCATGTAGTGGAAACGTCCACCATGATGGTCCGTCAGCTCAGTGAGCGGAACAGCGTCGCCTTCCACGGTGACGGACAACTCTTCGGTCAACGATTCGTAGCCTGGATTGGTGGCGACGGCGATTGCCATCGCCACCTTCGTGTTGGCGACGGTCTTGAAAACGAGCTGCGCAGCAACGTTGCGTTCCATGGATCTCCGGAGTGTTGCGGCTAGACAACCCCCCGCTGTCGCCGATCTGTGTGTGTCAATCGTGGTTCTACAGATTGATCTTCAGAGACAGTAGCATCCGCTGGACGTTGGCGAATTCCGAACTCTGATCGACGTACTTGGCAGCTTGGTCAAGGGTGTCGAAGGACTTCGCCGGCGCAACGACTTCGTCCGTTGAAAAAGCGTGCACGGCGGCCATGTCGCCAAAGTAGTAGTTGCCTTTTCCTGCGGGCCCCACCACGAGATTCCGGAGTTGGCAGGCCTGGCCATCAGTTCCGGCCACCATGTTGGTGATGCCATACGAACCGAAGAACTTGTAGCCCTGAATGACCCTGAACACCACGTGCGGAGGAATCGTGGAATCGCCATCCGCATGGGGCAGGTCAATCGGGACGCTGCTGACTACCACATAAGGCCGCTTGGCGGCCGGACTACAGTCGGCTGGGCTCGCTTCGGGCAGCCCGGTGTGCAGCGTCGCCATATACCCTCCCTTGGCGTTCTTGACCACGATCTTGAGGGCGCCCGGCAAGGAGCCGGCGTCGGGCGTGACCGATTGCGCGATCCAGTCGCTTGGAAGATCGAAGCTGATCTTCTTGGCCGCATCCGAATACGTCTTCCACGCCGAGGCCGTAGCGCCCGCCGTCGCCGTACTTCCCGCGGAGGGGGTCCCCGAAGCAGCGGAAGTGCCCGACGGCGGGGCCGTACCCGCGTCCGACGGCGCCGTGGTGCCCGGCGCGGCACTGGTGGACCCGGCCGTCCAGACGGCTCCGCCTTTGCCCTCGGAACTGCAGCCAGCCGCGGACACCACAACGAGCGCTCCCACGACGGCGACTGAAAACTTCAACGGGGTCCGCTTCGCTCTCATGCGCACCAGCCTAGTGGCGCCCCGTCGCTCCCCGCCTGTCCCGGTCGGCGTTTCGCGAGTCCAAACCCGCAGAGCGTTCGGCGAGCGCCTGAGCCCCGCGCCGTAGGACTAGGCTGGACGCATGGCTCCAGATCAGTTTGACGAGGACGAAAACAGTGCGGCGGGAATCTCCGCCGTGGACATCGCAGATTGGCGCTTGCGTACGTTTGCCTTGTACGACGACGTCCGGAAGATTGCGGTGAGCGATCCCTTCCAGGCCCATGTCTATTGGCGCCAGGAACGGGACCGTATGTTCGGAACCCACCCGGCGTCGGCCTTGACGCCCGCTAGCAAGCAAGCTTTCGCCGGCCTGCGCACCGCGGACTACAACCCCCGGTTCCGCCGCTATGCTGCTTTGTCTCCTGAAGGCGCGGGGCAGGAGATGAACGTCCAGACCGGAACGGACGGCGTAGTGCCATTCGTCCGCCTTGGCACCTTCGATCTCGACGAGCTTGGTTCGCTGGCCGTGTGGCGCCTCCGCAGCTATGGCGGCGGCATCTTCGTCCCCTTCCGCGACGCCACGGCCGGTAAGCCGGGAGGAAGCTACGGTGCCGGCCGATACCTGTTGGACACCATCAAGGGCGCTTTCCACGGCCTTCGAGGATCCGGGCAAACGCAGGAGTTTGTCCTCGACTTCAACTTCGCCTACAACCCGTCCTGCGCGTACAACGAGGCCTGGGCCTGCCCCCTGGCCGGACCGGCGAATCGCCTGGCCGCGGACATCCCGGTCGGAGAGCTCTACCTGCCCCTCTAGCTGCAAGAACGGCACCTCCTGCGGAGCCAGCCGCACGCCGTCGCGTACCAAACCCGTAATCGTCCGACGAGGACGTAGGATGTCTTCATGACTTCCCCACGTGCACGCCGGATCGCCCGCGTCCGCCCCCTCTCCCCCGCCACTCCGGACGAACAATTCTTCGTGGCGAACAACGCCGTCGATTTCGCTTCGGCGGCAGGCCGCACCTGGACCGTGGTGGAGAGCCCGTTCGCGGATTCGCCGGCAAACGGCAGCAGCGGGGAGCGACCTGGGTGGCACAGGGGCGCGGAGGTCCTGGAGGACACGTTCACGTTCCTGGCCCCGTCTGTTCCCGCCAACGTCCTCGGCATGGCACACAACACTGGCCAGCCGGGCCGGGACCTGCCCGCGCAAGCGTTCCACAAGGCCGCCACAAGTGTCATCGGACCGGGCGAGGCCATCGAGCTCGCCTCTGCGGTCGGCTACGTGGACCCGGAAGCGGAACTGACGGTCGTCGTCGGGCGCAAAGTCCGCGGACTGACACCTGAGAATGCCCGCGACGCTATCCTCGGTTTCACGATTGGAAATGACGTCTCTGCACGGGACCTGCAGAAAACGGACGAACTGTGGATCAGGGCCAAAAGCCAGGACACCTTTACTCCGGCAGGACCCTGGGTCGTCACGGACCTCGACGACCGTGATCTTTCGATCGGCATCGTGCACAACGGCAAGGAATTACGGACGGCCAGCTCCGCTGACCTCGGCTGGAAGGTGGACGAAATCCTTGTCTACCTCAGCTCCTTCATGACTTTGCACCCCGGCGATCTGGTGCTCACCGGCTTCCCGGCTGAGTGCGCCCGGATCGCGCCGGGAGACGTTGTGACCTGCCGCGTTGAGGGCATCGGAGAGCTGACCAACCCTGTCAAAGCTGCATCCTGGGAGAAATCCCCGGCGTGATATGACAGGCTTGAGCCATGGACTCTTCTGCTGCGCCCACCACTGAGCTGCGGCAGACGTCCCTTTCGAGAACGCTCACTAGCAAGCGTCGCAAAGGTATCCTGCGCTATCCGGTGGTCCGGCAGCTGATCCGTTTCACCGGCGTCGGAATCATCTGCACGGCGACGTCGCTGGCCCTGTACGCACTGTTCCGGCCGTGGATGGGACCCCAGCTGGCCAACGCCGCAGCGCTGATCATCACGTCGCTCATGAATACAGCACTGAACCGGCGGCTGACCTTCAAAATTACCGGCAACCGGAAGAGGACCCGGGACCATCTGAACGGGCTGATCGTGATCGCGGTGGCCCTGGTCATCACGGGAGGGAGCCTGGGTGTGCTGCATGCGTTCCGGCCCGATGCCACGCTGACCGAGGACCTCTGGACCACCACGCTGTCCGGATTCTTCGCCACGGCCGTGCGCTTCTCCATGCTGCGGCACTGGATTTTCCGTCGGGCGCGGCACGTCTGACCAGCCGTCGAATCCCCAACTGACTCGCACTTGTTGTCGCTTAGAGCCCGCAAAACGACAGTTGCTGCCAGTCAGTTGGGCAGGGGACAGTCAGCGGCGACCGAGTCCCTGCACGCTCCCGACGGCGGCAGCCACGGCTTGCGCGGCCTCCTCCAGTTCCGCTGAGGTCACCGTGGAGTTGAAGCTGAAGCGGACAGCGGTCTGGGCAACCTCGGGCTCAATGCCCAACGCCAGCAGGACTGGAGACGGCGCATCCGATCCCGCGGCGCATGCCGATCCGCTCGAACAGACCACGCCAAGCCGCTCAAGTTCCAGCAGGACGGATTCTCCGCTGGTGCCGGGGAAACAGAAGGACGCGATGGATGGCAGCCGCCGCGAGGGGTGGCCCGTGAGAACAGCTCCGGGCACTGTTTCAAGGACCGTCCCAATGAAGGCATCCCGCAGCTCAGAGACCCGGCCGGCGACTCCCGACTGTTCAGCCAATCCGGATTGTTCAGCGTCGGCAAGGGTCAATGCCGTGGCCAGCGCAACGGCACCTGCCACGTTTTCGGTTCCAGAGCGTCGCCCCCGCTCCTGGCCACCTCCGTGGACTACCGGCTCGATCCTGAGCCTTCCCTTGGCATAAAGAACGCCGCTGCCCTTGGGCGCGCCGAGTTTGTGGCCGGAAATACTCAGTGCGTCGACGCCCAGTTCCTTGACGGCGATGGGCAGCCAGCCGGCGGCCTGGACAGCGTCCGTATGGAACGGCACGCCATGTTCGGCGGCCACCTCCGCGAGCTGCCGCACGTGCTGCACCGTCCCGATCTCGTTGTTGGCATACATGATGCTGACGAGGGCAGTTTCCGGACGGAGGGTTGACCGGAGCGCCTCAGGGGTCACGACTCCGTACCTGTCCACGGGGACCAGGTCCACGTCGAATCCATGGACGCGTTGCAGGTAGTGTGCGGATTCCTCGACGGCGGGGTGTTCGATAGCGCTGATGACAACGCGATTCAGGGCCGGATCCGCCGACCGCCTTGCGAGGGCGATTCCCTTCACGGCCAAATTGTCTGCTTCCGTGCCGCCGGAGGTGAAGGTGATCTCGCCCGGCCGGCAGCCCAGGATCTCCGCAACTGCCGCACGCGCGCCGGACAACGCGTTCGCAGCTGCCTCGCCGAGGCTGTGATGGCTTGAAGGATTGCCGAACTCGCCCGTCAAGTAGGGCCACATCGCTTCGAGGACTTCCCTGCGGACGGGAGTGGTGGCCGCAGCGTCGAGGAAAATCATGGCGTCAGCCCAGGCCTGGGGAAACGCCCACGTCCAGCGTCACGTCCAGGCCCAAGTCCAGCGCCGCAACACTGTGCGTGAGTCCGCCGATGGAAATGACATCCACCCCTGCCGCCGCGATGTCCGCCACGGTGTTGACATTGACGTTGCCGCTTGCCTCGACGATGGCGCGCCCGGCCACCTGCTCCACGCCGGCACGGAGCTCCTCAAGGGAGAAGTTGTCCAGCATGATCGTGTCGACGCCCGCCGCGAGGACTGGTTCGATCTGCTCGGCACTGTCTACTTCCACCTCGAAATGCGTAGTGTGGCCCAGTTGTGCCTTGGCAGCCGCGAGCAGTGCGGTGAGTTTAGCGGAATCGCCCCCGGTCATCACGGCTAAGTGGTTGTCCTTGGCCAGGACCGCATCAGACAGGCTGTAGCGGTGGTTGGCTCCCCCGCCGCAGCGGACGGCGTAGCGTTCCAATACCCGCAGCCCTGGCGTTGTCTTACGGGTGTCTGTGATCCGGGCCTTGGTGCCTTCGACCAGCTTCACGAACTCCGAGGTCTTGGTGGCAATGGCGCTCATGCGCTGGGCCAGGTTGAGCCCGACGCGTTCGGCGAGCAGCACGGAGCGGGCGCGGCCGCTGACCCGCGCGAGGTGGGTTCCGGCGTCGAACGCTTCACCGTCGGCGAGCAGCAGCTCCACTTCGGTGTCCGGGTCGATGAGCAGCATGGCGTCCCGGAACACGGTTCCGCCGCTGAAGACCCCGGGAACGCGCGCATTGAGCACGGCGGTGGCCCGGGCTTCGGCGGGGATCAGCAGTTGCGAAGTGATGTCCCCGTTCGGCGCGTCCTCCGCGAAGGCCCGCTCCAGAATGTCCCGGACGGGTGCTGCGGGGAGGGTCAGGCTAGTCATTGACGAGGCTCGCTTTCCGGCGGATGGTGTATCTCTGATTCGGTTCTTCAAGTGGGGTTTCGACGGCGTCGCTCCGGTAGTGCGCGCCCAGCGACCCCCGCCGTGCCCCGGCAGCTTGCACCAACAGTTGCGCCGCCAGGAGCAAATTGGCGTCCTCGTGCACCAAGGAATCCGCCGAGTCCGGCACGTTCTCAGGAAGCACGACGTCGGCCCAGGCGTTGAGTGCCTCAGCAGCCTCCCGGAGCAGCCCCCCAGTCCGGAGAACCCCGGCCTTGGCAGTCATCAGCCGACGAAGGGCGGTACGGCTGAAGGGCTCGGGGACAAGTTCAGGCTGCCACGAAAGCGCCCCGGCCGGCTCGGTGGTTCCCGAAAGCGCCGTTGTTGCGTGCAGGTCCATGCCGGCCGCCGAGCTTGCGAGGCGTTCGCCGGCGTGAGACCGGAGCGCAGGCGCCGAGGGAACCAGCGAGTCGGTCTCCCCGCTGTTGGACTGCACCTCGCCAAGAAACCCTTCAACAGCCCGCCGCCCGAACACGAGTCCTTCGAGCAAGGAGTTGCTGGCGAGGCGGTTCGCGCCCTGGACACCGGTGCACGCCACTTCGCCGGCCGCAAGCAGCCCGGGCACGGAGGTGCGGCCGTACAGATCGGTGACGACGCCTCCCATCCAGTAATGGGCGGCCGGGGCAACCGCAACGGGCTGACGGGTCCAGTCGACGCCGGCTTCGCGGGTCCGGGCGCTGATGGTGGGGAATCGTTTCTCGAGGAAACCTTGCCCCTTGGCTGCTTCGACCACCCGGGCGTCAAGGAAGACATGGCCGTTGGGATCGCCAAGTGAAGCCAAGTGGAGGGCGATGCTGCGGGAGACGACGTCGCGCGGAGCAAGTTCGGCGTCGGGGTGGTAGGCCGGCATGAATCGTTCGCCCTTGGCGTCCACCAAGATGGCGCCTTCACCGCGGACAGCTTCGGAGATCAGGAGGGGATCGGCGCCGGCGGCCGCCGGGCCTGCAGCAGCTGGCAGCACCATGCTCGTGGGGTGGAACTGGAAGAACTCGAGGTCCGCGAGCTCCGCTCCTGCCCGCCACGCGAGCGCGAGCCCGTCGGCCGTTGCAACCGAGGGATTGGTGCTCCGGGCAAATAGCTGTCCCGCTCCACCAGTGGCAAGCAGCACGGCATCGCCGTGTAGAGCCTCAAGGCGCCCGTTCCGCTGGAATTCAACGCCTGCAACCTGTCCCTCAGACTCGATCAAGCCGGTGGCCTGTGCGTGTCCCAGCACCTGGAGTTTCCCGGCGGCCTGCGCGTCAAGGACTGAGAGGATGAGTGCCTTCGCAATTCCGGCGCCGGTGGCGTCTCCGCCGGCGTGCAGGATCCTCGGAGCCGAGTGGGCGGCTTCGAGCCCCAAGGCGGGATCGCCGTCGTCGTCCGCGTCGAAACGGACACCAAAACGCTCAAGCCCCATGATGTCGAGGCGCGCTTCGGTGCACAGCACCCGCACGGCTTCCTCGTTGCAGTGGCCTCCGCCGGCCTTGAGGGTATCCGCAATGTGCGCGGCAACGGTATCCCCGGGGGCGGGCTCCTCGAGCACTGCCGAAATCCCGCCTTGCGCGAAGAAGGTGTTGCTGTCTGCCAGCGCGCCTTTGCTGAGCAGGACGACGTCCACACCGGCCTCAGCGGCAAGCAGTGCGGAATAGAGTCCGGCGATGCCGCTGCCGACGACGATGAGTCGCCGCGGCGCCCTAGCACCGGGAAAGCGTTCTGCAGTCATATCAGGCTCAATTCGACTGGTTGATACGGGGTGGGCCTAGAGCGGCCGGGCTGCAAGCATGCGTTCGAGGGCGATCTTGGCGTTGTCCTTGACCGAATCGTCTACCGTGATGCGGTTGACCACGCGGCCCTCCACCAATTCTTCAAGCACCCAGGCGAGATAGCCGGGGTGGATGCGGTACATCGTGGAGCAAGGGCAGATCACCGGGTCCAGGCAGAAGATGGTGTGCTGGGGGTTCTCGGCCGCCAAACGGTTCACCATGTTGATCTCGGTCCCGATTGCGAAGGTGGTGGGCTCGGTTGCGGCGGCGATGGCCTTCTTGATGAAGTCGGTGGAGCCTGCCCCGTCCGCCGCGTCAACAACTTCCATAGGGCATTCGGGGTGCACAATGACGTTCACGCCGGGGAATTCGGCACGGGCCTTCTCGATCTGGCCCACGTTGAAGCGCTTGTGGACGGAGCAGAAGCCGTGCCAGAGGATGACGCGGGAATCCAGCAGGGTCTGCTCATCGTTTCCGCCGAGCTCCTTGCTCGGGTTCCACATAGGCATCTGCTCCAGCGGCACGCCAAGGGCTTTGGCAGTGTTGCGGCCCAAGTGCTGGTCAGGGAAGAAAAGCACCCGCTGGCCGCGTTCGAAAGCCCATTCAAGCACGGTCTTGGCGTTGGAGGACGTGCAGACGATGCCGCCATTTCGGCCGCAGAAGGCCTTCAATGCGGCTGACGAGTTCATGTAGGTCACCGGGATGACCGGGGCCCTGCCTTCGGAATCAGGTGCGGTCCCGAAGATCTCTTCGAGCTGCTCCCAGCATTCCTCCACCGAGTCCTCGTCCGCCATGTCTGCCATGGAGCAACCGGCGGCCAGGTTCGGCAGGACCACGGCCTGGTTCTCGCTGGAGAGAATGTCTGCAGTCTCTGCCATGAAGTGCACACCGCAGAAGATGATGGCCTCGGCGTCGGGCTTGGTCAGGGCCGCGTTGGCCAGTTGGAAGGAGTCGCCCACGAAATCCGCATACTGGACAACTTCGTCGCGCTGGTAGAAGTGGCCCAGAATAACGGCCCGCTCCCCCAGCGTCTCCTTGGCGGCGCGGATCCGGGCGTCGAGCTCGGCGTCGCTGGCCAACTTGTATTCTTCAGGCAATTGGCCCTGCCGGGGGGTGGCCTTTGGGGCGTCGTCGGAGCTGGAAGCGCCGGGACCGTAGGCCGGAATGCCGGCCAGGGTCTCTGCGAGGTCGTACTCCCACGGGCCCTTGGCCAGAGCAGGGCTGCACGTTGAGCCCGCCGCGGAACGGCCACTCTCGGCTTCCTCCCGCGTGATCAGCTGAATAGCTGTGTTGACGCTGCTCATGGTGTACTCCTGTTGTCTGGCCCGAGTCCGGGCGTGCCGGTGAAGCGGTAGAGGCGTGGCGGGCGGTGTTTTCCGCCCTGAAGGTATTCACCGGTTTCCTCGATTTCCGGTGTTCCCTTGATTTGCCGGCGAAAGTTCGCCGGATCCAGCTGGCGGTCCAGGACAGCCTCATAGACTTCGCGGACCTGGGCCAGGGTGAAGAACTCCCCCAGCAAGTGATAGGCGATGGACCCGTAGGCCATCTTGTTGCGCAGCCGCCATAGGGCGTAGTCGACGATCGCGTTGTGGTCGAAGGCCAATTCGGCAAGCCTGTCAGCCCGGAACCAACGGACGTTCTCTGACTCGTCCGCCAGTGCGGCTTCCGTGGGCTGCACCAACGCCCAGTAGACGATCGAGACAACACGTTGGGCAGGAGAGCGGTGCAGGCCGCCGAAAGCGTAGAGCTGCTCGAGGTATTGAGGCGCCAACCCGGTTGTTTCGCGGAGGTTCCTCGAAGCTGCATCCTGGAGGGACTCATCATGCTGCAAGGGACCGCCGGGGAGCGCCCACATGTCCTTGAACGGTTCGCGGATGCGGCGCACCAACGGCAGCCACAGCGTCGGGCGGCCGGAGCTTTCGCTCGGGCGGAGGGCGAAAATCACCGTGGATATGGCCAACGACGGCGGTGCGAGCCTACGCTCTGCGACATTCGCGGAGTTGGCGTACACGGTGTTCACCCCGCTTCTTTGCCTCAGGGACTGGAAAGATAGTTAAAGTCAAAATGACTAGAACTCATGGTACGACTGTCCGGGGACAGAGTCCAAATGTTTCAGCCCGCATTCTCCTTGGCTGCCGCTTCCAGGAGGGGCAAGGTGCGGCCTTGGAAGTGCGTATTCAGCACGATCACGGACGACGAGCGGAGCACGGTCTTGGTGGCGATGAGCTTGTCCAGCACGCGCTGCAGGTCCGAGTTCGACTTGCCGACCACCCGCACCATGAGATCCGAACTGCCGGAAACAGTGTGGATCTCAATAAGTTCGGGAATAGCAGACAGGGCTTCGACGACGGCGTCGTGCCCCAGGTCCTGGTTGATAGTGAGCGAGCAGAAGGCCACCACGGGATAGCCGAAGCCCGCAGGGTCCGGCTGCGGAACCCAAGGAGCCACCACACCCCGCTCGGCCATCCTGTCCAGCCGGGACTGGACCGTGGCGCGAGCTACCTTCAAGACCCTGGATGCCTCGAGGACAGACGCACGCGGGGAGTCGGTGAAAAATCGGACAATCTTGGCATCCAACTCGTCAACAGCCACCAATTTTCCCTACTTCCACCCAGATACCGCACAAATCGACAGGAAACGTGCCGATCTCCGTTCACATTGCGTCCATGGTCTCACAAGTGTTTTTCGCCACTTTGCCTGTGTAAGCGGTAAATTCGATAAGTCCCACGAGGACCAGCTGACAAACCCTCCACAAGAAGGCAAACACGAATGACAACGACGTCCACCGCTGTTCGACCCGCCATTCCTTCGCAAGGCCTTGGCCACTCGATGAAGCCGCGCCAACTGACCATGATGGGCCTGGGCAGCGCCATCGGTGCAGGGCTCTTCCTCGGCTCGGGCGCCGGGATCCATGCGGCCGGTCCCGCAGTACTCATCTCCTACCTTGTGGCCGGCACCCTGATCATCCTGGTGATGTGGGCCCTGGGCGAGATGGCCGCAGCCAACCCCAACAGCGGCGCATTCTCCGTCTATGCCGAAAAGGCGATGGGCAAAACGGCCGGATCAACGGTCGGCTGGCTGTGGTGGCTGCAGCTCGTAGTTGTCATCGCCGCGGAGGCCCTCGGCGCAGCAGGGCTGCTGTTCTCCGTCTGGCCGGTCATTCCCGTGTGGGCCCTGGCCCTGATTTTCATGGTGGCCTTTACCGCGATCAACCTCGCCGGAGTCCGGAACTTTGGTGAGTTCGAGTTCTGGTTCGCCATCCTGAAGGTTGCGGCCATTGTGGTCTTCCTCATCATCGGCGCGGCATTGCTGTTCGGTTGGCTGCCTGGAGTGACTTCCCCCGGCTTTGGACACATCACGGGTAACTTCGCACCGTCCGGTTGGGCCGGAATTGCCGCGGCGCTCTTTGTAGTGATCTTCGCCTTCGGTGGCACCGAAATCGTGAGCGTGGCTGCCGCGGAAACGCAGGACCCGGTTCACAGCGTCGGCAAGGCCATCCGCACCGTGGTGTGGCGCATCCTGGTTTTCTACATCGGCTCAGTCTTCGTCATTGCGGCCGTCCTTCCCTCTGACTCAGAAGGGTTGAAGTCGCCGTTCGCTGGTGTCCTGAACCTGGCGGGCATCCCGGGAGCCGGCACGGCAATCACCCTTGTTGCCGTTGTGGCCCTGCTCTCAGCGCTCAACGCGAACCTCTACGGGGCCTCACGCATGGTGTTCTCGCTATCCGAGCGCGGCGAAGCCCCGGCTTTCCTGTCGCGGCTGCGCGGCGCCCAGGTGCCCATGGCCGCCGTCGGGGTTTCGGTTGCTTTCGGCTTCATCGCCACCATCCTGGAACTGCTCTTCCCCGACCACGTGCTTCCCGCCTTGCTCAACCTGGTGGGCTCCACCTGCCTCGTGGTCTGGGGAACGGCACTCGTGTCCCAGTTCATCCTGCGCCGCCGCGCCGACCGCGAAGGAACGGATCTGTCGCTTCGCATGAAGGGATTCCCCTTCCTCACGGTATTCGGGCTGGTACTGCTTGCCCTGATCTTCGTGGTGGGCTTCTCGAATGCCGAGAGCGCAGGCCAGCTGATCGGCACGTTCCTGTTGATCGCCTGCATCGCCGTGGCGTGCAGGATCGGCGCCAAGGTCAAGTCGGCACGAAGCGCCTAGCAAACCCAACTAGCTAGCAGTTGTTGTCGTTTTGACGCCTCAAAACGACAACAACTGCGAGTCAGTTAGGTGAGGGAAAGTTGTACAAACTGCTATGCATTCCCTCGGTACCATTGACAGTTCTTGGCAGTTTGCGTAGCCGCAATTAGGCGGATTGCCTACGGCCCACACAGTGACTACGGTCACGTCCATGGACTCATTTCTTCCCGCTGTGGCCGCAGCCGACGCCGCGCCCCTGGCTTCCGAACAGCTCAGGGAACTTTACTCCCTGATGGCTGCCGTTCGATATCTGGATACTTCGGCCGTTGCTTGGCAGCGTCAGGGAATCATTCCCGGCTATGCTCCGGAACTCGGCCAGGAAGCAGCCCAGGTCGGCAGCGCCTACGCCCTCGACACGGCACGCGATTTCGCTTTTCCGACGTACCGCGAGATGGGCGTCGCCAGGACCATGGGCGTGGACATGGTGGCGTACATGTCCACCCACAAGGCAACGTGGCACGGCGGAATGTATGATCCGTTGGCAAGCCGCCTCGCGCCTATCCAGGCCGTGGTGGCCGGCTCGGTGCTCCATGCCGTCGGCTGGGCCCACGGCCAGACCCTGAGCGAGGAGCCGGGAGTTGCGCTCAGCTACTTCGGCGACGGCGCTTCCTCCCAAGGCGATGTCCATGAAGCCATGAACTTTGCCGCCGTGATGAAAGCACCGGTTGTCTTCTTCATCCAAAACAACGGCTGGGCGATTTCCGTGCCCACCGAGCGGCAAGTGGCCGGCGGTTCGGTGGCTGGCCGCGCAGCCGGCTACGGCATCCCCGGCATTCAGGTGGATGGCAACGATGTGGTTGCTGTCTATGAGGCCACCCGGGACGCCTTCGCCCACTGCCGCGCAGGAAACGGCCCGGTAGTGGTCGAAGCAATGACCTACCGCCGCGGTCCCCATTCCACAGCTGACGACCCCGGCCGGTACCGGAGCCTTGACGATGAGCGCATCGACGCCGGCAAGGATCCCTTGGAGCGCCTCCGCGAGCGTCTGTTGGCCGTGGGCGCGGCAGATGAGGCCTTCTTCGCCGCAGCCCACGAAGCAGCACGAATCGAGGAAGAACTGATCCGCACCGGAATCGAAGCCCTCGGCCCTCGGCCAGGCACTGAGATGTTCGATTTCGTCTTCCAGGAAACCACCCCCGCCCTTGAAAACCAGGCCACCCGTTGGCGCGAGGAGTCCGAACATGTCTGAGAGCACCACCGCCACCCTCGAAGCCGGGACAACCACAGAGTCCCAGCGGACACACATCTCCATGCAGCAGGCCCTCAACCGCGCCTTGGACGAGATCCTCTCCGCCGATCCAAAGACAGTGGTCTTCGGCGAGGATTGTGGCCAATTGGGCGGAGTCTTCCGCATCACCGATGGCTTGCAGGCCAAGCACGGAGAATCCCGCGTCTTCGACACGCCGCTCGCTGAATCGGGCATCCTGGGCATGTCCGTGGGGCTCGCCATGGCTGGCTTCCACCCCATTCCGGAGGTCCAGTTCGACGGCTTCGCGTATCCCGCCATCAACCAGATCGTGTGCCAGATCGCGAGGATGAACTACCGCAGCCGGGGCAAGCTTCCGATGCCGATCACGCTCCGGGTCCCCAGCTTCGGCGGCATTCGCGCCCCCGAACATCACGGCGAAAGCCTCGAGGCGCTCTTCGCGCACGTTCCGGGCCTCAAGGTTGTCTCGCCGTCGGACCCGCATGATGCCTACCACCTGCTCAAGTACGCGGCCTCCCGGCCGGACCCGGTGATCTTCATGGAACCCAAGTCCCGGTACTGGCAAAAGGGCGACGTCGACACTTCCGACGGCGGAACCCTCACCGGCGCCCGGATTGTCCGGCCGGGCCGCCACCTGACCCTCGTGGCCTGGGGCGCGATGGTGGCTCGGTGCTTGCAGGTTGCGGAACTCGCGGCTGAGGACGGAATCGACGTCGAGGTCCTTGATCTGCGCTGGCTCAAGCCGATCGACGCCCAAGCATTGGCGACTTCCGTCGGAAAGACGCGGCGCGCCGTCGTCGTGCATGAAGCTCCGCTGACCTCCGGGCTGGGGGCCGAAGTGGCTCAACTGATCACGCAAAGCTGCTTTGACACGCTGAAGGCGCCCGTGGAGCGGGTCACCGGCTTCGACGTGCCGTATCCCTCCGGCGACCTGGAGGACGAATACATCCCGAACATTGACCGCATCCTGCTAGGGATCCAACGAGTACTGGAGTATCGACGTGGCTGAAATCAGCTTCCCCCTGCCCGATCTTGGCGAAGGCCTCATTGAAGCGACCGTGCTGGACTGGCTCGTCTCCCCCGGCGACCAGGTGGAACGGAATCAGCCCCTCGTGGAGCTGGAAACGAGTAAGTCCGCCCTCGAGTTGCCGAGCCCGCAGGCAGGTAAAGTGATCCGTATCCACGGTGCGCCGGGCGACACTATCAACGTAGGTGAACCGCTGGTGGTGTTCGAGGTGCCGGACAATACTGCCGGCATCGTGGGCACAGTTCCGAAGGATGATGCACCCAAGCGCCGGGTCCGCCTGAGCGCCGTACTTGATGAGGACTAACACCATGAGCGGCAGGCACGCAGAAGAGCACATCCATACGGTGGAAGGAACAGATCCCCATATCTTCGTGGAAATCCATGAACCCACCGCAGGGACCGACGCCGGACTGCGCCCCATCCTGCTCCTGCATGGCTTCTCTTCCTCGAGCAAACTCAACTGGGCAGACACCGGGTGGATTACCGCCCTGCAGGCCGCCGGCCGCCGCGTTATCACAGTGGACCTTCCGGGGCATGGCCGAAGCGCTTCGCCCGAGGACTTGGACTCCTACTCCCCCAGCCGGATCCGTGCGGACCTGCTCCAGATAGTGGCCGACGCCGGCGCGCGCCCCTTGCGCGACGGTGACCCTTCCAGCGGGCTCGACATCATTGGTTATTCTTTGGGCTCCCGGCTCGCTTGGGAATTCGGGGCAACCCAACCCGAACTCGTGCACCGCCTGGTGTTGGGCGGCCCGAACAAGGAAGATCCGCTGGCGTCCTTCGATCTCGTCGCTGCCCAGCACTACCTTGCGGACGGCACGCCCATCGAAGACGAATCCACCGCGGGGTTGCTCAAAATGGCGCAGCTCTTGCCGAGCAACGATTTGTTTGCGCTCTTGTCGCTGATCGAGGCGATTAAGGGCGAACCGTACGATCCCGCCGAGGCGGTGCCGCACATGCCGGTGTTGCTAGTGGCCGGTGACAAGGACGAGCGGGCCGTCACTATGCC
The DNA here is from genome assembly GCF_026683955.1 of Arthrobacter sp. MMS18-M83. Lineage (NCBI taxonomy): Bacteria > Bacillati > Actinomycetota > Actinomycetes > Micrococcales > Micrococcaceae > Arthrobacter > Arthrobacter sp. MMS18-M83. The sequence continues at coordinate 4,225,389 of NZ_CP113343.1, read as the reverse complement.
GGAGCTCGCCTCGATCGCCGCCCGCGCAGGCGGCATAGTGGAACAATTACTCGTCCCTGGACGGAACCACAGCAACGCCATCACCAGCCGGGTGTTCAAGGACGCCGCCCTGGCGTTCCTCGGCGTCTAGGCTGACGATGAAGCGGCTGGCCTTACCGGGCCAGCCGCTCCGCGTTAAGGGTCATCCGTTCGAGCACGCTGACGGCCATGGCGTATTCATCCAGGCCTATCCCCATCGAGATGTCCCGGCGGGAGTCCTCGACGAGCCTTTGGGCTTCCATATGTTTTACGTGGCCCAATTCGCTGAGGCTGATGCGATCGTCCACCATGATGATCAATCCACGGCCTACCAGCGCGGCCAGTTCTGTTTCGCGACGACGCGTATCGCCGTCCCAAAAGGGGCTGAGGACGCTGTCAAGGTCTTCGGGGCTGAGAGGTTCCTCCGCCAGGACGTTGAGTGTCTGCCACTGCCTCCGGCTGAGTTTCAACCTCGCCAAGGTGCGGTCCAGATGCACTTCCAGTGCGGCATCCAGGCGTTTGATCCAGTAACCGATGGGCTTGTTCACACGGCCCATCGTGGCAGCGAGGAGCGGCCGCGGCAAGAAAGGTAGGCTTGATTCAGCGCTGGATTACGTGGAAGTGAGACGAATGGGCATGCCCTTCAAGGACCGTGCGGACGCCGGACGCCGGCTGGCAGCCGGGCTTCCGCAACTCCGGAAACGGCCAGACACGATCCTGCTTGGCCTGGCTCGCGGCGGAGTCCCCGTAGCGGCCGCGGCCGCCGTCGAACTCTACCAACCGTACGGCGCTGTCCTAGTGCGAAAACTCGGCATCCCGGGACGTGAGGAAACCGCCTTCGGCGCCTTGGCCTGGTCCAACGGCAGAATTGTCCGAATAATCAATCGGCCCCTCGCCGAACGGATGCGGTGGCACGGAATCACCCAGGGGTCGCTTGACGCCGTGGAGGCGCGCGAGCGGGGCGAACTCCTGCGGCGCGTGAAAACCTACCCGGGTATCAGCTTCGATCTCTCGGGCAAGACGGTGGTTCTTGTCGACGATGGTCTGGCCACCGGCGCAACCATGCGCGCCGCCGTCGAGGCTGTCCGCGCCGGCGGGCCGGCGACCGTGGTGGCCGCCGTCCCCGTGTCATCCTTGGAAGCCCAAGCGTCCATCAGCCGGGTGTGCGACTTCATGATCTGCCTGCACACGCCGGGCAAATTCCACGCCGTGGGCGCGTTCTACGAGCACTTCGAACAGTTGACGGACGACGACGCCGTGCGGCTTTTGGAGCAGGCTGGTTGAGCCCGCCGATATTCGCAGGAGTTCCGACGCTCGCTCACATCTGAAGGTCCATTTCCCGACCCTCCTGCAGATATGTCGGCCTCCAACCCGGCGCTCCTGCAGATATGAGGGAAAGATTCGAAACCCTCCTGCACATGATGAACTGCAGGAGGGAGCCGCCGTTTGGGCTCATAGGTGAGCGAGCGTCGGCGGATTTCGCGTCAAAGGTGAGCGAGCGTCATGGACGGCACAAAATGACGACGACGGCAGGAACCTCCCGTCGTCGCATCCGCCGTGGCGCGTTCAGTCTTCCCGCTCGAGGAACTCACGCACCCGGGCGCGGACCGGCTCGCGATCGTAGCTGTTCACGAGGGCGCCCGCCATGCGGACAGGGTCACCGAAGAAGAAGTATTCATACAAGGCCTGGCGCCCGGCGAACGAGGAAATGCTCGCGTCGAAGGCCAGTTTGAAGAGGCGGACGCGCTCCGGGCCAGTCAGGGTCTTCGCCTGCAGGTACATTTCTATGTCCGGCAACGCCTCGCTGGCCACGTCCGCCTCGCCCGGTAGCGCCATAAGGCCGGACGCCGAGAACTTGCGGATGATTGCCGGGAATCGCTGGGCAACCTTGGGGTACCAGTTGCGCGCGGCGTTCAACGTGGGCCAATGCGGGAGAAACACGCCATCCGGACTTGGGGCGGCCTGCGCCTCCGCGGCCACCATGAGGGCCTTTTCGATTTCAACAGTTTCGATCAGCTCCGCGAGGTCTTCCTGGATGTGCTGGAAACCGTCGATCCCAATGGACGCCGCGATCTCGGACGCAAGGCCAAGGAAGAACTCGCTCTTGGCGATGGTCCGCGTGACCACTTGGTGGGTCATGAGGGCGCCGGCGCCCGTCTCGGAATAGAAGGCGTTGCAGAGTTCGGGATGACCAAGCATGAAGATGCGCTCGTTGGGGACGAACACATGATCGAAAACCACGACGGCGTCCATCTCCTCGAAGCGGCTGGCGAGGGGTTCATCGTGGGTGCTTCCGCCGTTGTAGAGAGAGGTCCGGCACAGGTAGCGCATGCCCGGCGCGTCATTCGGGAGGGCGAAGGCGTAGGAGTAGGGGGCGTCTTCCGGCGTTGCTCGGAGGAGCGTCGAGGGAAACACGAGGAGTTCGTCGGCAATCGGCGCGATCGTGGCTAGCATGCGCGCGCCATGCACCACGATCCCATCTTCCCGTTCCTCCACCACCCTGGCCGAGAGTTGGCCACCGAGCTGTTCGGACCCGGACACGGAACGGTTGACCTGGGGCGGAATCAGGGTGTGCGTGGCCAGGAGATCGTTCTCGCGGCAATGCTCGTAGTACTTGCGCATGTTCTCGCCAAACATCGGATCGGCCTGGGCGAACCACTTTTCCGCGGCTGCGAGCGCCGTGAGCGCTCCGTTCATGTAGTCACCGGTCCGGCCCAGGAATCCATGGGAGTACTCCGCCCAGGTGCGGATGGCCGCATGCCGGTGTTCAAGGTCCTCTTTGCTCCGCGGCACCAGGAACGAAGTACTGACGCGATCCCCCGTTGTCGGAGATTCGTAGGTGAGTGCTTCCGCATACTTCGGTTCATGCTGCATGTCGAAGAGCTTCGCGTACGTGCGGGCCACGTTCCTGAATGACGGGTGGTCGGCGATCTTCTCGGTGACCATTTCGCCGTCGATCAGGACGTGGGGGTTCATCGAGTTGAGCTTGTCCAAGTACTGCTGTCCGGTCCGGATTCCCATGGTTGTCTCCAATGATGGTTGAGCTGAACGGCATTGCGTATGTGGATGCGGCATTTCCCTGCGCCGCGGCAACTACAGAAGATCCTCCATTCCCAATTGGCTTTCCGGAATCGTGGTGAAAGAGCTGTTGGCGAAGGCGAGCGCATCGCCGTTGCGGTAGTTGAAGTCGACCACTTCGCCAACGTAAAGGGTGTGGTCACCACCGTCGTAGGCAGCCCATGGCGTGCACTCGAAGTAGGCCAGGACATTGGATAGGCGCGGCGCCGTGCCGCCTTCGACCCAGCGGGGCTCGGGCCCGCGACGGCCCGCAAAGTGCAGCGCGAGGTCCTGTTGCTCCGCCCCCAGGATGTTGACACTGAAGGACCGCCCGGCAAGCTCGTCGTGGGCTTTAGCGGTGCGGGCGATGCTGACAAGGACCAGCGGTGGCTCCATGGACACCGCGGTGAAGGAATTCACGGTAATCCCGTGCCGCTTGGTGGCGCCGTCAAACGTTACGATGGCCACGCCTGTGGCAAATCGGCCCAGGCTGCCACGGAAGTGATGTGCCCGCGGCCGCGAAGTGCGGCCCAGTCGGCCTGGCTCCGCATTCTGGCTGGACTTGGCAATCATCATTGATTCCTGGGTGGAGATTGTTCTATATGTGAACTTGTTCTATATTTGAACAATAAATTCTCATACAGAACCATAGTCTTTTGCGGTCCACGGCACAAGATGGCGGATCCGCCGCCTCAGACGCCAACATAGGATGGAGCCCATGATGTCGCCCAGTGCCACTAAAAAACCGCAGGAAACGACGGCGACCGTTTCGCCGTCGCAGACTCTCTCCCGCGGAATCCAAGCCCTGGAAATCCTGGCCGCCGCCGAACGTCCCTTGACCATTGCCGAACTCGCCGGCGCCCTGGGCGTTCATCGCTCGGTGGCCTACCGGATCCTGCGCACGCTGGAGGACCACTCCCTTTTGGTCCGCGACGACGGCGGTCGGGTTCAGCCCGGCCCCGGCCTGGCAGTGCTGGCGCGGGGCGTCTCCCGCGATCTCCAGACGGCCGCCCTCCCGGAGCTGACCCAGCTTGCCAATACCCTGAACATGACGGCCTTCGTGGCGGTCTGGGACCATCTTGATTGCGTCACGCTGGTCACCGTGGAGCCACGCCACTCGGCCGCGACCCTGGCACAACACCCGGGGACCCGCCACCCCGTGAACACCGGTGCGCCTGGAATCGCCATCCAGTCCACCATGAGCGAGGACGAATGGGCCACCCGCGCCCCGGGCTTGCCCTATCGGCCGGAGGCAACCGAAGCGCGCCGGCTCGGCTATGCTGCAAGCCACGACGAGGTCATCGCAGGATTGTCATCCCTGGCCGCTCCCATCAAGGTGCCCGGCGGGCGGCCCGCGGCGATCGCCGTCGTCTACATCCGCCGCGAACAGGACCAAGCCGCCGTCGGGGAGGCACTGGCCGCGAGCGCAGCTCGGATAGAGTCGCAACTGGCATGAGGCACCCTGCATTTCACCCTTGATGCGCGCGGTAGTCCTATTTCTTCCAACGCTCGCTCACTCTTCAGGCCAAACCGGGAACCCTTTTGCGGATGATCTGAAAGAGGGTTCCCAAAAAGTGGCCCATAAGTGAGCGTGCGTCGTTATTGTTGGGTGCTTGGCCTGCGCCGAAGGAAAAGTCCCGCCACGACGCCGAGCACCAGAAGCGCACCCGAAGCGGCGGTAGACACCACAAAGGCGGCGCCTGAACCTTGGATCTGTGCCAACTGGCCGGCAAGATAGGCGCCCAAGGCCGTACCGGCCACGATCCCGCTCGCCAGGGCGGTCATGACCGTTGCCATGCGGCCGGCTGGGGCCACGACTCCTCCGATGCTGAAGACCGTCACCATGACGGGTCCCACCGGAATTCCCAGCACTAGCAGAACCATGGCCATAGGCCAGATCCCGGCCGGGAGGAACAACAACAGGGAGAACGCTGTCATCGCCGCCGCGGCGACCACCCAGCGGATCGCCAGCCCAAAGCGCTGCGGCCAGTAGGCAACAGATAGAGCGGCGACGGCGGAGCTCAGGCCCATGACGGAGTACATCAGTCCCGCGATTTCGGCAGTGGCGAATTGGGCGGAAAAAGCACTCAACGCATTCTGCGTGGCACCGAAAAATGTTCCCATGCAGACCATGGCCAATACCGGAACGGCCACTTTCAACCAGGCCAGAGAACGGACGCGTGATCTCTGTCCTTCAGGAGCGCTCCCGACGGCGCCCCGTGCCTTGCGCTTTGCCGGCACCACGGCTAATTGCGAAGGATGCACGGCGAAAGCAGGTACCAGAGTGGCAGTGAGGACCGCAGCCAATGCCAGCGGCAGCCAAGGAGCTACGAGGCTCGCCAAAATGCCGACCAGCGCCGGCCCCAGGACGAAAGTGATTTCGTCAGCGGTTCCCTCGTAGGACAGGGCAGTATCCAGGTCTGCGCGGCTCGCCGCCACACTGCCCGAACCGGCGATCTTCCCACTAGCTCCCGGGCCCTCGTTCCGCGCGGGCAGGTTCCTTGTGGTCAGGGCCATCCAGCGGACACGGGCCATGGGACCCACCTGCGGGCAACTCGCTCCAGCAAGGAAGGCCGTCACTAGAATGGCGATCGCGTCCGTGGGTGCGTTGAAATCCGGCGTCAGGTAGGCGGCAACGAGCAGTGCAATGACTGTGACCGCGTTGACGGCCGCGGCTACCAGCAGGACCGGGCGTTGGCCTGCCCGGTCAGCGAGCGAGCCGAGCACCGGCGCGCCCACGGCTGACCCGATACCCACGGCGCCGGCGGCCAGGCCGCCGATGGCGTAAGAATGGCTGACGGCCGTGACGAGGGTCAAGGTGCCAACGGTCAGCATGGCGAGGGGCAGCCTCGCGAAGAGTCCCAACGGCAGGAAGTCTCGGCCGGCAAGTTCGGGCAGGCGCGCGAAGCGGCCAGGCAGGCGCGAACGGCGCTGGCGGGCAGGCTGCGACGGGGCAGGCGCGAGCGCGGTGTTACCCGCGGAGTTTTGTGGAAAGGAGTTCATGATTCCGGGTTCGCTGAATGGTGCGCATCGTCCCTCCTCCCGATGCGCGCGACCCGGTGTAACCCTCCAAGTCTACCGGACGGCTCGCGGAGGATGCGTCCGTCTAACGGCTCGGTCCTACGCGGCTGCGGCGTCGACGATTCGCACGGTGGAGCCGTTGCGACTCTTGATCACCTGGAGCTGGCTGCTGATTCTCTGCTTCATTTCGGCAACGTGGCTGACGAGCCCGACTACCCTGCCGCCGTCGCGCAATCCTTCCAGCGCGTCCATCACCTGTTCCAGGGACTGCTCGTCGAGGCTCCCGAAGCCCTCATCCACGAACAAGGTCTCGATGTCTACGCCGCCGGCCTCTTGCTGGACAACATCCGCGAGCCCCAGGGCCAAGGCGAGCGAGGCCATGAAGGATTCCCCGCCGGAAAGGGTGGCGGTGTCCCGCCGCTGTCCCGTCCATTCATCCACGACTTCCAGGCCTAGCCCGGATTTCGCGCCCCTAGCTGCCTTGGCGTCCGTGTGCTGAAGGGTGTAGCGGCCATCGCTCATGGCAACAAGGCGCTCCGACGCCGCTGCTGCGACTTGTTCGAGCCGCGCGGCCAGAACATAGCTGTTGAGGCTCATTTTGTAGCCATTGTCGCCCGACCCCCTGGCAGTTTCGGCGAGTTCGCTGAGCGCCCGGGCGCGTTCGCGGGGCTCCCGTCCCGAGGCCGACGCTGCTTCATACTGCGCACGGATCGTTGCCAAGCTCGTCAGGGTCCGGGCTGCGAGCCCCGCAGCAAGGGCAAGACGGCGCGCCGCTTCTTCCGCTTGACCGGCCTCCCCTTCGAGGGCGGCCAGCTCGACGGCGGCCAAGGGCACATCGCCGATTCGGGCTTCCTTGGCAGCAAGCGCAAGGTCCTCGGACTCAAAAAGCTCCGCGAGACGGGCACTCTCGGTCTCGGAAGCCCTGACGGCTTCGTCTAAGCGGGCGGCGTGCTGTTCGTCGAGCATGTCTCGCCGGGCATCCTCAGCTGTCTCGAAATGGTTCGCCGACAGGGCATGTTGCAAGGCCACCGAAGCATCGTCCAAGGCCTCCCGGGCGCCTTCCAACTGGGCGCCCGCGGTGACGGCGGACTGGAGGAGCTCGCGTTGCCTGGTCAGTGCCTCGATCCTGCCACGGAGCGTCTCGAAGCCGTCACGAAGCCCGGAAAGCAGGGTGTCCAGGGACTCGCGTTGTTCGCTCAGCAGGGTCAGGGCCGACTCGTCCTGGGCCGCAACCGTGTCATCCCGGAGTTGCTCTTCTTCCAAGCGGGAAATCCGCTCCATCACACGGGCGAGGCTTTCCTTGCCTCTCTTGAGTCCGTCGACGGCGAGCCGTGCCGAGGCGAGCGCGTCTTTGGCCAAGGCCTCGGTGAAAGCAGCTTCCTTTGGATCGATGCCTCCGCCCTGGGCGGCCAGCACAGCGACCTCCTGCTCGGCGGACGCGAGCTCGGCCGACGCCTGGAGCAGGTCGTGCTCGCTCTCGTCATACCGTTCGTGGGCGGATTGCTCTTCCTCGGCGAGGGCTAATGCCGTCAATCCGGCTGACGCTGGCGAAGGGTGCTCAGCGCTTCCGCAGACAGGGCATGCTTCACCGTCATGCAGCTTTGCTGCGAGCTCTGCGGCGGCGTTGGCCAAGCGGGATTCGCGGAGATCCAACCAGAGTTGTCGGAGGTCCTGGGAAAGAGCGCGGGCCAACGCGTGCCGCTTTACCGCCGCGGAGAGGGATTCGAGGGCAGCTGCGTGACGCGCCACGGTCTTGACGGTGTTCTGCGCTGCCGCGGCTTCACTTTCGCGCAGGGGCAGTTCCAAGGCTGCCACTTCCAGTGGGCCGAGGCCGGTTTCCAAGGAGGCTGCCTCCGCGCGAAGCGCCACCAAGCTTAGGGACCTTGATTCCTTGGCGGTATCCCGATGCTTTGCTGCAGCATTGAGTCCGACAAGCCGGCCAGCAATGTGGTCGAGCTTTTGCTCGTCCGCAACCCGGGCTTCCAGGACCGCCATGGTTTCCCGAATCCTTGCCAGGGCCGCGGCGGGATCGCTTGCGTCCAGGGAGGCCGCAAGGAGTTTGGCCCTAGCCGACTCGGCCTTCGAGGCCGCCAGGTCCAGTGCCTTCGCAGCGCGGTCGACGGCGTCGAGCTGGCCGCCGAGAACGGCGGCCTTCCGGTGACGTCCAAGACGGTCGCGGAATTCCTGGACTTCGGCCGCGCGTGCAGCGAGTGCTTCGTTGCGGCGCGTGGCGGCGTCGAGCTTCGCGTGCCGTTGAACCCGCTCCCGGGCAGAGTTGAGCTTATCTGCCAGCTGAAGCCTGGCGGCGTCGGCGAAGGTGGCAGACTGTTGCCGCTCCAGCGATTCGGCCCGCGACCATGCTTCCAAGTGCCCGAGCCTGAGTTCGGGTGTGGCCGCGCCGGACACGATGTCATGGACATCCGGCTCCACTGGCTCTTCAATACCCAGTTGCGCGAACTCCGATTCGACCCGCTGCAAGAGCAAGTGAAGACCGTTCTGGTTGCCTTCCACTTCAGCGCGCGCAGCGTTTGCCTGGAGTGCCAACTGTTGCTCGATGGCTTCAAAGCGCTGGGTGCCGAAGAGTTTCTGCAGCAGATCCAGCCGGTCGGAAGCTTTAGAGCGTAGGAAGGCCGCGAAGTCTCCCTGCGGGAGCATGACTACCCTGGTGAACTGCTCCCGGTCCATCCCGAGGACATCACCTATTTCCGAACCGGCTTCGTCGTTGCGGGAACTCTTCTCTTCCCACGAACCATTGACCCGTTCGCGCAAGAGGGTCTTGGCCTGCTGCGTAGTGAAGCCTTTGCGTCCACGGGCACTGGGCCTGTCCCACGCCGGGGAGCGGGTGACTTCGAAGCGCCTGCCGCGGGCGGAGAATTCGCAGACAACGCGGGGCTCTGCAGCCGGTTCCGCGTGGTCGCTCCGCAAGCGTTTGCCGTCTTGGCGGGCGCCGGGCACCGAACCGTACAAGGCGAAGCAGATGGCGTCGAGCACGCTCGTCTTGCCGGCGCCGGTAGCACCGTTCAGGAGGAACAGACCCTGGGCGCCCAGCTGATCGAAGTCGATCGACTGAACCCCGGCAAACGGACCGAAAGCCTCGATCTCAAGGCGGTGGATTCTCACAGCTCCGCTCCGTCCAGCCGGACCATTTCCAAGGCTTCACGAAGGGCGGAAAGTTCAGTTTCGTCAGCAGGCCTCCCGCGCACATGGTCAAGGAAACCACAGCAAACTCCGAGATCGTCCTCGGCTTCAGCAAGCCTGCTGCTGTAGCTGGCCTTGGCCATTCCCGCGGCGTCCTCCGGGTCGAAGCCCAACACCAGTGTGTCCGGGAAACGGGTACGCAACTGTTCCATGGCCTGCGCCGGCCGCGCGGAGTCCGTGAGGGTGATCTGGCAGTAGGCGGATTCGGCCCAGTTGTGTTCCTCGGACTCCAAAAGCTGGGCGAGCTTCCCCTGAGAATCGCCAGCTCCCGCGGTGCCTTCCACAGGATTTCCTCGACGCTCCTCACGCCGTCCGCTCCGACGTCGATCAGCCAGGCGCCCTTCCGATGCTTGGCTTCGGAGAACGAGTAGGCAAGTGGCGAACCCGAGTACCGGACGTGCTCGGAAAGTTCCTGCCGCCCGTGGAGATGGCCCAAGGCCGTGTAGCCAAAGCCATCGAAGAGATCGAGTGGCACTGCTCCCAAACCGCCGATGCTCAGATCGCGTTCGCTGTCCGAGGTGATACCTCCACTCGCGAACGTGTGTGCCAGCACTACGGAATGCACCGGTCCCGTCCCGCTTCTCCGGGCGATGTCCTTGTGAATCAGCTGCACCGCTGCCTGGGTGACGTCAAAATGACTCGCCGTTTGGGTGCTGAGCCGTTCGGCAACGAGCCTCGGTTCAAGATAGGGAATGCCGTAGACGGCCAGCACCGGGGCCCCCGGGGTGGCTCCGCCGGCGCGGTTCCCGTCCAGTGCGAACAAGACCGGGGAATCCAAGTCCTCCACCCGTGTCCTCAAATGGACTCCCCCGCGCTCCAGCAGGCGTGAGGCGAACCCGAGGCGGATCGCGGAATCATGGTTGCCGCTGGTCAGCACCACCTTGGCCCCGGCGTCTGTGATCCGAACCAGGGCGTCGTCGAGAAGCTTCACAACATCCAGGCCGGGAAGTGCACGGTCGTAAACGTCACCGGCAATCAGCACGACATCGACCGATTGCTCGCGGATAACTGCCAGCAATTGCTCAATGAAGTTGCGCTGGGCATCCAGCATCCCTACGCCGTGGAATGAGCGGCCCAGGTGCCAATCCGAAGTGTGTAGAAGCTTCATGTTTTCACGCTAACGGGAGGCACAGACATTTTTGGCGCGGCACGGCGGCACCGGCAATATCGGGGCCTTCCGGGCAACTAATTCCGGTCTCAGTCCCGCTTGCCGTCGAAGAAATCACGGGCGGGGTCGACGGCGGGCTTCACTTCTGCAGAAGGCGCAGCGGCAGCAGGTGAAACCTCTGCCGGGCCTGCCGTCGCGGCGGCGTCAGCGTCGTCGTCGGACTCTTCGTCCCGTTCGCCGGACTGCGCCGGTTCTTCAATCTCCGCGACGACCACCGGAGCGGACTCGCCAAAGCCGCGGAAGATGAGACCCGCGATCGCTGCCCCCACCAAGGGCGCCACCCAGAAGAGCCAGAGCTGCTCCAACGCCCAGCCGGAACTGAAAACTGCGGACGCGGTGGCACGGGCGGGGTTGAAGGCAAGGTTGCCAGTGGACTGGCCCAATTGCAGCAGCGCTGCGACGGTCAGGCCAACGGCAAACGGTGCGGCAACCTTGCTGGGGTTCCGCCGGGCGGTGACCCCCAGGAAGACCCCTACCAGGATCGCTGCGCCGAGTACCTCGATGAGCATCACCCCGGTCAGCGGAACCTGGAAGCTGGAATGCGCACCGAACCCCGAGGTCGCGGTGTCAAAGACGTTGCGGCTGTCGGTGATCCCGGGAACAGTCCGTACGACGGCGAAGATCGCCAGTGCGCCCAGCAAACCACCCACAAGCTGGGCACCCAAGTAGGCGGCTCCATCCACGAGCTTCGTGCGGCCAGCGATCACGTGGCCAACGGTGACTGCCGGGTTGAAATGCCCGCCCGACAAGTAGCCGAAGGCAAGCATGGCAGCGGTAACGGCAAGGCCGCTGGCCAGCGACGCCGGCATCGGAACCGCCTGGGGATTGATGAAGATGAGCACACCCAAGCCAATAACCACAAGGAACAACGTCCCCAGAGCTTCAGCGGACGCCCGGGCGATGAGCCCAGTACCGCGGGAGGAGGGAACGGACACAGTTGTGGTCATGTCGGATGATTCCTTAGTTCGAAGTTGGGGTGGCGTGTTGCGGAGGCGCACGGCAACAGCTAGCCACGCAGCAGATCGCGCGCTGTGCCCTGCAGAATCCTGCCAGCCGAGTCTGGACGCTACCTGAGTCCGAGCCTAGCCGCCAAGCGCGATCGCGGCGACCGCCGCGCAGCCCAGTGCGATGATGGACCCCGCGCTTGCCAGCATGAGGACAGCCGACGCTTCGTCCGCGCCCTGGTGGAGCTGACGGGACCTTACCCAAACAATGCTACCTAGAACGATCGTCGCAGCGGCGGCCGTCAAAGCGCAGATTCCTTGGTAATCGAGTCCCGGTATTCCGGTGGGCATTTGCCCCGCGCCGGACTTGGCAGACAGCCACCTGCGCCATATAAAGAGGTCCACAACCAGAAGCGAAATAAGGGTCCGGCGCCAGGCGAGCGTGGTGCGCTCTGGCTGCAGCCCTGAATCCCTGGCCTCGACGCTCAACGCGCCACCAGGATCAGCACAGCGAACGTGAAGGCTGCCACGGCAACCACGATGGTCATCAGCATCATGACCCGTGAGAACGGCAACGCTTGGTCGTTGCGCATGGCGGCCTCCATCTGCGCCCAACGACGGTAGGCAAGCGTCGCGAGGCCCGCGCCAATGATTGAAAGCACGACGCACAGTGCAATGCGCACCGGCTGCGGTGCGATGTTCGGAGCAAGCTGATCGATCGCGACGGCGCCCGCCAGCAGCGCCAAGGAAGTGCGAATCCAGGCTAGGAAGGTCCGCTCATTTGCGAGGGAGAATCTGTAGTCCGGCGTCTTTCCGGTTTTCCGCCACGCGGGTTCACGCATCACTGCCTCCTAGTTCAGGAGCCACCGTATCAGTGGGCACGTCGAGTCCGGCGAAGCAGCCGCGGTAAATTACCACTATGAGTGCTGAACCGTCCCCCTCCGTCGTTCCATCTTTCGAGTCCCGGGTCCTCGGCTGCCTGCTGGGAGGGGCCCTGGGCGATTCGCTCGGCTACGCGGTGGAATTCGACGACGTGGACACTATCCGCTCCCGCTACGGCGCAGCAGGACTCACTTCTTTCGGACAGCTCGACGGCGGCACCCACTTCTCGGACGACACCCAGCTGACGCTGTACACCGTGGACGGCCTCGTGGAAGCACTTGAGTGGGCCAACGACGGCGTAGCCGCCGATGAAACCGCGTGCCTCTGGCTTGCTTATCTTCGCTGGCTCGCCACCCAGGACGTGGCCTTGCCGGCATCGACCCCCGTTCCCCAACCGCGTTGGATTGACGGCCAGGAAGTCCTCCGGCACCGCAGGCATCCGGGCAAAGCGTGCCTGAGCGGACTCGCCACGGGCCAGATGGGGACAAAATTTCGCCCCGTCAATCCGGAATCGAAGGGTTGCGGCACGGTGATGCGATCCGCTCCATTTGGCTTGGTCCCGCATATTTCCGAAGCCACGGTCTACAAGCTGAGCACTGACGCCGCGTCGCTGACCCACGGGCACCCTTCGGCACGGCAGAGTGCCGGCGCCTTCAGCGTGCTCGTGCACAAACTGGCCACGGGCTTGGATATACGGACTGCGGCTGAACATGCCTTGAGTGTGGTGGCGGCATTGCCGGATCCAGCCCCGGAACTGTTGGACCGCCTCCGCCAAGCGCTGGAGCTGTCCTCCACCGGAACCGTGCTCAGCCCCGAAGAACTCACGGCGCAACTGGGCGAAGGCTGGGTCGCGGAGGAGGCACTCGCCGTCGGGCTCTATGCCGTGTTGGCAACCGCCGCAGCGGCAGGGGCACAGCTCGATCCGGCCGCCCATTTCCGTCAGGCGGTGGCCGTCGCGCTGAATCACAGCGGTGACAGTGACTCCACCGCTTCCATTGCGGGCAATATCCTGGGGCATTCCACGGTGAGGCCGCCCTGCCGCCGGACTGGCTTGAAGCCCTTGAGGCGCCGGAAGTCATACGCGCGATGGCGCAGCAGTTGATTGCCGTCACGGTCGGCTAGGAAAAGGTCGGCTAGAAAGAGCTAGTTCATGCCTGGCGAAATGCGATGTTGTTGCAGGCTTCGCAAACTTCCTCGGGAATGAGGCCACGCTTCTGCAGGAAACCGAAAATCGCGCAGCCAAGGCAGAATCCCACAAACGACTCGAGGGACGCCGCGACAATCAAGAGGGCCAGCAGGATCCATGCTCCCAGCGCGAAACCGGCGAAGAAGAGAACCACGGCAGCGGTACTCAGCACGGCACCGATTCCTTGTGCGAAGCGCTTGGGCGGACCCGGGACAAGCTTGGCAGGACCGACCCGGGGTGCCAGGACCTTCACGGACAACAAGGCAAACGGCGAGATCCTGGGCCCGAAAAGCACCCGCAACCAGAAACCGGCCGCAATCAGCACGAGCCCCCAGCCAAAACCGGTGAGGAGGGTAAGCACCGCAGCCAAAACCACAAGGCCCGCAGTGATCCTCGCGGCGTACTCATTGACAGGATTGGGAAAAGCGAAGACGGCCCGCCATCCGGTGGCCGCCCGAGCCGGCGTCCCTGCGGTGAAGCGTGCGGCGTCAGCCTTCTTTCCCTGTGTCATGGCTCAAGGCTAGGAGTGCGGGCACGCAACGGGAAGCTTTGTTGCTCCGTATGAATATTGATGCAGCTAGCTTCCGCCGACCATCTGCAGGAACTCTCCCTCGGAAAGCACTTCGATCTGTTGGCCGCGGCTATGCAACTCCAAGACCCGCTTGGCTTTCCCCGTGAGGCGACCGTTCCGTAGATCGCCTGCCACGAAGCCGTCGCCCACCACCAGGACCGTGGTCCTTCCGGTGACGCGGCTCTCGGGGCGTGCGCCCATCTCCGCGGCCCGCTGTTTCGCGTCCGGCCGGGCAATGGCAAGTTCACCGGTGAAAACTACAGTCTGGCCGAACAGCGGGTGGCCCGGTTCCGCTGCAGGGTTGGGCAACGGATTGGTTCCCTCTTCCGGCCAGTTGCTCCAGGCTCGCCCAAGTTGGCCGGCGCCATTCCCGACGCCGGAGCGGCCAGAAGGTTGCGAAACGGCCCCGACGGCCGCGAGCGCAGCCAGGGTTTGCTTGGACAGCCCGTCTCCCGGCCGGAAGGCCTGCTGTTTCGGCAAGGCCAAGCCGAGGGACAAGTAGAGCTCTGCAATACTGTTCGCATCGTTTCTGCGGGCAATATCGACCAGGATCCCCGCGCAAGCCCGGGCGTCCTCGGCGGCATCGTGATGATTCACGAGGGGCACGCCGGCCTCTTCCGCGGCGTAGGGCAGGGAATTGGACACCAAGGAATAACAGCGCCTGGACAACATCACGGTGCAAACGTATTCGTAGGCCGGGCCAGGCAGCCCGGACACTTCAAGCCCGGAACGGATGACGCCGAGATCGAAGGCTGCATTGTGGGCGGCCAAAATATCGCCGCCGATGAAAGCCCCGATTTCGGGAAAGACTTCCCCAAAGCGTGGAGCGCCGGCGACGTCCTCGGCCCGGATGCCGTGGATTCGCGTGTTGTGGTACTCGAAGTGGTCGTGGTTTTCCGGTGGGCGCATGAGCCAGGAGGCTTCCTCGACCACTACTCCGCCGCGGACCTTGCTGAGGCCGACTGAGCACGGAGAGCCCCTGAAGCCGTTCGCAGTTTCAAAGTCGATCGCCGTAAAGTCCAATGCCACTGGTCAAGGTTACAGGGGGAAAGAGCCGCCCGATGCTCCGGTGGTGGTCGCCACCATGAGGGCGTCTGCAATGGCAGGACCACGGACAGGCCGCCGGCCTCAAACTTCGCTTGCTGTCTCCTGCAGATTGACGAGAGCCTTCCTTGGTTGCCCTTTGGGTCATGACGTGGATGACTGACACTACTGCTGCCCCTGCGACGGCAAACAGCGCCACGCCAGGCAAGGAGTCCTCGAGATTAGTCGCATCCTTGGGGGCGTGCTTGCCGGTGGACTTGCTCCAGACTGCCTCCAAGGGCCTTATTCGCCGCGAATCCGGCGCCCATGCCCACCGCCATGCCGAGCAATTTGATCAAGACGTTCATCTCGTTCCTCCGATTGTGGGCTCACGGGCCGTTCAAATGCCTTCGGTGCTGCCCGTCGCGCACGTGTCCAAGCAGCCCGTCCTTTGCCTAAGAATGATTGTGGATAATCAGCATGCTTAGCATTCAGCATAAGCGAAGAACGGATGTCTCAAGGCCCGACGGCGGTTGTCCCGTACCCTTGAAGGGTGACCCTTTCTGCGATGAACGACTTTGCCGTGTCCGCTTTGGGAGGCGCAGGACAGTTGCAGCCGCACATGTCCGCGCTTCTCCCCGACTGGTTGAACCCACAGGTCTTCCTGGCCAACCCCGCTTTGGCGCCGTGGGTAGTCTTGGTTGTCTGCGGAATTGTGTTCGCAGAAACGGGGCTCCTGGTGGGCTTCTTCCTCCCTGGCGATTCCATGCTCTTCACTGCGGGCTTGCTCGTGGCCACGGACACCATCAAGTTCAATATCTGGGCACTTGCCGCCCTGATCATTGTGTCGGCGATCATCGGCAACCAGAGCGGCTACCTCATTGGCTCCAAGGCCGGACCTGCCATTTTCAACAAGCCTGATTCCAAGCTGTTCAAGCGGGAGAACGTAGAAAGCGCGCACGCCTTCTTCGAAAAGCACGGCGGCAAGGCCTTGATCCTGGCCCGCTTCGTCCCGATCATCCGCACCTTCGTGCCGGTGATCGTCGGCGTCGCGCAAATGGACAAGCGCAAGTTCTTCATCTTCAACGTCATCGGCGCCGTGCTCTGGGGCGGCGGCGTCACGCTGCTCGGATACCTTCTGGGCGACAAGGTGCCGTGGGTCCGGGACAACCTCGACATCATCTTCGTCGTCATCGTGCTGATCTCAGTGGTCCCCGTCGCAATCGAGGTCATCCGCGGCTTCCTTGCGAGGCGCAAGGCCACCGAACCTGGAGCAGAACCCGCCGAAGAATTCATCGAAGAACACGAAGCCGGCAAGCGCAGCGAATAGCTGAGCCGGCCCTATCACGTCGAATGGCACCCCCGCAGTAACGGGGGTGCCATTCGCTTTTCTAGCGCAGGGCGTCCACGATGGCCGGAAGCAACGCCCGGAACGCCTTGCCGCGGTGGCTGATGGCGTTCTTTTCCTCGGAGCTCAGCTCGGCGCAGCTGCGGTCCAGGCCCTGGGGCTGCAGCACGGGGTCGTAGCCGAACCCCCCCGCGCCGCGGGGTTCATGCAAGAGGGTGCCTTCCAACTGGCCGTATTCGACCACCTCCCGCCCACCGCCGTCGACGGCGTCGGGTACAGCGAGCGCCGCCGCGCAGACAAACGCCGCTCCACGGTGCGCGTCGGGGACGTCGGACAATTGCGCCAACAAGAGTTGGAGATTGGCGGCATCGTCACCATGCCGGCCGGACCAACGGGCCGAGAAGATGCCGGGGGCTCCACCCAGCACGTCCACGGCGAGCCCGGAATCATCGGCAATCGCCACCAGTCCGGTGGCTTCAGCCACGGCCCGCGCCTTCAGCAGGGAGTTCTCGGCAAAAGTTACCCCGGTCTCTGCAACGTCGGGGGCTCCGGCCGCGGCCGCGTCAATCACCTGGGTGTCGACGTCGAGCCCTGGGACCTGCCCCCTGAGGAGTTCCCTGAGTTCGCGCAGTTTGCCCTTGTTGTGGGTGGCGAGAACGAGTCGCGGAACAACCGCGGTCATTGCCTCGCTCACGGGGCCTCGGCCAGGGTCTCGCGCTGGATCGCCGCCAGCTCGCCCGTGCCAATGAGGGCAAGGTCCAGAAGCGCATTCAGCTCATCGCGGTCGAAAGGGGCTCCCTCGGCGGTTCCCTGGACCTCTACGAACTTCCCCGAGCCGGTGACCACCACGTTCATATCGGTTTCGGCACGCACGTCCTCTACATAAGGCAGGTCCAGCATGGGGATGCCGTCGATGATCCCCACAGAGACGGCAGCGATCGTGTCGATCAGCGGCTGCGCGTTCTTTGCGATCATCTTGTTCTCCCGGGCGAATCGGATCGCTTCGGCGAGCGCCACGTAGGCGCCGGTGATCGCCGCGGTGCGGGTTCCGCCGTCGGCCTGGAGTACATCGCAGTCCAGCACGATCGTGTTCTCGCCTAGCGCCTTGGTGTCGATGATGGAACGCAGCGACCGGCCGATCAGGCGCGAAATCTCGTGCGTGCGTCCGCCGATCCTTCCCTTGACCGACTCACGGTCGGAACGGGTGTTCGTGGCCCGCGGCAGCATGGCATATTCGGCCGTGACCCAGCCGCGGCCTTCACCTTTGAGCCAGCGCGGCACGCCTTCAGTCAGGGAAGCTGTGCACAGCACCCGGGTGTTGCCGAACTCGATCAGGGCCGAGCCTTCGGCCTGCTTGGACCAGCCGCGCGTAATGCTGATGGGACGGAGCTGGTCAGGCGTGCGGCCGTCGGCACGGATGACGGGGACAGATGTGGCTTCGGAAGTCATACTGCAAGCTTAGCGACCACACAGCCGCTGCTGGACTGCGGGTTCAGACGGTGTAGTGAACCCCGGCAACCGCGACGGCGACATCGCCGGCGAACTCGGGCCGCGCCTCTGCCATGACCTTGGTCTGTGACGTCCACACGGGAATGTGAGTCAGGAGGAGGCGTCGGGCTCCCGCGGCTTTAGCCGCCTGCCCCGCGCGCTTGCCGGTCAGGTGCACATCCTTGATGTCGTCGTCGCGTCCTTCTTCGAAGGCAGCCTCGCACAGGAAGAGATCCGCGTTGCGGGCTGCATCCTCAAGTCCCTGGCACGAGTCGGTGTCTCCCGAGTACGTCAGGATCCTGGTGACGGGACTTCCATCCTTGCCCGGCTCCGTGACCTCTACGCGCAATGCGTAGGCCTCTTCCACCGGGTGGTTCACGGCATACGGCGTCACGGTGAACGGTCCAAGCTGCACGGACTGGCGTTCGCTCCAGTTGCTGAAGTCGAACTCTTCGTGCATTCCGGGGTCCAGTTCCAGCCCGTACGCAGTGGCCATCCGGTCGGCCGTCGCGGCGGGCCCCCACACGGGGATCCTGTCCCGACCCCAACCGCCTGGCTTCCAGCGGACTGCCACGTGCAGTCCGCACAGGTCCATGCAGTGGTCCGGGTGCAAATGGGTCAGGAAGATCGCGTCTATGTCCTCAAGGTCCGTGTACCGCTGGATGGCCCCGAGCGCACCACTGCCTAGGTCCATGACGATCTTCCACTGGCGTTCGCCGTCCTGCGCGGTCAGCAGGTAGCACGACGCCGGAGAGCCCGGCCCGGGAAAGGAACCCGTGCAGCCAACAATGGTCAGTTTCACTGGATGCGGCCCCCGCGGGCCGCGCCGAATTCGTTTACGGTGAAGGCTGCAGGATCAACGAAGTTGGAGGTCCTCGCATGGTGGCCTCCCGTCCGGGCGGCCTCCAGCATTTCCGGGGTGATGCGCGCGAGGCTTCCTGTCGGGTACTGCGCGGCTACATGGTCCACGTGGCGCACGGACAGGACCTCAGGGCCGAGGAAGCGGCGCGCCAGGATTTCGAACTGGACAGCGTCGCCGGTCGCCATGAAGTCGTGCCGCGGCAGGCTGGCGTCGGTGCGCTGGATCCCGTGGGTGGCCAGGGCCCGGTACACGTCTTTGGCGGTCTCCTCGGCGCTGGACACAAGGGTGACGTCCTCCCCCATGACGTATGAGATCACTCCCGTCAGCAGCGGATAGTGCGTGCAACCCAACACTACGGTGTCCACTCCGGCATCCCTGAGCGGTTCCAGGTACTCGTGGGCTGCGGCCAGGAGCTCCGGACCGGTGGTGATGCCGGCCTCTACGAAGCTCACGAATTCCGGACAGGCCACCGAGGTGATACTCAGGTCCGGGGCGGCGGCAAAGGTGTCCTCGTAGGCCCGGGAACCTACTGTGGCCGATGTCCCGATCACGCCTATCCGGCCAGACCGCGTAGCGGACACCGCCCGGCGGACCGCCGGTTGGATGACCTCAATGACGGGAATCCCGTAGCGGGCCGTGTACCGCTCCCTGGCATCGCGCAAAACTGCGGCCGAGGCTGAATTGCAGGCGATCGTCAGAAGCTTGACGCCGGAGTCCACGAGCTCGTCCATGACCCCGAGGGCGTTGGCGCGGACCTCGGCGATAGGAAGAGGCCCGTAAGGTCCGTTGGCAGTGTCCCCCACGTAAATGATGGACTCATTGGGCAATTGGTCGATGATCGACCGCGCCACCGTAAGCCCGCCCACTCCCGAATCGAAGACACCTATGGGGCGTGATCCCAGCAAAGTGTTGTCTGCGTTGCTGTTCAGTGTTTCCGGCTTGCGCTGGGATTCCGGCGCCGGTGCGGCGCTCTCCCCACCCGATACCGTATCCGATGCTGAGTTCATGATTCTTAGAGAATAAGCCAAGGCATGTGCCGCAACCATGACTTGTGGCGGGGGCCTCGTGTCTGTTTTGTCACACGGAAGGCAGCGAGCACGTCTAATTTCATCTCAGGCTTTCCGGTCCATCGATGCCATCATGGCCTGCACCAGCGATTCCTGGAGCCAAGTAGTGAAGTTGTACACGAGCGCCAGATAGCTCTCTACGTCTTCGGCCTGGGACCAGTCCTGCATGGCGTGGACATGGTCGGCATCGGCTTCGTCGCGGATATCGAGGCGCTCGGCCAGTACCAGGCGGACGTCGTTGAGTGCCATGGACCAGAGCTTGGCCTCCTCCGGCGTGAGCACAAGCTCGTTGCGGTCCAGGCCCATCGCTGCGGCCCTAAGCGCACCGATTTTTCCTTCCCGCAGCGAGCGCTCGGTGAGCTGGCGGAACTCGAGGGAAGCGGCGTCGTCGTTCTTCATGACGTTTGGCAGCAGCCTGAGCAAGGCGCGATCGGACGGTTCCTTGACATTCATGTCCAGGCCGATCAGGGCCGTCAAGGGGTCTTCATTCTGGGACAGCTCCGGTTCCAGCATGGAAATGACATCGTCCAGAAGGCCCCGCAGGAGTTCGCGCTCGGCGGGCTCAAGGTAGCCGGTGATCCCTTTGAGTCCGTACTTGAAAGCCTTAGCCACGTGCGCCACCCTTGCGTCCCCGGCCGTCGCCGCTGCCGCTCGCCTTTTCAACCGTTGCCCACAAACCGTAGCCGTGCATGGCAACCGCGTGCTGCTCAACCTGTTCCTTGCCACCGTACGCCACGATCGAACGGCCCTTCCTATGGACCTCGAGCATGAGTTTGTTGGATTTCGCCTCGGAATAGCCGAAGTAGCTCTGGAACACGTAACTCACATAGCTCATGAGATTGACGGGATCGTTCCAGACCACCAGGTTCCAAGGGATGTCAGCAGCGCTGAGGACGTCGGTGGACGACTGCTCCGCGGTGTCCGTCCGTTCCTCTCCCTTTAAGCCTATGTCTGTGGCTGCGCAGGTGCCGGGGGCGACGGTAGTGGTCATCTGTCCATTCTAATGGGGATGGACCGGCCCACACCGGCGAGACGTGGGAGGCGGTGGGTGGGCCCACGCCGGCGAGGGCCCCGCGTCGAGCGAAGCGAGACGTGGGAGGCGGTGGGGACTAGAGTGAATTCGTGAGTAGATCCGTCGCCTGGGACCATCCCCGCACGTCGTTGTACACCGATCACTATGAGCTAACAATGCTGGAAGCTGCCCTGCATTCCGGGGCGGCGCACCGGCGCTCGGTCTTCGAGGCCTTCGCCCGCCGGCTGCCAGATGGGCGCCGCTACGGCATTGTCGCCGGCACCGGCCGGCTGCTCGAAGGAATCAAGGACTTCCGTTTCGGCGACGCCGAGCTCGCCTTCCTGGACCAGCACAAAGTGGTGGACAGGCAAACTCTGGACTTCCTGGCTGACTACAGGTTCTCCGGCGACATCTGGGGCTATCCCGAAGGTGAAGCATACTTCCCCGGCTCCCCCATCCTGATCGTCGAATCCACGTTCGCGGAAGCGTGCATCCTGGAAACTTACATCCTGTCCGTGCTCAACCACGACACCGCCATAGCTTCGGCTGCCTCCCGCATGACCAGTGCCGCGGGGAACCGGCCCTGCATCGAGATGGGCTCCCGGCGCACCCAGGAGGAATCCGCGACGGCGGCCGCACGGGCCGCGGTCATCGCAGGTTTTGGCAGCACCTCAAACCTTGAGGCCGGCCGCCGTTACGGCATCAAGACCGTAGGCACCGCGGCCCATTCCTTCACGCTCCTGCACGATACCGAGCGCGAGGCCTTCGAAGCGCAGATCTCCGCGTTCGGACCGGGAACAACGCTTTTGGTAGACACCTACGACGTCGGGACGGGGGTTCGCACCGCCGTCGAACTCGCAGGTGACAAGCTCGGAGCGGTCCGCCTGGATTCCGGAGACCTGGTGGCCCAGGCACAATGGGTTCGCGAGCTTCTGGACAGTCTCGGCAACGTCAACACCAGGATCGTCGTCACCTCGGACCTCGATGAATTCGCCATCGCCGCCCTCCAATCGGCCCCGGTGGATGTGTACGGCGTGGGGACCTCCCTTGTCACCGGATCGGGAGCGCCGACGGCCAGCATGGTCTACAAGCTGGTCAGCCGCACCAACGATGCCGGGGAATTCGTCTCTGTCGCCAAGGTTGCCAAGAACAAGGCCAGCGTGGGCGGGCGCAAATACGCCCTCCGCAAACTTGACGAACACGGCATCGCAACGCACGAAATCGTAGGCATCGGACACCGGCCGGAAGACGACGGCAACGACCGCCCGCTGCTCCAGCAGTTCATCAAGAATGGTGAATTGCTCCCTGGGTGGACAGGGCACGAAGGGGTAGTCCGGGCACATGACCGCCATGCAGCCACCATGGCGGAGCTCCCTCCCGTGGTCCGGAGGCTGCAACGAGGCGAGCCGGCAATCCCCACCATCTACGAGGAGGACTGAATGTCCCGGGCCCTGATCATCGTCGACGTCCAGAACGACTTCTGCGAGGGCGGATCCCTTGCCGTGGAAGGTGGCGCTGCCGCAGCCGCCGCCATCAGCGAATACCTCGACGCCAATCACCAGCATTTCGACCACATCGTGGCCACACAGGACTGGCACGTGGATCCGGGCAGCCATTTTTCGGACACGCCGGACCTGGTGGACAGTTGGCCTCCGCATTGCCGCGCCGGGAGCAAGGGTGCCGAGCTCCACCCGGACCTGGATGCCGAATACATCCAGGCCTACTTCCGCAAGGGACAGTACACCGCGGCCTACTCAGGGTTCGAAGGAGTCCTGGCACCCGAAGACGAGGTGCCCACGGGCGAGCTAGCATCCGGCGCCGTCCCTTCAGCCGAGTTCGACGAAGACGCGCTTGGCCTCGACGACTGGCTGCAAAGCCACGGAGTGGAAGAAGTGGTGGTTGTCGGAATAGCCACGGACTATTGCGTCAAGGCCACCGCTTTGGATGCCGTCCAGGCCGGCTACTCCGTGACAGTGATCGGCGAACTCACCGCCGGAATCGCGGAAGATCTTGGCGAGACCTACGCAGAACTCGAGGAAAACGGCGTCGAACTGGGACAGAGCTGAGGCCTGGAATCCCGGCCAAGCAGTCAAGCGGCTCTATTTCCGCCCGATGAACCAATCCTGAAGCTTGCGCAGCCGCGACTGCAATTGGTCTTCGTTCGCTTGGGCGACGGCCGGGCCGCCGCACACTTCGCGCAATTTGTTATGAACGACGCCGTGCGGAGTGCCTGTGCGGGCAGACCATGCCGCCACGTTCTTGGCAAGCTCGTTGCGCAGATCCGTCAGCATACGGTGGTCCGGAACCGCGGGTGACGCTGCGGCCGCCAACGGCGACTGACGCTTTTTCCGCGACTGCTGATCATGTTGCCGTTGCCTGAGCAAAGTTCCCACCTGTTCGGCATCAAGCAGGCCCGGAATCCCGAGGAAATCAAGTTCGTCCTCGGAACCGATATCTGCTCCCGTACCGAATTCGCCGCCGTCGAACAGCACGCGGTCAAAGGACGCCTGGGAATCGAGTGCTTCGAACTTGCCCTTTTCCAGGGAGTCCGACGCCTTCTCCTCGCGGTTGGCCTCGGCCATCAGGTTCTCTTCGGGGTTGAAGAGACCGTCCGGATCCTCCTTCTCGGGCCGGTCCAGGGCATGGTCCCGCTCGGCCTCCATGGAGTTGGCGAGGGCCATGAGGGGCGGCACGGAGGGCAGGAACACCGACGCCGTCTCGCCGCGCTTGCGGGCACGGACGAAGCGGCCCACGGCCTGGGCGAAGAACAGTGGCGTGGACGTGGACGTGGCGTAGACGCCGACCGAAAGCCGGGGGACGTCAACACCTTCGGACACCATGCGGACAGCCACCATCCAGCGCTTGTCGCTCTCGGTGAACTCCTCGATCTTGTGCGAAGCCTTGGAATCATCGGACAGAATCACAGTGGGCGACTGACCCGTGATCTTCTTGAGCTGGCCGGCGTACGCACGGGCGTCGTCGTGGTCCGTCGCAATGACGAGACCTCCGGCATCGGGCACGGTGCGGCGCACCTCGCCGAGGCGCTTGTCCGCGGCGGCTAGAACCGCAGGGATCCATTCGCCGCTGGCGTTAAGCGCGGTCCGCCAGGCCTGGGAAGTGATGTCCTTGGTCACGGCGGCCTCGCCGAGGGAAGCTGCCATTTCGTCGCCGCCGCTGGTACGCCATCGCATCTGGCCCGAATACGCCATAAACAGCACGGGGCGGACAACATGGTCCCTCAAGGCGCTGCCGTAGCCGTAGGTGTAGTCCGCCTTCGATCGGCGGATGCCGTCGCGGTCTTCGGCATATTCGACGAAGGGAATGGGCGAAGTATCCGAGCGGAACGGCGTACCAGTGAGGGCCAGGCGCCTTGCAGCGGGATCGAAGGCCTCCCGCAATCCGTCGCCCCAGGACAATGCCTCGCCACCGTGGTGGATTTCGTCCAGGATGACCAGCGTGCGGGCGGCCTCGGTCTTGGCGCGGTGGAGCATAGGCTTGCTGGCCACCTGTGCATACGTCACCGCGACGCCGACAAAACCCCTGCCGTGCTGGCCGTCGGAATTCTTGAAGTTCGGGTCGATGGCAATGCCCACCTTGGCAGCGGCATCCGCCCACTGGCGCTTCAAGTGGTCCGTGGGAGCAACGATCGTCACGCGGTTGACGGTTCCATTGTCAATGAGGGTTGAAGCGATCCGGAGAGCGAAGGTGGTCTTACCGGCGCCCGGCGTGGCCACTGCGAGGAAATCACGGGGGTTGGTGCTCAGATACAGATCCAGGGCTTCCTGCTGCCAGGCACGCAGTTTCGGGGCGGTCCCCCAGGCTGCGCGTTCCGGATACGCCGGGGGCAGGGCGGGGCCGCCGAAAAGTGTTTCAGTCACGCGGATTCCACCCGCCTGGTGTCTGCCTGACTCGCGGCAATCAAGCCGCGGGCCACGCCACCAGGCGCAGCTCCATGCAGGCCGCGGCGCGAGGCAGCGACGATTCCAAGCAAGGCCGCTGTAGCCAGCGAAACCCAAATAACCACAAAAACACCAATCTTTTCCGGATGCGCCGGATCACGCATGGCAGCAAACAGGCAGGACAAAACGCTCCCGCCGCCTGCTACTAGGAAATATCCAACTACTAGGGATTGCTCACTGCTGGGACTCGCTTACTACTTGGAGTCGCCCGAGCCGCCGCCCTTGTCTCCGCCGTCGTTACCGGGGCGAAGTCCGTCATAGATCTCTTTACACTCGGGGCAGACCGGGAACTTCTGCGGATCCCGGCCAGGTGTCCACACTTTGCCGCACAGCGCAATCACGGGTGCGCCTGTCAGGGCGGACTCCATGATCTTTTCCTTGCGGACATAGTGCGAGAAACGCTCCCGGTCACCGGGTTCCACTTCCTGGCGCACTTCCTCGCGCTCAATGGTTGCAGTGGAAGTTCCGGCTCCGGAAAGCTCGCGCATGGGATCGTTTTCGAATGGGTCCGGAGGCAGCGTCGTCATGCCATCCATCTTAGCCGCTGCAGCTACGTGATCAGATGCTCTGCCACTTCGGCTTGTTGTCGTACGTGTGGCGGTAGTAGTCGGCAAGCTTGAGCGAGGAAGCGGCAGCTTCATCAATCAGGATGGTGGCGTGCTGGTGCATCTGCAGCACCGATGCGGCGCAGATGGCTGCGACGGGCCCTTCCACGAAGTCCCGGACAGCCTGGGCTTTCTGCGCGCCGGTGGCAATCAGGACGACGTGCCGGGCATCCATGATGGTCCCGAGCCCCTGCGTGACCACGTGGTGCGGGACGTCGTCGATGCTCTTGAAGAAGCGGGCGTTGTCCTTGCGGGTCTGCTCGATCAGCGTCTTGATCCGGGTCCGCGAGGCGAGCGACGATCCCGGCTCATTGAATCCGATGTGGCCGTCGGTCCCCACACCGAGAATCTGCAGGTCAACGCCGCCGAGTGCCCGCATGGAATCCTCATACGC
This sequence comes from Arthrobacter sp. MMS18-M83, assembly GCF_026683955.1. Classification (NCBI taxonomy): domain Bacteria; kingdom Bacillati; phylum Actinomycetota; class Actinomycetes; order Micrococcales; family Micrococcaceae; genus Arthrobacter; species Arthrobacter sp. MMS18-M83. Next base: position 4,199,586 of record NZ_CP113343.1, on the reverse strand, counting down.
CTGGCACGCTGCCGGAAGGTCGGCTGCGGTGCCGTCGGGGCTATGGACGTTCGCGGGGTCGATGTTGACCCTGTCCGTGAATTCACGCCGGATGACTTCACGGTACGATTCCGGATGTCCAGGCTCGAGCCCTACGTATTCGTCCAGGGCGAAAGCGTGGGCCTGGCTGAAGTCGAGGCCCCTTTCCTGGTGGCGGCGCGCAAGCTCGTCGTAGACAGGGAGCGGCGACGAGCCCGTGGCAAGGCCCAGGACAGCGTTCGGCTTTCGACGAAGCAGCGACTCGATGGCATCAGCGGCAAGTGCCCCGATCTGCTTGCTTCCCGGAAGGATGACAACTTCCATGGTCCACGACCTTTCTAGCTGAGTTTCCCGGATCGACTGGTTCGACTGGTTCGACTTTCAGGTTATCCCATGTCCCATATCTTGTCATTGTCGCTGGAATCAACGGTGGACGCTGAGTTGAGCGAAGAGTTCCGGCCCGCGTCGGTCAAGCCAGCGGCCGCCGATCCGGACACCCGCCACGATGAGAACTACTCCAAGAAGTGGGCCCGTTGCAAGATTGATCCACCCCCACGTCGGATCGCCCGTGACGGACTGGACAATCACGATCACAAGTTCGGGAAGGAGCAGGACAAGCAGGACCGCCATTCCTCCGAACTGGACGGCCAGTGTCTGGGCGACGTTGCCTGGCGGCTTCTTGAACGGGCTGTCACCGGGCAACGGCACGCTTGACGTGTACCGCGCCGACACGATGGAAGACAACCCCAGGCCCGTGAACAATACGCCCAGGGAAAGTCCAAGAATACCGGGCAGCCAGTCCCAATCTCCCGTCAGGAAAAATGGCCCGACGGCGAAGATCAGCACCACCGGGAGCGCGAAGGCCAGGCAAGCCAGGGCCCGGCCAAGCCGATCGTCGATGCCGCGGACCCCAGTGGCCAGATGCAAGGCAAACGCGGTGTTGTCATACGAAACATCAGCGGAGATGGACCAGGCGAGAACAAAAGCAGTCAGGGGCCCGAGGACGATCAGCATAGAGTAGCCTCCGGACTGCCCGGACTGGAACAGGAAGATCACGGGCAGCAACGGGACCACAGTCAGTGCGGCCGCATAGCGCGGATCACGGAGCCAGTAAGTGAGGGCGCGTGCCGCTACAGCGCCGGTAGGAGTTGCTGGCAGAAGTCCGAACAAGCCAAGTTTTCCGCCGCGTTTCCCTGATCCGCCGGCGTATCTCGGAGTAACCAGCGCCCGCTTGAGCAGTGCATTCCAACATGCAAACAACCCGAGGAGAGTGGCCAACGAGATGAGCGTCTTAATGCCGGCGCCCGCGACATCTCCCGATGCCAGATCTCCGCCAAGGGCCCAGGGAGCGCCGAGAGGAGTCCAGGAGACCGTCCGGGCGAGTGTGCGGAGATAGTCGCTGGAACTGGACACTCCCCCGACGACGCCGGCCACGATCGGTCCCATTAAGACAAGCGGCACAAAAACCACAATGCTGCTCGCATCCTTGAAGCGACGGGAGGCGGCGAGGCTGGCTGTCGCCGTCGTTACCACTTTCGACAGCACCACACAGCTGAGGACGCCCAGTACGGCACCCACCAGGGCACCGGCCACCGCCGGCACACTTCGCCACCATGTTGCCGCAGTGAACAAAGCCACCAACAGGGTGGACAAGCCTGGCAATCCGATGAATCCGGCGAGGGCAAGTCCGGTCAGCAGCTGGCGCATGGGGATCGCCGACGTCGTGAAGCGGGAAGGGTCGAGCGTCATATCCGCGGCCGAGGCCATCAGCGGCACCACAGCCCAGGCCAAGATCGCAGCAGCGCCGCCGAGGACGACGGCGGTATGTGCGGTCTCAGTATCGGCCCACCGCAAGGCGACAAGGACCGCAATCAGGGTCGCCACGACTCCCAATGCGTAGAGCCCGCCGATCGCGATCCCCACGATCTGGCCCGGGCTGCGCCGGAAGCCGTTCAGCAGGAGCCGCCATTTCAGGCTCAGAAGGTGCGCAACCATTCCAGGCCTTCCGTCCGGTTTCCGCCGCCCACCAACTGCACAAAGCGGTCCTCGAGCGTGGCGCCGTCGCGGACCTCATCCACGGTTCCGGCAGCCAGCACCCTACCCGCCGCCACCACGGCCACGTGGTCGCACATGCGTTGCACCAGGTCCATGACGTGGCTTGAGACGATTACGGTCCCTCCCGAGGACACATAATTGTCCAGGATCCTCCTGATGTTGGCAGCTGATATTGGATCCACCGATTCAAAGGGCTCGTCCAGCACCAACAGCCTTGGCGCATGGATGAGCGCCGAGGCCAGTGCGATCTTCTTTGTCATACCGGCGGAATAGTCCACCACGAGGGTGCCCGCGTCGCCGCTGAGATCCAATGCTTCAAGCAATTCGCCCACCCTCTGGGCAACGACATCCCTGTCCATGCCGCGCAGCAGGCCCGCATACGTGACCAGCTGTTCGCCGGTCAACCTGTCGAAGAGCCTCACACCGTCCGGCAATATCCCCATCAGCTTCTTGGCTTCCAGGGGCTTCGCCCATACGTCCACGCCATGAATGAAGGCAGTTCCGAAATCCGGCCGCAAGAGCCCCGACGCCATGGACAATGTGGTCGTCTTGCCCGCCCCGTTGGGACCAACCACTCCGTAGAAGGAGCCGGCGGGCACATCCAGGCTGATGCCGTCGACGGCGATCTTGCCGCCGAAGCGTTTGGCCAGTCCGCGAAGCACCAAAGCGGGCACCCGGAAAGTGGGAGCGGAATCGGGAAGCTGGACACTCATGCAGCCAGCCTAGTCCCGACAAGGCTTCCGGAGGTCGTCCCTGAGGGGGAACTCCGGACCGTCCTTCCCGACCTGCCTCATCCCAAAGGACTAGATATGGAAAGGATTAGTCCTCAAAACGCTTGGCGTCAGAAGCTGTGCCGCGGAACCGCGCGCTGATACTGCGGCGCCCACTCCAAGGGGAACCCGAGTTCAAAAGCTGCACGAAGCCACCAGTGCGGATCCCGGAGTGCCGCGCGGGCCATGAAGACGCCGTCGGCTTGGCCTGTGGCCACGGTATGTTCGGCTTGCCCGGAGGACGTCAGGAATCCTACAGCACCGGTGGGGACGCCCGCTTCGCGCCGGATCTGCTCAGAGAATCCCGTCTGATAGCCAGGGCCGGCTTTGATCCGCTGATGGGCCACAGCGCCGCCGCTTGAAACATCCACCAAGTCCACACCGCGCTCGGACGCCGCCCGGGCCAGACGCACCGAGGTGTCAATGTCCACGCCGCCCTCGGCCCAGTCGCTGGCCGAAATCCGCAGCAACAATGGCATCGAGTCGGGGATGACGGCACGGACGGCATCGATGACCGCAAGCGTCAGGCGGTTACGGCCGTCCTCACTGCCTCCCCAGGAATCATCGCGCTTATTGATCAGTGGGCTTTGGAACTCATGCAGGAGGTAGCCATGGGCGCCGTGGATCTCGAGGGTGTCGAAACCCGCGTCCACTGCCCGCACGGCCGCCGCCGCGAAATCGGAAATCACGGCCTGGATGTCCGCCTCGCTCATCGCAACAGGGGTGGCAAGCCCGGCAAAGGCTTCGTCGCCCGGGCCCCGGGGCACCCAGCCGCCGTCGGCCTCCGCAACGGATCCGTCCTGTTCAGCAAAGGGCCAATAAGTCGAGGCCTTGCGCCCGGCGTGTGCCAGTTGGGCTCCGATCTTGCCGCCCATGGCGCTGTTGCGGTGGACGAAGTCCACGATCCGCTCCCAAGTGGCCGCCTGCTCATCCGTATACAGCCCGGCGTCCCTCGGGCTGATCCGCCCCTCGGGGCTCACGGCTGCCGCCTCAGTGAGGATGAGGGCCGCGCCGCCCGTGGCAAACGCTCCAAGGTGTACCAAGTGCCAATCGTTCGGCACCCCGCCATCGCCGTCGGGCGAGCAACTGTACTGGCACATCGGTGACACCCAGCCTCGATGAGGCAAGGTCAAGGAACGTAGCTGAAGCGGGCTGAACAACGCCGGCTGCGTCATTAGAAGAGGACCCGAGCGAGACCTTGCCGGGCCTTGGCCACACGTTGGTCCGAAATGCCGACGACGTCGAACAGTTCCAGCAGGCGTACGCGCGCCGTTTCGCGCTCAGGCCCGAAATTGCGGCCGATGAAGGCAATGATGCGGTTGAACGCGTCCTCGATGTGGCCACCAGAGATGTCCAGATCCGCCACACTGAGCTGCACGTCGATGCTGTCCGGTTCCTCCGCGGCCTGGTGGCGAAGGGCTTCGGCCTCAGTCGCGGTCAAGGACTCAAGCCGGCCCATCAGTTCCACCTGCGCGAGTCCGGCCTTCGCTTCCAAGTCGGCGGGCTTCTCGGCAAGCGCCTGGCGGTAAGCGATCGCAGCAGCGGCGTAGTCCCCGGCCTCAATGGCATCGAATGCTGCTTGGTGCAGGGGCGGCAAAGGCGGGGCCTCAGCGGCGGGAGCGCCTGCGCCGATGCTGCCCGTCACTCCGTTGGCTTCGGCCACTTTGAGGAGTTCATCGACAAGGCTGCGGATTTCCTGGTCCGAAGCGGGCCCCTCGAACAGCGGCACAGGCTGGCCTTTCAGCACCGCGACAGCGGTAGGGATGGCCTGGATCTGGAATGCCTGCGCAAGCTGCGGAAACGCGTCAACATCCGCCGCGGCCAGCACCACTTTGCCGGCGAAACCTTCGACAACAGTTTCGAGGCTCTTCAACAGATTCGAAGATTCCAAGGAGCGGTTGGACCACAAGAGGAAAAGGACGGGAATCTGCGAGGACAGCTGCACGAGGTCTTGGAAATTAGCCTCGGTGGCATCTACTCGCAGGGGCTGGCTGCTTCCGTTGCTTCCCCCTGAGGCAGCCGGGACGCCGCTCGATGCCGGCGGCGCAGGGCGCCGCAGGGCAGAGAGGTCGACGGCGCCGCGAAGGTTGAGCTGGCTGGCAGCGGCTGGAGAGACGGGACGGGATCCTGGCGAACTCATACCGTCCACTCTAGCCGCTGCGCCACAGGCATTTGCCTACTTGAAGCTGGCTCCCACCAGTCCGCGGACCGCGGCAACGAGCTTCATCGGAGCAGTCGAACCAGCCGGCGGAATGTACACGGCTACTGACTCCGCGAAGGTCTGCACGAGGCCAACTTTCGTTGAATCCCCGCCGGCAAGCACAGCCGCAGCCTTGTCCACGGTCAGCGTGTCGCCATCAGCCTTGGGCTTGCTGGTGAAATCGAAGTCCAGCTTTCCCACAACCACAGCGCCGCCGTCGGACGTCCTGAACACTGCCGTGTCCGCCGGAGCGGGAGTGTGGGTGAAGGTGAAGTTTCCATTGGCGCCTGCCTTCACGGTGCTGGCCTGGTAGTCCAGGACGTCGGCAATGTAGGGCGAGTTGGTTCCCTCCACCAGCTTGTCCTTGAAAGCTGAGTCCGCCTTGGTCAGGCGATCACCCAGGGCGGCCAGCGCCTCGGTCCCGCTGTACTGCAGCCCGGACTTGTCTCCGGCTGCTACCTGCTGGGTTCCGCCCAAAGGGATCGCCGGGAAAGACGTCCCGGGCTGGAGCGGAGAAGCGCTCTTGAGCTTGTAGTTCTCGCGCGGCGAAGCCTGCACAAGAGTCAGGACTTGGGGAACCACGTTGCCGTCTCCCTGCGTCACTGCGATTACGGTGCGCGGCCAGCTGCGTTGAGTGGTAATGACGCTGCCCAGCAACTTGCTGGACCGGACAGGCATCCGTGCCTCGTGCGTTGCGACCTGGGACCGGATCTTGTAGTTCTGGGTCCGCACTTGAAGCTCCGCGCCGTCAACCCGGGGAGCGAGCTTGGCGGCATCACGCGCGGCATCGCCGGCGGCCACTGCACTCGCGACCTGTTCCAGGATGCGTTTGAGTTGGGCGTCCACCACGACGGGGGCAGACGGGGACCCGGGGGTCCCTGAGGGGCTCGCGCTCGGTGACCCTGAGGGAGAAGGGGTATCGCTCGCCTGGGCGCCTGCTGCAGTGCCACCAACGAGGGCAGCAGCTACAGCCGCAGCCACGACCGAGACACGGAGCGTGGGACCGCCGCCTGCGCTCTTCTTGGTGTCCTCGCCCGCAGTGCCGTTATCGACTTCGGTGTTCTCGTTTATTTTCCCGCCGTCTGCTTTCCCGCCATCGGCGGGATCGCTTGGGCGAGGGCCCTTGCCTCGGCCGCGTGTGAACTTGTTGACCACGGGCAGCGCCGCACCCGCGAGGACGAGAATCGCGCCAATGACGATGAGCGGGACGGCCCACGGCATGGTGGCATCGTTGGGGAACGTTACGGAGACCGACGACGGCGCCGGCTTGGTTCCGTCGCTGGCCAAGAGCAGCGACCAGTCGCCACTCGCGGGCGGAGTAAAGGTGTAGTCCAGCTGACCGTTGGCGTTCTCGGTTTCCACCCACAGGTCCGATCCGGCCGGCGATGGAGCTGTCGCTTCGCCGTCTGTGCCCGCGACTTGGAGGGACTTGCCGTCCTCGGAGACGCCGTTGACGCTGTTGTGTGCGGTCTTTCCTACCCATGCATCGACGTCATCCGGGCGGCCAACGGCCAGTACGAAATTGCCATCGCCCTTGACGCTGATCTTTGTGGGACCGCCTTTGTGGGTAAGCACGCTTTGGTTGATCACCGTCAGCGGAGCAGCCTTGGCGTCGCCGGGAGCGGACGCGGTCACGGTCTCGGCCGGAGCCCAAAAGGTCAGCTGGCCAACACCGGCCAACAGTGTCAGCAGGCCAAGCAGCACCAGCGAAACTGCAGTCTTCAATCGCACAGGAATACCAATCATCAGCGGTCGTTGAACTTCAAGGGTAACGGTTTTGTTACCGAAGAGTCAGTTCGGAGTCCTCCCACAGAGCCCCCCGGCACACCGCTTGGCCCCTGGAATCCGCCAATTCCGGCCTGCTGATAGTGTGGCGAACAACATCACATCGGGCACCGCCGGGGCCTGAACGCGGAACGAAAAGGCAGCTAAAACACGTGAAAGAGCGCAAGGGTCCGACTCCGGCCGAACAACAGCCCGGGACCAACCCGGGTGGTTTGGTCAACGCGTCCGCCCAGGACGGCAGGGATCACGGCGAGGGGCTGATGGCTTCCTTCGTGCGCCGGCTCCGCCAGCCCATTCCGGGCGCACAGCCACGGGTGCGTTTCGAGATGCCGCCCGAGCTTGAGCATGAAACAGCCGAGGCCGAGAAGGACGAATCCGGCGGTCCGCGCTTCGGCTCCCCCGGTCCGAGGATGTCCGCGCAGCATCCGCTCTATGTCGGATTCATGGGCACGGCCGGCGTCGGTGTCGCTCTCTTGTTGTACTACATCGGTACCAATACCGCCCAGCTGTTGCTATGGATCGTGACCGCCTTGTTCATTGCGCTGGGCTTGGATCCCGTGGTTCGTTGGCTCGAGGGCCGAAGGATTCCGCGCCCCGCCGGCGTCGTCATCGCGGTCGGAGCGGTTGTTGCCGGAGTGGCAGCGTTTTTTGGCACTCTCATTCCCACGATCGTGGAACAGGTCTCGCAGATCGTGCGGCAGGCTCCTGATTGGATCCGCGGTTTCGTGGATTCCGATTTCTTCCGGTCCTTGGACAGCCAGTTCGGCGTCCGCGACAGGATCAGCCAGGAGCTGGACAAGTTCGTCAAGAACCCGGACGCCATGGGTGGCATCTTCGGCGGTGTGGTCGGGTTCGGTTCCACGGTGGCCAACGGCGTGTTCGGGACGCTGATCGTCCTGGTCCTCAGCCTGTACTTCCTCGGGGCACTGCCCGCCATGAAGAGGTGGGGCTACAGGCTTGCCGCCCGTTCGCGCAGGCCGCGTGTTGAGGCCCTGTCAGAGGAAATCACGCGTTCGGTGGGCAACTACGTGATCGGCCAAGTTTGTGTGGCCTTGCTCAACGCATTGTTCGCTTTCATCGTCATGAGTATCCTGGGCATTCCGTTCAGCGTCCTTCTGGCTTTCGTGGTGGCCCTGCTCGCGTTCATACCCCTGGTGGGAGGAATGATCGCCGCCGTGGTGGTCATTCTGGTGGCCTTGACCGCGGGGTGGCAAACGGCCGTGATCTACGCCATCTGCTACTTCGCCTATCTCCAATTCGAGGCCTATTTCATCTCCCCGCGCATCATGCAGAAGGCTGTCGCTGTTCCCGGCGCAGTCGCCGTGATCTCGGTGATTGCAGGCGGCAGCTTGCTGGGGGTCCTCGGCGCTTTGATTGCCATCCCGACGGCGGCAGCCATCATGCTGCTGATCAAGGAAGTCTTCATCATCCGGCAGGACCGCCACTAGACCGTGACCATTAGACCGTGGCCACCGGGCCCGTCCATTGGCGCGGCAAGCCTTCAGGTCCCGCGCCGGCTTCCGTCACGTCGTCGACGATCTCGTCCAAAACCCGTGCCGCGTACTTCTCCCCGACCCACAGGTGCTTGGCGCCGTCGATCCCCAGGACACGGGCCTGGGGCACCAGGCTGAATCGCTCAGCGGCCTCAGCAGGCTGAAGATAGTCGTCATGTTCCGGAACCAGGACGGTCAGTGGCTTTCCGGAGGCGGCCCACTCCTTCAGGTGCACATCAGTTGCCCGGTGCAGCGGTGGTGACAGCAGGACGGCGCCCTCCACCTGGGAAGCCACAGGTTCAACTGCCCCGTACATCAAGGCCAGCTCCGTACCAAAAGACCAACCCACCAACCAGCGGTTGGGAAGCCCTCGTTCCACTGCGAAGCGAACGGCGGCTTCGACGTCGTACCGTTCACCGATTCCTTCGTCGAAGTGCCCCTGGCTGGTACCCCGAGGCGAATGCGTCCCCCGCGTGTTGAAGCGCAAAACCGCGACGCCGGCCAGTGCCGGAAGTCGATAGGACGCCTTGCGGTAAACGTGCGAATCCATGAATCCGCCGTGCGTGGGCAACGGGTGCAGGGTAATCAACGTTGCCGTTACCTCACCGGATTCCGGCAGCGCCAACTCCCCCACGAGCCGCTTGCCATCATCGGTGAGGAACTCCACGTTCTCGCGGCGCGCCGGCAGAACCGTCGACGCCCGGATATCAGTTGCAGACTCCGGTTGGCTGAAAACGAGGGACGCAGGATCGAAACTCATGCTTCCAAGCTTAAGTGCTCAGCGGTACCTGTACGTGCGGCCTGTCCAGCAGTTGTTGTGCCAGTGCCGGCGTTCCGCCAATCCTGCGGCTTCGCCGAAGAGGTGCGTCTCGGACCACACCACCAAGTGGGCGATTCCAGGCATGATGGCCATCGAACAACCGGGGCAGATATAGGTCTTCTCGGCATTCCGTGCGGTCATGGTCCGGACCATCCAGTCGCCGTCGGGGGCGCTTTCCCTGCGGGCGATGCCCGAACGGGCGCGTTCCAGATCCAGTTCCGGCGACTCGCCTGTCCGTTTCCAGCTTGCCTTGGCTGATTCGGTGCGTCGGGGGCGGTTGGAGCGGGGCATGTCTCCATTCTGCCCCAGTCGCTGAATGCAAAGCGCAGAGGAAGTAAAGTGGAGCGGGTGCGACTCGTCATAGCCCGCTGTTCCGTTGATTACGTTGGCCGCCTCAAGGCCCACCTCCCGCTTGCCACCCGGCTTTTGCTCGTCAAATCCGATGGTTCGGTGCTGGTCCATTCCGACGGCGGCTCCTACAAGCCGCTGAACTGGATGAGCCCGCCCGCTACTCTCCGGGTGACGACGCCGGAGGAGACCGAGGTCGAAGAAGGCGTGGTGGAGCAGTGGACCGTGCAATCGGCCAAGACCGATGACCGGCTCATCATCAACATCTACCAGCACCTCCACGACACGTCCCATGACCTCGGAACGGACCCCGGGCTCATCAAGGATGGCGTCGAGGCCGACCTGCAGCGACTGCTCGCCGAGCAGATTGAAACCCTCGGGGCCGGCTATTCGCTCATCCGCCGTGAGTACTTCACCGCCATCGGGCCGGTGGACATCCTCGCCAGGGACAGCGACGGAAGGACAGTCGCCGTCGAACTCAAGCGGCGCGGCGACATCGACGGCGTCGAGCAACTCACGCGGTACCTCGAGCTGCTCAACCGCGATCCACTCCTGGCGCCGGTACGGGGCATTTTCGCCGCCCAGCAGATCAAGCCGCAGGCCAAAGTCCTTGCCAACGACCGCGGAATAGACTGCGTCACCCTGGACTATGACGCCATGCGCGGCGTAGATGACAGCGAGTCGCGCTTGTTCTAGGTGGTCCGGTTGGCCCCGCTTTCATCCTGGGCCAAACCGGGTCAGAGGCAACCACAGGCAACTAGAATCAAAGCATGACTGTCCCATACCGGCCTGCATCTTCTTCTGCGCCTGTGCGCCACCTTATAACCGGAACGATCGTCAGTGACGGTGTGGTGATCGAAGATGGGCTGGTGGCGGTGGAGGACGACCGCATCGCCTTTGCCGGGCCGGCCGCCGAATTCCACGAAGCTTCCTTTGAAGGCTTCGAGGAAACGCCGCGGACGGATTTCCCCGCCGAACGTTACATTGTTCCCGGTTTCGTGGATGTGCACTGCCACGGAGGCAACGGTGGCGACTTCCCAGGGGCGGACGAATCCTCGGCGCGCAAGGCCATCGATTTCCTGCACCGGTCCGGAACCACAACCTTGCTCGCCAGCATGGTCACGGCGTCTCGGGAGGACCTCCTCCGCGGCATCGAGCTCTACGTACGTTTGGCCGATGAAGGGCTTGTGGCGGGAATCCACTTGGAGGGGCCCTTCCTCTCCCATGCCCGCTGCGGCGCGCAGAATCCTGCCTATCTGCTTGAGCCAGACTTGGATCTCATGACCGAGCTGGTTGAAGCCGCCGCCGGCAAGCTCGCTACGATGACTTATGCCCCCGAGCTTCCCGGAGCCGCGGCGCTCGTGGACCTGATGACGTTCCACGGAGTGACGCCGTCACTTGGCCATACGGATTGCGACGACGCGACGGCTGCTGCCTCCCTCACTGCGGCAAGGGAGGGCTTGGAATCGGCTGGTTTCGACGGCGTCAGCTCTTTGCCGACTGTCACCCACTTGTTCAACGGCATGCCTCCCATGCACCACCGCTCCCCCGGCCCCGTGGCTGCCTCCCTCCGCACGGCGCAAGAAGGCAAGGCCGTGGTGGAACTGATTGCGGACGGGACCCACCTCGATCCAAGCACCGTGGCAACCGTTTTTCAGTTGGTAGGTGCCGCGAACGTTGTCCTCGTGACCGATTCGATGGCAGCAGCGGGACTCTCCGACGGAAACTACATGCTCGGCCCCTCGCCCGTGACCGTGACTGACGGCGTGGCCACCTTGGATGCCACCGGCTCCATCGCCGGCGGTACTGCCACCATGCTCGACGTCGTCCGGCGCACCGTTGCGGCCGGAGTCGCGCTCGCCGACGCCGTTTCGTCGGCGACGGCGGTTCCTGCCGCAGTTTTGGGACTCTCCGATGAACTTGGCGGCCTCCGAAGGGGCTTACGGGCCGATCTGGTGGTCGTGGACAAAGAACTGCAACTTGCGGGCGTATTGCGCAATGGGGATTGGCTGGCCTAGGCCGAATTCGCGAACGCCCAATGGCGCGAGTCTCTTTCTTCCGTTACCTTCTTTTTACTTAAAATTTGTCGGAATTCCCGAACAGACCGTTGACCTCCAGTAGCCGCCATGAAAGTGTTGTAGCAGTCTTTGTGTAGGTGTGATTCATGCTCGCAAGACGTGTTGCGAGCGTGAAGCTCCTGCGAAGCCAACCAAGCCTTGCTTGGACGGAAAACCAGGTCTTCTCGCGGAGTAACCAAGGTCGGCACGCGGTGTGCCGGACTTAATAGTTCCACAATGAGGAGAAACAAAATGGCACTGGGCACCGTCAAGTGGTTCAACGCTGAAAAGGGCTTCGGCTTCATTACCCCGGACGACGCAGAAGGCGACGTCTTTGTCCACTACTCCGAGATCCAGACCGGCGGCTTCCGCACCCTCGATGAGAACCAGCGCGTTCAGTTCGAGATCGGTCAGGGCGCAAAGGGCCCGCAGGCCACCGGCGTCACCGCCGTCTAGTTTGACTGCTTGAATTCTGCTCGGCAGGTTCAAGGAAGGGGTTCCGCACAGAATGCGGGACCCCTTTCCCCTTGCCAACTGGCTCGCATTTGTTGTCGCTATGAGCCGTCAAAACGACAACAAATGCGAGTTAGTTGGGTTTCTCAGGCAACGAGGGTGCGAAGAAGCCTGGCAGTTTGCCGAACGGACAGCCCTGGCAAATATGCCCGGCTTAGCGCAGCGCCGATGGCGGGAATCTCCAAGCTGTCCTGGTAGTACATATAAAGGGTCCTGTACTCAGGCTGGAACCTGGATTTGAAGCGCGCCAGCGACCGGAATCCGTAAACAGGTTCCAAGGTCCTGCCCACAAGGTCGAGAATGCCCGCCATGCCGGCGTCCCCACTGGAGAACTCCTCGGGATCCCCGGCCAACGGTGAACCAGACAGGGAAATGACCTCCACCCCGTGACGCAACTCCTGCACTGCTGAGGCAATCATGAATTCCATGATGCCCGGGAACGCATCACCCCGCCGGCGCATGAAGTCCAATGTCCAGCTAATCACTCGACCCTCACGAAACACCGGCAGCCAGCTGGTGACCCCGTAGACAAACCCTTTGCTGTCGACGGCTATGCAACACAGCACGTCGTCGTCCATCAGCTCGTCGAGGGAACCCAAGGTAAAGCCCATTTCAGGTACTTTTTTCCTGGCGGCCCATTCTTCTGACACCTCGCCAAGTTGGGAACGGATGTGCTGGGAGAACTTTGAATAGCGTCCCCACCGGACTTCAACGCCGGCTTTGAGCGCCCGGTTCTTGGCTGTCCGGACGTTTTGCCATGCTTTGCCCGTGAACTCGAGGTCGCGGATGAACAGCCGGGTTTCCTGGGCGACGGCAATTCGGCGAAACCCCGTGGATTGCAACATCGGCCACAATTCCTCAGTGCAGGAGTAGAGGCACGGCACCAATGCGTGGTCCGCACAGTAGTCGAGGAAACCTTCGGTCGCCGCCCGGGCCTGTTCGGGAACGCCGAACGGTCCGGCGAGGGTCAATGCAACGTTTCCATGCTGTTGGTAGGCAATCCCGGCGTCCATTCCGGGAGTGAACCAGAACTTGTTCGGCTCCCATAGCGCCATCCAGGAGAGGGACTCTCCGCCGCGCTTGACCAAATCCCTTGCCACTAGCCGGGCCGGATCGTCTCCGCCAGGACCGTGTTGCCGCTTGAGGAGCAGCATCCACACTGCGGCGAGTGCCACAAGCCAGAAAATAATCCCCGACCAGGCGAACAATATCGATTCCGCGGCGCTGCGCTCGGCGAACACGCGCCCAAAAGCCGTGGGAATCGGCAGGGGAAGATACTGCCGGGCGAGTTCGGCAACGAGCCCCAAGACGCCGCCGTCGTGCGCCATGCCGCCCGAACCGAGCCACGCCCCTGTGTAGGCACTCGCCAATACAACCAACGTTCCGCCAACCAGCAACGCCATCTTCCGGCGGAGGGGCGCCCTCGACGCCACCACAAAGTTGCCCCTGAACAGGAAAAGCAGAACCGCCAGGATGAGCGGAACCAGCGCGAGCGTCAGGATATGGAACACCGCGGAGCCCAGGACCACGGTGCGGCCATGTGGAAAGTGCGGAATGCTGGCAAACAAGACCAGATAGGCGAAGGATAGGGCCACCACACCAAGTTGTACGCCAATGGCGATCTTCAGCGCCAAGCGCCTCCCTTGACGCATGCCTACCGCACAAATGAGGAGAAGCAATGCGGGTACGACGGCCAAGGCGACTCCGGCTGGCCCGGGATAGCCCTGGCGTCCAAGTTCCAGGCACTTGATGTCCACGGTCCCGCCGCAGTTGGCCTGCAGCTGCGTGAGCGTCGGGACCGGGTTCAGGACCATCTCGCGGAGCAACGCCATCGGCCCCGCGGGGCTCCGCACGGCGCCGGCAACAAGGGGCCCGACGCCGAAAATCGCCACCATGAGTGATAACAGGTTTCGCGTCTCACGCCTTGTTGCACGATGGCTCGGTGATATTCCTTGGTCAAGTTGGAGCCAGAGACCGCCCGCCAGCCCTACCAGCGCACCGGTGAGCGCCATGACGGCCGAGGGATCGCCAACGTAGAGGACGAGGAGAAGTGCCAATGACACAACTGTCGCTCTTAGCCGCCGGCGCCACAGCGTGGGAAAAAGACCGCTGGCGGCCATCGAGACGAAGAGGGTTGCGGGAAGGGGACCGGAATTGCTGGCGTCCATCATCCGTCCCAGCCAGCCGTCGTCGGCGTAGGCTGCGACCTGGACCACCAGCAGGAAAGCAGTGACCGTGGCAAACTGGCCACCAAGGAACCCTGCTGCAGTACGGAACCATCCCAATTTGCGCTCTGAGGACCCCAGCAGCACGACGAGCAGCAGCGAGCTCGTAACGTAGTCGAAGGGATTGACAGCAAAGAACATCGAGGTCCAGATGGACCACCAGTCCCCTGACTTCAATCCGCCACCACTCACGCTGGTGAGGTGCCGCAACACATCGGGGCTGGACGCGACGTCGGGATCGAAGATTGCCGGAGTAAGCAGGTAGAGCGCGAGCACCACTACGGTGAAGGGGATTGCACCAATATGGACAGCCACGTTTCCGACCAAGGCCTGAACGAGCGCTGCCAACATCTTCCGTGCGGGCTTGGCGTCCTCGTGCACAGCTGCTTGCTCCTTGGACAATTGAGCTTCCTGGGTGCTCATTGCGAAATCCCCCAACGTGGAGCCAGGAAATCCATCGCAGACGGAAGCTGCTGCACGGCCACCGCCCACGAGTGGCCGGCTCCCGCAACCGAAGCCTGCCTGATATCGAACCCGGAACCGCGGGCTGCCGTCGCAAGCTCGGTGGCGAAACGGCTGAACTCACCATCAGCGGTACCCACTGCTATGAACCCTGCATGCCCGGCGTAGCTTTGCTTTTTCATCAAGGTCAAAGGAGTCAGGGCATCAAAAGCAGCAGAGTCTCCGCCGAATGCGGTCTGGATGGTCCGCTGGCGGTCGGGGCCAAGTGAAGGCTCCCGCTCGCCCGAGAACGCAATGAAGGAAGGATAGATTTCAGGATGCAGGGTAGTCATCTGCACGGCACAAGTCGCACCGAAGGAAAACCCTCCGACGGCCCATTTCCTTGGATCTGCGGACACGTCGAGAGTCGAGTTGATCCAGCGCGGAACATCGACCGCGAGGTACGTGTCAGCATGGGCGATCCGGCTATTCATGCACATGGTGTTTGCAGTGTCGGAGCCGTTTGGATCGACCACCACCACCACCGGCGCTATTCCACCATGTTTTGCCGCGAAGGCATTCATGGTCGGCTCGAGCAGCCCGCCGGTCAGCCAATCGGCGGGACGTCCGGGCTGGCCAGCGAACAGAACCAGCACGGGTAGTTGGGTGCGGTCGGTGGCGAGGTAGGCCGGCGGCAGGTAGATGAAAGCATCCTGAGCGTTGAAACCGGATTCGGTCCCCGGAATCGAAGCCCTGCGGACGATACCCGCACCAAGTGCTGACAGGTGCGAGGTTCCGGAAGCGCCCTTCTTGAACTCACGCCCGAGCTCTGGGATCCGCCCCACATTGTGGCCGAAAAGATCTGCTGCCGTGTGGTTGAGGCCGAAATAGCTGTTGATCTGAAGCGCAGCAAGGAGCAAGACGGCAACGAACGAGCCTGCTGCGGCGCTCCTGACACGCCACGAAGAACCAGGGAGCCGGAACAGGAAGAGGGCCAGCGCTGAGAAGGCGACCACGGACCACGCGAGAACATCGAAGGGGAGGTCCTCAGGGAAGATGGTCAGAACGTTGACGAGCAGCCAGTGGATGAATGTCACAACTCCGATTGCCACCACGGCGGCGGCAACAATGGAGAGCACCCAGCGCCAGCTTGGTCGAAAGAGCAGGAATGCTCCCCCGGCGATTCCCACGCCAAGGATCGTCCAGAAGAATGGACCATCAACAAGGCTTAAATTGTCAAGAAAGTCCACAGTCCTCAGCGCCAGGTGCCGACGCCCACCACGGGGCCAGCTTCCAGCCAAGAAGACAACCCGGCGTAGGCATCAAATCTCATCGCCAGCATGAACCGCTGGCCTTCATGCTGGAGTTCCACGACCACGACGTCGGGCTGCAGCCTTGTCAGTTCTTCTTCGGTTGGCTTCCGGCGACCCAGGAGTTCCAAGGAACTGCGCCGAAAGCTGTGCCTCGGACGGAAGCTGAGGGAGAGCAAGCGGAACCACTCGAGGTCCGAGTCCTGATAACGACAAACCCCCATCCGCCAGCTGTTTCCAGCCATGCAAATGGAGGCGTCGACCGTGCCCAGGGCGCGCCGCAAATTGAAGCGGCGCACCCCTACGAGGCACAGTGTAAAAATCAGCAACGCAAACGCCGTTGCCAAGGCGATGAACGGAAGAGCAGAATCGTCCATCAAGGTCTTGCTATCGGATCCCCGCAGTAGCTGCTTCGCCCAGCTGGGCGTTGTCAGCGACGATCACCACGCGGTTGTTGTCGACGGAGAAGAACCCGCCGTCCACAACTACCGACAAGCGGTCTCCGGAAACCGGCTCGATGGCCAGCTCGCCCTCGGCCAGGATGGCGAGGAGCGGCGAGTGGCCCGGCAGAATCCCGATGTCACCATCGCTGGTGCGGGCCTTGACCATCTTGGCCGCACCGGACCACACAAAGTGGTCCGCTGCGACAATCTCAACCTCGAGCTCAGCCATACTACTTGGTCTGTTCCTGGATCTTGGCCCACTGGCGCTCGACGTCATCCAGACCGCCGACGTTGAAGAACGCCTGCTCTGCGATGTGGTCCAGCTCGCCGTCGCAGATGGCCGTGAAGCCTTCCACGGTGTCCTTGATGGACACGGTGGAGCCCTCGACGCCGGTGAACTGCTTGGCAGTGTAGGTGTTCTGGGACAGGAACTGCTGGATGCGGCGTGCACGAGACACGACGATCTTGTCTTCTTCGGACAGTTCGTCAACACCGAGAATGGCGATGATGTCCTGGAGTTCCTTGTTCTTCTGCAGGATCTGCTTCACGCGGACGGCCGTGTTGTAGTGGTCCTTGCCGATGTACTGCGGGTCCAGGATGCGGGACGTCGACGTCAGCGGGTCAACGGCCGGGTACAGACCACGGGAGGCGATTTCACGGGAAAGTTCCGTGGTCGCGTCGAGGTGTGCGAAGGTCGTTGCCGGAGCCGGGTCGGTGTAGTCATCAGCGGGCACGTAGATGGCCTGCATCGACGTGATCGAGTGACCCTTGGTCGAGGTGATGCGCTCCTGCAGGAGGCCCATCTCGTCGGCGAGGTTCGGCTGGTAACCAACTGCGGACGGCATGCGGCCGAGCAGGGTGGAGACCTCGGAACCGGCCTGGGTGAAGCGGAAGATGTTGTCGATGAAGAGCAGCACGTCCTGGTTCTGCACATCGCGGAAGTACTCCGCCATGGTCAGTGCGGAAAGCGCCACGCGCAAACGCGTTCCCGGCGGCTCGTCCATCTGGCCGAACACAAGGGCGGTGTCCTTGAGGACGCCTGCCTCTTCCATTTCAACCCAAAGGTCGTTGCCTTCACGGGTACGCTCGCCAACACCGGCGAATACCGAAGTACCACCGAAGTTACGGGCAACACGGGTGATCATTTCCTGGATCAGGACGGTCTTGCCGACACCGGCACCACCGAACAGACCGATCTTTCCACCCTTGATGTACGGGGTGAGAAGGTCGATGACCTTGATACCGGTCTCGAGCATCTCCGTGGAGCCCTCGAGGGACGCGAAGGCGGGAGCCTTGCGGTGGATCGGCCAGTAGGCGTCAGCCTTGATCTCGGACTCGTCAACGTCAAGCGGCTTGCCAAGGACGTTGAAGATGTGGCCCTTGACTCCGTCGCCGACAGGCACGGAGATCGGGGCACCGGTGTCCTGCACGGAGGTGCCGCGGACAAGTCCGTCGGTGGCCTGCAGGGCGATGGCGCGGACGAGGTTGTCACCCAGGTGCTGGGAGGTCTCGAACGTGATGGTCTTGGTCTCACCGTTGAGAGTGATCTCAGTGGTAAGCGCATGGTAGATCGACGGGATTGCGTCAGCCGGGAATTCGACGTCGACAACCGGGCCAATGACACGGGCAATACGGCCGGTGGCGCCGGCCGTTGCAGCTGCGTGCTCGGTAGCGGTGGCAGTCATCTCTCTCACTTCACTCAGTAGATGGCGTGGGGTTAAGTTTATCTATTTGGTGCAGGTGCAGCTTGCGCCGAACCAGACACCGGCGGCTACGCGCTCAGGGCGTCGGCGCCAGCCACGATTTCGGAAAGCTCCTGCGTGATCTCAGCCTGGCGGGCCGTGTTGCGCAGACGCGTGTACTTCTTGATCAGATCGGTCGCGTTGTCGCCTGCCGACTTCATTGCACGCTGGCGGGCGGCGAGCTCGGAAGCTGCCGCCTGCAGCATTGCCGCGAAGATGCGGGACTCGATGTAACGCGGCAGCAGTGCGTCAAGCACTTGCTCCGATTCCGGTTCAAATTCGTACAGAGGCAGAAGCTCGGACTCACTGACCGTCTGCTCTTCAACTTCGAGCGGCAGCAGGCGAACAACTGTGGGTTCCTGTGTCACCATCGACTTGAAGCGGGTGTAAACGACGTGGATCTCGTCCACGCCACCCTCAGCGAAGTCATTGGCGAACTCTTCGAGAAGAGCGGCACCGACTTCCCTTGCAGTCTTGAATTCCGGTGCGTCCGTTCCGCCGGTCCATACGCGGGAGTACGAACGGTTGCGGAAGTCGAAGTATGCCTGGGCCTTACGGCCAACCAGGTAGGTCTTGACTTCCTTGCCCTCTGCTCGGAGAAGTTCGTTGAGTCCTTCGGCCTGCTTGAGCACGCTCGCCGAGTAAGAACCAGCCAGGCCACGGTCCGAGGTGATAACCAGGACGGCGGCACGGCGGATCTGTTCCGGCTCGGTGACGAGCGGGTGATCGATTTCGCTCTGGCTTGCGACAGCAGAAACGGCACGGGTGATCGCGTTTGCGTAAGGCAGTGAAGCTGCCAAGCGGGCGCGGGCCTTACCGATGCGCGAGGTAGCGATCAGTTCCATCGCCTTGAAGATCTTGCGCATCGACGTCGTCGAGCTGATCTTCTGGCGGTAGACCCGGATCTGGGCTCCCATACATTTCCTTTCCTAAGATCCCGATGGATCAGCGGCTAAGGCTTGGCGAAGGCCCCGGGCCTGCGTCTACGCAGGCCCGGGAACCAATGCTCTAGCGCTTCTGCTTGACGATCTTTTCCTGGTCGACTTCGCCGCCGGAGATCGCTTCGTGCTCTTCGTGTCCGGCGCCAACCAGGAGGTTGTCGCCTTCGCCGAAGAAGCCCTTCTTGAAGGCAACGATGGCCGTCTTCAGCGCTTCAGCGGTGTCGTCGTCCAGCACGTTGGTCTGCGCCAGCGTGGTCAGGATGGAGGACTTGTGCTTGAGGTGCTCCAGGAACTCGGACTCGAACCGGCTGACATCCTCAACCGGAACATCGTCCAAGTAGCCCTTTGTACCGGCCCAGATGGACACAACCTGGTCCTCGACCGGGAACGGCGAGTACTGGCCCTGCTTAAGCAGTTCCATCAGGCGGGCACCACGGGTCAGCTGCTGGCGGGAAGCCGCGTCAAGGTCCGAAGCGAACATCGCAAACGCCTGCATGTCGCGGTACTGTGCCAGGTCCAGCTTCAAGGTTCCGGAGACCTTCTTCATCGACTTGACCTGCGCCGCACCACCAACGCGGGACACGGACACACCGACGTCAACAGCGGGGCGCTGGTTGGCGTTGAAGAGGTCCGACTGCAGGAAGATCTGGCCATCGGTGATGGAGATGACGTTGGTCGGGATGTAGGCAGAGACGTCGTTTGCCTTGGTTTCGACGATCGGGAGACCCGTCATCGAACCTGCGCCCAGCTCGTCGGAGAGCTTGGCACAACGCTCAAGCAGACGGGAGTGCAAGTAGAAAACGTCACCCGGGTACGCTTCGCGTCCCGGCGGGCGGCGGAGCAGCAGGGAAACTGCGCGGTAGGCTTCAGCCTGCTTCGACAGGTCATCGAAGATCACCAACACGTGCTTGCCGCCGTACATCCAGTGCTGGCCGATGGCCGAGCCTGCGTACGGAGCCAAGTACTTGAAGCCAGCCGGGTCAGATGCCGGGGAAGCCACGATGGTGGTGTACTCGAGCGCGCCGTGGTCTTCCAAGGTCTGGCGGACAGCGGCGATGGTGGAAGCCTTCTGGCCGACGCCGACGTAAACGCAGCGGACCTGCTTAGTCACATCGCCCGAAGCCCAGTTGGCCTTCTGGTTGATGATGGTGTCCACGGCGATGGCGGTCTTGCCGGTCTGGCGGTCACCGATGATCAGCTGACGCTGGCCACGGCCGATCGGAATCATGGCGTCGATAGCCTTGAGACCGGTCTGCATGGGCTCGTGAACCGACTTGCGCTGGGTCACGCCCGGAGCCTGGAGTTCCAGTGCGCGGGTGGTCTCGGCCTTGATCTCGCCGAGGTCATCGATCGGCTGGCCCAAGGGGTCAACCACGCGGCCCAGGAAGGCGTCGCCTACCGGGACGGACAGGATTTCACCGGTGCGGTGGACTTCCTGACCTTCTTCGATACCGGTGAAGTCACCGAGGATGATGACGCCGATTTCGCGGACGTCAAGGTTCTGGGCCAAGCCCAGGGTGCCGTCTTCGAAGCGAAGCAGCTCGTTCGCCATGACCGAGGGAAGGCCCTCAACACGGGCGATGCCGTCACTTGCGGCGGTCACGCGGCCGACCTCTACGCGCTCTGCGTTTCCGGGTTCGTAGGACGCCGCGAACTCGTTCAACGCATTACGGACGTCGTCGGCGTTGATGGTCAATTCGGCCATCTGCAGTCCCTGCTCTCCTGTTTTCGTGATCATCGTTGCTCACGATGACCGGTGTTTGTATCAGTTAAGTTGTGCTTGTCTGGCTAGCCAGCGAGTTGCCGACGGAGCTCGGACAGGCGGGCTACGACGGAAGCGTCAAGCACTTCGTCGCCCACCTGGACCCGGATTCCACCGATCAACGTCGGATCAACGCTGAGGTTGACCTTCAGCTCGCGGCCGTAGAGGGCATCAAGCCCGGCCTGCAGACGGCTGGCCTGCGCATCCGTCAACGGACGGGTAACGCGGACAGTTGCGATCCAGCGCTGCTGGCGCTTGGCTGCAAGCTTGGCGAAGTTGTCAATGAGCTTGCTCGGCTTGACGCCGCGCGGCTGCGACACGGCCTGGCCGATGAGAAGTTGGGCTTCCGGGCCTGCGCCAGGAACCAGCTTCTCCGCCAGGCTGATCTTGGCCGCAGCACTTGCCTGCGACTCTCCCAGAGCACGTTGTACCTCGTGGCTGGAAGCAACGGTCTGGTTGAAGGCAAACAGATCGTTTTCCAGCTCTTCCAGCCCCGTGATTCCGGAGGCAGAAACGGCCGACTTGTTTTCAGCCACGGCAATGACCACCGTGGCGGCAAGAGTCTCGAGTGCATCGCCGATATCGCGTGCCGATGCCCAGCGTGAGCTGGCCAGTCCACTCGCAATTTCCGCAGCATCAGCGGAGACTTTCCCGCCAACCAGCTGCTTGACCAGCGCCGACTTTTCTTCTCCACTGCGGGAAGGGTCAGTCAGGGCGCGGCGCAAGCCAGCCGAGCTGTCCACCGTTCCCAGGATTCCGAAGAGGTCCTTAGCCAACTGCAGCGAGGCCGTCGGAAGCGTAGCTTCCAACTGCTCCAGCGCTTTGGTCAGCGATTCGCTCGATACACCTGCCATTACTTAGCTGCACCTGCGCTCTGGGTCTCCAGATCTGCGAGGAAGCGGTCCACCACGCGGGCGGCACGCTCGTCATCGCTGAGCGATTCGCCAACGATGCGCTCAGCCAAAGTCGTGGCCAAGGTGCCCACCTCGGAACGCAGGGAGACAACAGCTGCCTGACGCTCCGATTCGATCTGGACATGCGCTTGTTCGGTGATGCGCGCCGACTCAGCTGCTGCCTTGGTCTTCAGCTCCGCGAGGATCTGGGCACCTTCGGCACGAGCTTCTTCGCGAATGCGGTTAGCCTCGGCGCGGGCATCGTGGAGCTGCTGCTTGTACTCTTCGAGAGCTGCAGAAGCTTCAGCCTGGGCCTTTTCAGCCTTGGCAATGCCGCCCTCAATCGCCTCTGCGCGCTCGGCAAAAGTCTTCTCGAACATCGGGACAACAAACTTGACCACGATGTAAAAGAGGACAGCAAAGCCAGCGAGGACGACGCCCATTTCCCAAGGGTTGGGAAGGAGCGGATTAGCCGACTCGGCGGCGCCTTGAGCGGCGGCTGAGATGATCTGCTGATTCATGTTTCACCCGTCCTTATCTACTCGGTTCTGAATGTTCGCTTGGTTCTTAGCGGTTTACTTGAGAACGAAAGCGAAGACCAGGCCAAGGATGGCGAGGGCTTCGGTCAGAGCCAGACCAAGGAACGCGATCGGCTGGAGCACGCGCTGGGCTTCCGGCTGACGTGCAACACCGTTGATGTAAGCAGCAAATACGAGACCCACACCGATACCACCGCCGATTGCGGAGAGACCGTAGCCAATGAGGTTAAGGGAGCCGTTGATATCGCCGTTCATTGTTTTCCTTTCAAGATGCCGCAGTCGCGGCAGGTTGTTTGGTTTGCTTCAACCCCCGAGGGGGAAGATTGAGGGGTTGTGCCTAGTGGCTGTCCGCGTGGAGCGCGCCTTCGATGTAAATCGCAGTCAGAAGCGTGAAGACGTACGCCTGCAGCACCATGATCAGGGCTTCGAGCATGTACATGGCGACAGCGCCAACGAGTACGAGTACGGATGCACCCTTGAGAAGGACGTTTTCCTGCATGACGAGGAACTCAATGCCGGAGCCGGCGATCATCACAATAAGGTGCCCTGCCATCATGGTGGCAAAGAGACGGAGACTGTGGGTGACCGGGCGGACCATGAAGTTGGAGATGATTTCAATCGGCACGACGATCGGCAGGATGTACCACGGAACACCGGAAGGAACGGTGGCGAGCTTGAAGTACTTCAACCCGTTCTTCTTGATGCCGATGCCGATCCAGGTGACATACACGACTGCGGCCAGCACATAGGCCCCGCCGACGTGCGAGAAGCTCGGAAGCTGGATCACGGGAATTGCACCGTAGATGTTGTTCACCAGGATGAAGAAAAACAGGGAGAACAGGAGCGGAACGAACTTCATGAAGTCGCGGCCGCCGATAATGTCCTTGGCGATGCTGTTGCGGACGAAGCCGTAGGCCATCTCGCCTGCGAACTGCAGCTTGCCGGGAACCAGCTGCTGCTTGCGCGCAGCGGAGATGAAGAATGTAGCGATAAGGACGACCGACAGGATCACCAGCAACATCTGCTTGGAGAAGCCATCGCTCGCACCCCACGGCAGGATAGCCGGCAGGTGCATTTGGTCGATTCCGGGAGGATTGAAGGTCCCTGAATCCTGGGCCGGGAGCGCAAGCGCGATCAACGCGTTTCCTCTCTGCAGTGTCCATCATTGGGCGTTGTTGAGGATCCGGCCGCGTTTCTTGCAGCCATTTCCCGTGTGAAATTATTTGGCATTACTGTCCCCGTCCTGGGACGGACCACTGTCTGCTTTGCTCTCACCGGAAGACGAGCGCTGGCTAGTGAGGCCGTGCATATGGGAAAGATAGAACCCTCCTGCGGCTCCAAGCAGAGCGCCAAGGAGCACAATCCAGTGAGTCCCCCACAGATTATCCAGACCCCAGCCTATCAAACTCCAGACTATGATTCCGCCAACAATGTAGCTGAAGACGGCAATGCCGGCGTTGTATCCGCCGTCGCTTCCGTCGCTCGCGGGCTCAGTGGAATTGACGGGTTTTGGGGCATTGGGCGTGGCGGGGCGTCGCTTGTTCCTAGGAGTGAACATCGTCGCCTCCTTTGCCCGCTGCGGGGTCGTTGTAAATCTGGAGCCGGGCCTTGCTGAAGCCGTAGATTTCGGCGGCTTGCCACGAGACAACGGCGACGACGGCGCCAATCACGAACCAGCGACCGTGCAGCCATGCGGGCGCTCCGAAGACGAACAGCACCACCGCGAAGCCCACCACCTTGACAAAGTAGCTGGCAACGAAGAGGCCGACGGCGCCGGAGGGGTTGTCACGGCCAACAAAATGGCCGATCAGCAGGCTGATGGCAAAAAAAGCCATGACCAGCGCACCGCCGAACGCGACGGAAAGAACTCCCAGGCCACCGTTCATGACCGCCGCAACTACCGACGTTGCCGCGAGAGCCGCGACCGCCGCCGTCGAGCTGACCAAAAGAAGCCGCAGCCACAGCGAAGGACTGGAGCGGGAGACAGCAACGCCGTTCGAGTCGGACTGTTGTCCGCCGGCGTTGGTGGTCATGGGGATGCCAATCGTTGTGGCAAGGATGCCAAATTCTCAAAAGGGTGGGTGCGCGGGCGAGTGACTGTCCGCCCTAGAATTCTACATGAGATAGAACTGTGATGTTAACGCCCTTGTCACACACCGTCTACCGGGCGGCACGTCCGCCGCGAGCGAAGTACGGCCAAGCTGTCACGCCGGCCATGATCAGCGCGGCCACGACGTCCACGGTGAGAACCATATGCCAAGGGAAGACAGCGAAGGCCAGGCCTCCGAACGCCAGGATGCAGGTCCACACGTACATCATGAGGACTGCCGTCCGGTGCGTGTGACCAAGCTCTATGAGCTTGTGGTGCAGGTGTCCTCGGTCGGCCGACCACGGCGATTGCCCACGTGCGGTCCGCCGCAAGACCGCCAGCCCGAGGTCCAACAACGGCAGCGAGAGAATCGCGAACGGCAGCAGGATGGGGACGATCGTAGGAATACCGTTGGCGCGGTCATAAAGTCCGGAGCTGATCTGGCCCGTGGATACCACACCGGCCGAGGCCATCACGAGGCCCAAAAGCATGGCGCCTGAGTCGCCCATGAAGATCTTGGCCGGAAACCAGTTGTGTGGCAGGAATCCGATGCAGCAACCTACGATGATCGCCATCAGCAGCGCCGCCAAGTCCGAGCGGTCCGTGAGTGTCGCATTGCGGTGGACCCAGTAGGCCGTCAGGAAAAACGCAACCCCGCCAATCGCGGCGACACCCGCAGCCAAGCCATCGAGTCCGTCGATGAAGTTGACGGCGTTCATGGTGGTCACAATGAGGAGGGCGGTCAGAACGACACGCAGCGGTTCGGACTCAATCCGAATGGGCTCCGGAACAAACGGAATCACCGACATCTGCACGCCCCAGACCGCAACGATCGTGCCGGCTGTGCACTGGCCGATCAGTTTGACCCACCATCGGATGTCCATCACGTCGTCGGCAACACCGACCGCGACGATCACCAAGGCGCCGGCCAGTATCCCCCACGGCGCACCGTTCCCGTGGAAGATGTCCTTCACGAAGAACGAATTGCTCGCTACCACGAGGGCCACGGCAAAGCCTGCGAAAAGTCCCAGGCCACCGAGTCGGGAGATGGGCACCGAGTGCATATCGCGGCTGCGGATAGGGGCAAACAGCCGAAGTTTGTTCCCCATCCGGCGGGCTACCCAGGTTGCAAGATAGGACACGACGGCAGCCGTGAGCATCATGAGTGAGTACATGATCACGTGGCGGCTCCTGTTGGCGGTGGTGGTGGATTTGGTCCCCGGCGAATAGCTGCCGGCACGTCACCCGCAACACCTCTGCGCACCGCCGAATATTGCTGTACTACAGTTGGACTCTGTCAAGATACTAGCGGCAACGGCGGCTTTGCTCCGTTTCACGCGCCCCTAGGGCGAGCCGGGAGGACCCTCCCCGCTACTGCCCGGAAGGAACCCTACATGACTGTCTCCGTTGCCGTTGCGGCTGTGACCTTTGACCGCCCCGGAGAGCTTGCGGTCCTGCTCGACGCCGTCAACAAGCAGTCCATTGAGGTGGACACCATTTGCCTGGTGGACAGCGGTACAACCCCTTCGCGGGAGCTCGCATCAAGCCACCCAAACGTGGACTACGTTCGCTCCGAGGCCAATTTGGGCGGGGCGGGCGGCTTCGCCCTTGCGATCCTCAAGGCAGTCGCCAGTGGCGCTGAATGGATCTGGATCATGGACGATGACGCCGAACCAGGCGATCCCGAATGCCTCGAAACCCTGGTTCGCGAAGCGGAAGCCCGGGGACTGGATGCCGTGGTCCCGCTCGTGGTGGCTCCCGGCCACCCGGACAAACTCTCCTTCTTCTTCCGGATTGACGGCAAGGTGACCCACGACCGTTCCGAAGTCGAGAAGGCGGGGTTCCTGCCCGACGTCGGGCACTTCTTCAACGGCGCCCTCATCCGTTCCAGCGTCTTCTTCAAAGTGGGAGTGCCGGATATCCGGCTGTTCATCCGCGGCGATGAAGTGGACTTCATGATCCGCCTCAGGAAAGCGGGGATACGCTTCGGTACGGTCGCCACTGCCTGGATCACCCACCCGCACGCGTTTTCCGAGACCAAGCACGTCTTTGGGGCGCGCTGGCACGTGATCGTGCCGGATTCGGCGTTCAAGCGCTACTTCTACTACCGCAACCGCGGCTATTTGATCCGCCGGTATCGGCGCGGCAAGTCCATGGTCGCCGATGTTGGAGGCTACCTGGGCTACTTCCTTCCCCGCGGTGACTTCCGTGGGCTCGCCGAGTGGTTCCGGGCATTCTCCGCCGGTTTACGCAACAAGGGTTTTGGCCCGCTGGAGGACCAGAAGTTCTAGCCGCCCGGCGGGGTGCCGTTCTTACGAGAGAGCCGGCGGCGGACCAGCAGGCCGAGCAGCACCCACGGCTCGCCGAAGACCCGGTACGCGACGCGCCCCGGATGCAGGACAAGTCGCCAAGCCCATTCAAGCCCGAGGCGGCCGAGCCAGCGTGGAGCGAGCTTCTGGAGCCCCGCCAACTGCTCTATAGCCCCGCCGACGGTGCAGTAGACGGCCGGTGGAAGCTCGTCCAGCCGCCGGTGCAAGACCGACTCCTGCAGCGGCATTCCCAGGCCAAGAAGCACCAGCTGGGGACGGAACTCCGCCAGCCAGGCAACGGTGGCCTCTTCGCTGGAGTTGTCCCAATTCTCACCAGGCCGGCCAGAGACCTCGGCACCAGGCACGATCTCACGCAGCCGTTCGACCGTCTTGCCATTGGCGTCGGGGCCTGCCCCAACGACGGCGATCCGGCGTAGTCCCTCGACGCCGCCTAGCGCCGGCAGCCAGTCGGTGGATCCCAAGCGGTATTCCATCAGGCCTGGGCTGTCGGCCCGTGAGTCCCCATGGCGGCCAAGTCCCCAAAGCATGGCGACAGGCGCTCCATCCAGGAGGACCACGTCGCTGCGCTCATAAAGGTTGCGGAAATCCGGACTCGAATGAAACAGCGTGACACTGTGCAGGTTGTGCCCAAGGACCACCTTGGTGGTGCCATCCGAAACGAACCCGCTCATGGCCTTGATGAGTTCGTCCGTGCACAGGGCAGTGACGTCTACGTCCAGAAGCGGAACGCGATCCCGGACCAGGCTCATTCGGCCCTAATCTCGTCCGTCTCCGGCTGCGTGCCTGACTCTGCGTCAGGCTCAGGCACGGTTTCGCCGAGCGCCAGCACGCCGGGAACCACCTCGCGAAGGCGTTCCAGGGAAACAGCACCGTCGCGGACCACCCGGAGCGGCAGGGTGGTGGCGTCGACAATGGTGGATGCTACGGACTCGGTTCCCTCGACGGGCCGGAACCCGCCCTCGAGGTACACATCGACCGATTCGGCAAGCTGGGTCCTCGCCTCGGCAGCTGTCTGCGCGGCGGGTTGACCGGTGCGATTGGCTGAAGACACCGCCAGCGGACCCGTGCGGTTGAGCAGTTCAAGCGCGATTTCGTCGTCGGGCATGCGCAGGGCCACAGTTCCGCGGGTCTCCCCCAGATCCCAATCCAGGGATGGCTGAGCGTGGAAGATCAGCGTCAGGCCGCCTGGCCAGAAGGCGTCTGCCAGTTTCCGGGCTTCTTCGGATACATCGGTTGCCAACCCATCCAGGGCATTGAGCCGTGGGATGAGCACCGGGGGCGGCATGTGGCGGCCGCGGCCCTTGGAGACGAGCAGCATAGTCACGGCCTGGGGCGAGAACGCGTCGGCGGCGATGCCGTAGACGGTGTCGGTCGGCATGACGATGCATTTCTTCTCGCCGATGGCGCGCTGTGCATGCTCCAGGCCTTCGGCGCGTTGTTCCTCTGACGTGCAGTTGTAGCTTGTGGTCACAGCGCTATTCTTTCATTCCCCGGAGGCAGCGATTGCCAACACCGCACTCGTGGCACGTTCCTTGCCGTTGAGATCACGGTGAGTAGTGACTTGCATCCAGCAGCCAGCGGCCTTCAGGTGTTCGGAAATCCACTCCGCCTGCACCTCGGCGTGCTCCATCACGAAGAAGCCGCCGCCCTTGAGGAGCCGGGCAGCCGAGGCGGCAGCCGCCGTCGGAAGCTCCATCCCATCCGCTCCCCCGCCGTACAGCGCCTCGGGCGGATCGTGTAGTGCCACTTCAGGTTCGTTCGGAATTGCTTCAGCGGGGATGTAAGGCGGATTGGAAACGACGACGTCGAAAGTTCCGTTGTGTTCGGGCAAGGCGTTGCGGAGGTCGCCCTGCACGAGCTTCACACCGAGGGGCCTCAGGTTCCTGGAGGCCCAGGCATGGGCAAACGTGCTGAATTCGACGGCGTGTACCTCGGCCCCCGGCATTTCGTGGGCGATCGAACCAGCAATAGCACCGGAACCGGTGCCAAGATCCACAACCTTGGGGTGCGGGAGCCCCTGGAGGTGGTCGATGACCAACTGCACCACCGATTCCGTTTCCGGCCGCGGAATGAACACGCCAGGGCCGACTGCCAGCGTGAGGTAGCGGAAGTGCGCGACCCCGGTGATGTGCTGGAGCGGAACACGCTGGGCACGCTCCGCCACCAGGTCCGCATAGCCTTCAGGTGCGGCCGAATCGCCGAGCAGCATGGCACGCAAGCGCCCGAGGCCGACACCCAGGAGATGTTCGGCGAGGAGCTCGGCGTCCACGCGCGGAGTGGGCACACCGGCGTCGGACAGGATGGCAGTCGCCTCGCGGACAGCGTCAGCCAGGCTCTGGCCAGGAAAGAGCGTCATGAATTTCCTTGCAGGCTGTTACTCGCCCAGGGCATCCAGGCGCGATTGTTCGTCCATCTCGATGGCCGATTGGATGACCGGCTCCAGGTCGCCGTTCATGACGGCGTCGAGGTTGTAGGCCTTGTAGCCGGTTCGGTGGTCGGCGATCCGGTTTTCCGGGAAGTTGTACGTGCGGATGCGCTCCGAACGGTCCATGGTGCGGATCTGCGACTTGCGCTGGGCCGAGTTCTCGGCGTCGATCTGCTCCTGCTGGTGGGCCAGGATGCGCGCGCGCAGGACGCGCATGCCGGCTTCCCTGTTCTGCAGCTGGGACTTTTCGTTCTGCATTGCCACCACGATGCCCGTGGGAAGGTGGGTGATGCGGACTGCGGAGTCTGTCGTGTTGACGGACTGGCCGCCGGGACCCGAGGACCTGTAGACATCGATCTTGAGGTCGTTCTGGTTGATTTCGAGCTCTTCGGGCTCATCCACTTCCGGGAGCACCAGAACACCTGCCGCAGAGGTGTGAATACGGCCTTGGGACTCGGTAACGGGAACACGCTGGACGCGGTGCACGCCGCCTTCGAACTTCAGCCGGGCATACACGCCTTCAGCGGGATCGTTCGAGTTGCCCTTGACGGCCATCTGGACGTCCTTGTAACCACCCAGATCGGATTCCGTGGCCGAGATGAGCTCAGTCTTCCAGCCACGCGACTCCGCATAACGCATGTACATGCGCAACAGGTCCCCGGCGAAGAGGGCAGCTTCGTCGCCGCCTTCACCACCCTTGACCTCAAGAATGACGTTGCGGGCGTCGTCGGGATCGCGAGGAATCAGCAGCCGGCGCAATTTCTCCTGGGCTGCCGGAAGCTTCGCCTCAATCTCGCCGACCTCGGCAGCAAATTCGGCATCCTCGGAAGCCATTTCCTTGGCCGCCTCAAGATCGTCCATGAGCCCGCGCCAACGGTTGTAAGCCTCCACGATGCCCTGCAACTGGGCAGAACGCCGCCCCAACTTGCGGGCCATGGACTGGTCGGCATAAACAGCAGGATCACTCAACTGCGCCTGAATAGCAGCATGCTCATCAAGCAATCCCTGTACGGACTCAAACATTTCAAAACCTCTTTCGACTTGTACAAGTCTAATAACTGCAACGCGGGGTCACTTGCGGCCCATGCCGAGGGCCTGGATGGGCCGTATCTGACCCCGCGTTGCAACGCGAAGGGGCGGGGCGGAACATCCGCGCGGCAACAACCGCACGAACGAACCAGCGCCCGCCCCTAAAACAGCTACTTGTCGTTATCCGACTTAGCTCCAAGAGTCGTCTTCTGTACCTGCATCAGGAACTCGACATTGCTCCCGGTCTCCCGGATCTTGTTGGTCAGGAGTTCAAGGCTTTGCTGGGTCTCGAGTCCGGACAGGACACGGCGCAGCTTCCACATGATCTTGACTTCTTCGGCCGAGAGCAGGTTCTCTTCGCGACGGGTACCCGAAGCGTTGACGTCCACAGCCGGGAAGATGCGCTTGTCCGCGAGCTGGCGGGACAGGCGGAGCTCCATGTTGCCCGTGCCCTTGAACTCTTCGAAGATGACCTCGTCCATCTTGGAACCGGTCTCAACGAGCGCGGTTGCCAGAATGGTCAGCGAGCCACCGTTTTCGATGTTGCGCGCAGCACCGAAGAAGCGCTTCGGCGGGTAGAGCGCAGCGGAGTCGACGCCACCGGACAGGATGCGGCCGGAGGCCGGTGCTGCCAGGTTGTAGGCTCGGCCCAGGCGGGTCATGGAGTCCAGGAGGACCACCACGTCCATGCCCATTTCCACGAGGCGCTTGGCGCGTTCGATGGAGAGCTCGGCAACCGTGGTGTGGTCATCGGCCGGACGGTCGAAAGTGGAGGCAATGACCTCACCCTTGACGGTGCGCTGCATGTCCGTGACTTCTTCGGGACGTTCGTCAACCAGCACCATCATGAGGTGGACCTCAGGGTTGTTGGTGGTGATCGCGTTGGCGATGGACTGCAGGATGAGCGTCTTGCCAGCCTTGGGCGGGGAGACAATCAGGCCGCGCTGGCCCTTGCCAATCGGGGCCACGAGGTCGATGACACGCGGGCCGATCTTCTTGGGATCCGTCTCGAGGCGCAGGCGCTCGGACGGGTACAGCGGGACGAGCTTGGCGAATTCGACGCGGTCCTTGAGCTCTTCCGGTGTCTTGCCGTTGACCGACGTGACGCGGACAAGCGCGTTGAATTTCTGGCGTGCGGACTGCTGGCTGCGGTCTTCGCCGTCGCGCGGAGCGCGGATTGCGCCGACCACGGCGTCGCCCTTGCGCAGGTTGTACTTCTTGACCTGGGCGAGGGACACATAAACGTCGTTGGCACCGGGCAGGTAACCGGAAGTGCGGATGAACGCGTAGTTCTCCAGCACATCCAAGATGCCGGCAACGGGCAGAAGGACGTCATCCTCGGTGACCTCGACGTCGTCGACGTCAGGGCCTTGGCCGCGGCCGCGACGGCGTTCGTTGCGGTCGCGGAAGCGGTCGCTGCGGGTGTTTCCTTCGCGGTTGTCGCGGCCGTCACGGTTGTCCTGCGGACCCGGACGATCGTTGCGGTCGCGGCGGTTGCGACGATTGCGGCGGTTGCCGGTGTCATCGCCGTCGTTAGTGTCTTCGCGCCGCGTACGGGTGTTGTCGCGGCGATCGCGCTGGGCGGGTTCGCCGGCTTCGGCCGAAGCCTGCTCACCCTGGCGCGGCGCGGCCTGACGCTGATCGGCCTGACGCTGTTCGGTTTGGCGCTGTTCCACGCGGGGCTGTTCCACGCGGGGCTGTTCCACGCGGGGCTGTTCAGCCTGGGGCTGCTCGGCCGCACGGGTCTCGCTGGCTTCTCCGGCCTCGGCAGGAGCTGCGGCCACCTCGCCGCGACGACGATTGCGCGTGCGCGGCTGGCGGCGTTCGCCGACGGCCTCGCTTGCTTCGGCTACAGGAGCAGCAGGAGCCTCGGCGGCAGGGGCGGGAGCCTCCACGGTTTCCGTGGCAGCAGGAGCGGCAACGACGCCGTCGCTCGTGGCGCGGCGGCTTCGGCCACGGCCACGTGCCCGGGTGCCTTCCTGCGCAGGAGCTTCGGTGGATACTGCGGCAGGTGCGGCAGCGTCTTCAACTGTTGCTGCTGCAGGCGAGGCCTTTGGTGCTACGGCTTTGGTCGCCGCAGGAGCCTTGCTGGTGGTTGCACCGGCACGGTGGGCTGAGATAGCCGAAACCAAGTCCCCCTTGCGCATCCGGGATCCGCCCGAAATGCCCAGCTGACTGGCGAGAGCCTGGAGCTGCGCGAGCTTGAGGCCTGCAAGGCCGCTGCTCTTGGCGGTTGCGGCCGTTGATTCAGCTGCAGAAGATGTTGTGTCCACAGCTGAAGCCAGCTCAGTGGTTTCTGTCACGAAGGATCCTTCCCCCTCGACGGCGTCCAGACCTAGAGCTGGACGCGATGATTTGTTCTGGACTGCAGTTCAGATCTGCAGCCGTGATTTCGGTCTTGCCGGTTTAGTTTCAGCAGGGCCGGATACTGATACGTCTTCGATGCTCCGGCGGGCGGGGCGCGGGCTGACGGTCCGGGTAACAGAAAGGGTTCTGTGGCACCTGCGACAGGCCGATAAGGAGACGGCACCGGCAGACTTCGACACAGTAGGAGACGGGAACGGCGTTATGCCGGGATCCAATGTCAGGGAACTGCCCGCGGTTCTACCGCCGGTGCAAGTCCACTCTAGCACCTTCAACGTCCACTGCCAGTGTCATCACGCGCCAAGAAACGTCCGGTGTGTTGTCCGCAGTGAAAGAGGCAATGAATTCCGTAATCGCTTCTGCCTCGTCCGCGCCGTTTGCCAATGCCAGAACCGTGGGCCCTGCGCCGGAAACAACCGCGGCATGGCCTGCAGACCGCAATGCCGCAATCAGTGCCGCGCTAGGCCGCATGGCCTCTGCGCGGTAGCTCTGGTGCAGGTAGTCCTCAGTTCCGGGAAGCAGGAAACGGGGCTGCGTAGTCAAGGCGTGGATTAAGAGCGCGGCGCGTCCGGAGTTCATGGCGGCGGCATGGTGGCCGATGGAAGCCGGGAGCAATCCGCGGGCTGTCTCGGTGGACAGTTCGTAGTCTGGAACGGCGACGATGGGGATGACGGACGGAACCACTTCAGCACGGGTGCTGCTGTACTGCTCGCTGTCCTGCCATGACAAGGCCAGTCCGCCGAAAATCGCCGGTGCGACGTTGTCTGGGTGGCCTTCCATCTCGCTCGTGAGTTGCAGGATCCACTCACGGTCGCGTTGTGCGGATTCGGGCACCAAGGCGTTGGCTGCAGTAACGGCCGCAACCACTGCAGATGCCGAGGAACCGAGTCCGCGGCCGTGCGGGTTGACGTTGTCCGCGGTGATCTTCAGGCCATTGTGCCGGAAGCCGAGGCGTTCCAGGGCCGTGTTGATGGCGCGAACCACGAGGTGGCTGGCATCACGTGGAAGACTGTCGGCCCCCTCACCGGAAAGCTCGAACTCGAGCTCTCCGGTGGTGAGCGTTTCGACGGTCAGGGTGTCGTAGATCGACAATGCCAGGCCGAGGCTGTCGTAGCCGGGGCCCAGGTTGGCGCTGGTGCCCGGGACCCTGACGGTCAGCTGCTGGCCTGCCGCGACAAGCTCAAGTCCGGTCGCGGTGGGCTGCGTGGTTTCCACTTTTAGTTTTCTTCCAGTCCCAGTTCAGCTGCCACAGTCACGACGTCGTTCGGTACCTTGACGGGCTGGACTTCATTGCCGTCTTCGGTACGGAGGGCCCACTGCGGGTCCTTGAGTCCGTGTCCGGTGACCGTGATGACGATGGTCTTTCCGGTGGGAACTTCGCCTGCGGCGTGCTTTTTGATGAGCCCGGCGACGCCCGCCGCGGAGCCCGGTTCGACGAAAACGCCTTCCTTGGCGGAAAGCCAGCGGTGTGCGTCGAGGATTTCCTCGTCGGTCACGGCGTCGATGAAGCCACCGGATTCATCACGTGCCGCGATGGCCGTATCCCAGGATGCCGGGTTGCCAATGCGGATGGCCGTGGCGATGGTATCCGGTTCAGTGATGGGGTGGCCCGCCACGAACGGTGCCGCACCTGCGGCTTGGAAGCCCCACATGGCTGGCGTTTTGGTGGAGACGGCGGGAAGCGTACCGGCGGTTGCGGACTCGAAGGGCGCCGAGTACTCCTTGTAGCCCTTCCAGTACGCGCTGATGTTGCCTGCGTTGCCCACCGGCAGGACGTGGATGTCCGGAGCGTCGCCGAGGGCGTCGACGATTTCGAAAGCACCGGTCTTTTGGCCCTGGATACGGGCGGGGTTGACCGAGTTGACGAGGAACACCGGATAGGACTCACCGAGCTTGCGGGCGATGTCCAAGCAGTTGTCGAAGTTACCATCCACTTGGAGGAGCGTGGCGCCATGTGCGATCGCTTGGCTGAGCTTGCCCATGGAGATCTTTCCTTCGGGAACCAGCACGGCGCACTTCAGCCCGGCGGCCGTGGCGTACGCGGCGGCCGAAGCCGAGGTGTTGCCCGTAGAGGCACAGACAACGGCCTTTGCGCCTGCTTCGACAGCTGCCGTCATGGCCATGGTCATTCCGCGGTCCTTGAAGGACCCGGTGGGGTTCATGCCCTCCACCTTCAAGTACACGGTGGATCCGGTGAGCTCGGAGAGCTTCTGCGCGTGGACGAGCGGTGTTCCGCCCTCACCGAGGGTAATGACCTTCGTGGCTTCCGTTACAGGCAAACGATCAGCGTATTCGCGGATTACTCCGCGCCATTGGTGAGCCACTTAGACCCCTTCTACCCGCAGGACGGATGTCACAGAATTGATGACGTCCAGGCCCTTGATGGCCTCGACGGTTGCCGCGAGTGCGGCTTCGGATGCGCGGTGAGTGACAATCTTCAGCTCAGCCGACTCAACGTTCGAGGCGGCATCACGGTGGATCGTCTGGCGCATGATTTCGATGGATACGCCGTGCTCCGCAAAGATATGGGTGATCCGGGCCAGCACACCGGCCTGGTCGGCGACGTCGAGGCCTATGTAGTAGCTGGTGGTCGAGGCATCAATCGACAACGCGGGCACGTGGCCGGTGGTGGTCTCGGTTCGACCCGGACCTCCCAGCACCACGCGGCGGGCAGCCGACACGAGGTCGCCCAACACTGCAGACGCCGTCGGGGTTCCGCCGGCGCCCTGGCCGTAGAACATCAACTCACCGGCATTTTCGGCTTCGATGAAGACTGCGTTGAACGCACCGCGAACGGCCGCAAGCGGGTGTTCACGCGGCAGGAGGGTGGGGTGCACACGGACCGAGATGCCGCCGCCGTTACCGGGCTCCAAACTCTCGATCTTCTCGGCGATGGCGAGCAGCTTGATGACGAAGCCTGCTTCCTTCGCGGCGGCAATGTCTGCTGCACTGACCTTGGTGATGCCTTCGCAGTAGACGTCCTCGAGCGCAAAACGCGTGTGGAAGGACAGTGACGCGAGGATGGCAGCCTTGGCTGCGGCGTCGTGGCCTTCGATGTCGGCGGTGGGGTCGGCTTCCGCGTAACCAAGGCGTTGGGCCTCGGCCAAGGCGTCGGCGAACTGTGCACCGGTGCTGTCCATTTGGTCGAGGATGAAGTTGGTGGTGCCGTTGACGATGCCAAGGACCCGGGTGATGCGGTCGCCGGAGAGGCTGTCGCGGATGGGGCGCAGGATCGGAATGGCTCCGGCGACGGCCGCTTCGTAGGAGAGCTGGACGCCGGCCTTGTCAGCCTCTTCGTAAAGTGTGGGACCGTCCTGCGCCAGCAGGGCCTTGTTGCCGGTGACCACGCAGGCGCCGTTTTGCATGGCAGCCAGGATGAGCGACCGGGCCGGCTCAATGCCGCCCATGAGCTCGATCACCAGATCCGCGTCCTTGACCAGGGTGTCGGCATCGGTGGTGAACAGCTCGCGCGGCAGTTCGACGTCGCGCTTTGAATCGATGTTGCGCACGGCGATGCCGGACAGCTCCAAGCGTGCGCCGGTGCGGGCCGCAAGGGCGTCGGCGTCGTCAAGGAGAATCCGCGCTACCTGGGCTCCCACGTTGCCACAGCCCAGCAGGGCCACCTTCAGGGTTCGCACTTCAGACATTCGCCACTCCCATGTCGCGGTTCAAGAGATCTTCTTCGGTTTCCCCGCGGACGATCAGCCGGGCGGATCCATTGCGCACAGCGACAACGCCAGGCCTGGCCAGATAGTTGTAGTTGCTTGAGAGGGCCCAGCAGTAAGCGCCGGTTCCCGGTACAGCGAGCAGATCACCGGCTGCCACGTCTTCGGGCAGATATACATCTCTAACAACTATGTCGCCGCTCTCGCAATGTTTGCCCACTACTCGGGACAGTTGCGGGACGGCACCCGAGGCGCGCGAGGCGATAATGGCCGAATAATCCGCGTCGTACAGCACCGGACGGGCGTTGTCGCTCATGCCACCGTCCACCGACACATAGCGACGCGGGAACGTAACGTTTTCTTTGCCCTCGGCATCTACAGGCGCGTCTGCCGGTGCATCCACGCGCACGGTCTTAAGCGTCCCGACCTCGTACAAGGTGAAGGTGCTGGTGCCCACGATCGCGCGGCCGGGCTCAATCGAAATACGCGGCGAGGTAATCCCCAGCTCAGCGCACTTTGAGCGTACGACGGCGGCCATCGCCTGCGCGATTTCGGCTGGCGGGCGCGGGGTGTCCACCGGCGTATAGGCGATCCCGTAGCCACCGCCCAAGTCGAGTTCCGGCAAGACGATGGAGTACTTCTCCTGCATTGCGGCAAGGAATCCCAGGAGCTTTTCGGCCGCAACGGCGAACCCGTCCGGCTCGAAGATCTGCGAACCGATATGGCAATGCAGGCCCAGGAGTTCCACGTTGGGGTAGGACGTAGCCGCCGCCACGGCTTCCTCCGCTGCCGAGAGGCCCACTGCCTCAGTGGAGTCTTCGGCCATGGAGAGCCCGAATTTTTGGTCCTCGTGGGCCGTGGCAATGAATTCATGGGTGTGGGCGTGGACACCCGGAGTCAGCCGCAGCATCACCTTCGCCGTTTCGCCGCGGCCGGAGGATATCTTGGCCACCCGTTCGAGCTCGTCCAGGCTGTCCACCACAATGCGTCCGAGCTTCATGTCCAGTGCCCGGTTGATCTCGGCGTCGGACTTGTTGTTGCCGTGCAGGCCCAAATTGGCGCCGCTGATGCCGGCGCGCGCGGCGACGGCGAGTTCTCCGCCGGAGCAGGTGTCCAGGCGCAGGCCTTCCTCGGCCACCCAGTTAGCCACGGCAGTGCAGAGGAAGGACTTTCCGGCGTAGTAAACGTCCACTCCCCCGCAGATGTCGTCGAATGCTGCGTCGAAGGCATCCTTGAAGGAGCGGGCACGGGCACGGAAATCGCCTTCGCTCATCACGAACAGCGGGGTGCCGAACTGCGCCTTGAGCTCGCTGACGGGAACGCCATCGATGGCGAGTTCGCCGTCGTCGTTCCTCTGGACGTCTTCCGCCCACATCGGCGCGTGAAGCGCGTTCATGTCCTCCGGTACTGCGAGCCACTCGGGAGCAAGGGGTGAGGCTGCGTCGCTATTCTGCACGCCAGATCACATCCGTTCCGGAGCTGAAACGCCGAGGAGCCCAAGTCCGTTGGCCAGCACTTGGCTCGTGGCGTCGTTGAGCCACAGCCGGGTGCGGTTGACGTCCTGCACCGGCTCGTCCCCTAGCGGCGAAACGCGGCAGGCGTCGTACCAACGGTGGTATGCCCCGGCGATGACCTCGAGGTGGCGGGCCACGCGGTGCGGTTCGCGGAGCTCCGCGGCCTTGGCCACGATGGACGGGTAGCTGCCGAGGTAGGACAACAGCTCGTTCTCGGTGGCGTGGTCCAGGAGGGAGGCGTCGAAAGCGCTGTGGTCCACGCCGGCCTCGATCGCGTTGCGGGCGGTTCCACGGGAACGGGCATGCGCGTACTGCACATAGAACACCGGGTTTTCGTTGCTGTTCTTCTTCAGCAGTTCCGGATCCAGTGTGAGCGGCGAGTCTGCGGGGAAGCGCGCCAACGAGTAACGCACCGCGTCCTTCCCGAGCCACTCGATAAGGTCCTTGAGCTCGATGATGTTGCCGGCACGCTTTGACAGCTTGGCGCCGTTGACGGAGACCAGTTGTCCGATCAGAACCTCAATGTTGACCTCAGGGTCATCGCCGGCGCAGGCAGCAATGGCCTTGAGCCGGTTGATGTAGCCATGGTGGTCCGCGCCGAGCAGGTAGATCTTCTCCGTGAAGCCGCGGTCCTTCTTCGACAGGTAATAGGCTGCGTCGGCGGCGAAATACGTCGGTTCGCCGTTGGCGCGGATCATCACCCGGTCCTTGTCATCCCCAAAGTCCGTGGTGCGCAGCCAGACGGCCCCGCCGTCGTCGAACACATGGCCCTGCTCCCGGAGGCGCGCAACGGCGGATTCGATCGCACCGGCGTCGTGCAGTTCCTGTTCGGAGAAGAAGACATCGAAAGCCACGCCGAATTCGGCAAGGGTGTCCTTGATGTCTTTCATCTGGGCTTGGTAGGCGGCGGCGCGGATCACCGGCAGCGCTGCCACATCGGTGAGTTCACGGATTGCCGGATGGGCCTTGAGGACCTCGTCGCCGAGTTCCCGGATGTACTCTCCGGGGTAGCCGCCTTCCGGAACGCCGCGCCCGTGCAGGCGAGACAGCACCGAGTTCGCAAATACGTTCATCTGCGTGCCGGCGTCGTTGATGTAGTACTCGGCGGTGACCTCCGCGCCTGAGGCGCGGAGGACGCGGGCAATGGAATCGCCCAGGGCGGCCCAGCGCGTGTGTCCAATGTGCAGCGGTCCCGTGGGGTTGGCGGAGACGAACTCCATGTTGACCACATGGCCTGCGAGCGCCTGGTTGGTTCCGTAGGAGCTTCCCGCCTCGACGATCGCCTTGGCCAGTGCGCCAGCGGCGGCCGCGTCCACGGTGATGTTGAGGAAGCCCGGGCCGGCGATGTCCACGGCTGTGACGCCGTCGATCGCTTCCAGTCGCTTGCTGAGAACCGTGGCGAATTCGCGCGGGTTGGTCCCTGCCTGTTTGGCCAGCTGCAAAGCAATGTTGGTAGCCCAGTCGCCGTGCTCCCGGTTCTTGGGTCGCTCCACGCGTACGTCCTCGGGGAGGGCAGATTCGGAAAGCGCAAGCTCGCCAGCGGCGACAGCGTCTTTCAGGCAGGCGGATATGGCGGCGGAGAGTTCTTCGGGAGTCACCCGTCTAGCCTACCGGTGGGGCTTGCAAGTGGTGGAATTCTTTGCTTAGTGATCACGTGCACGTGGGGACCATTTGGCGCACAGGTTACGCACAGTTTCACCACCTACAGCTCCCAGACTGAGCCGCTAGGCTGATTTCCAAGTTGAACATCGGAACGGCCTCGTGCCCGAACCGTGCGTCCGGTCCATGTGCCAAGACCCTTTCTTGTCCAGTTGAAACGAGCAGAACATGACTACGCCACTCCACAAGAGCATTCTCGTCGGCGCCGCCGGCCTCACCCTCGCCAGCTCGGTGGCAGCTTGCGCGCCCTCCACCCAAGCCGGCGCAGCCCAAAGCAGCACACCGCAGAATACGAGCACGCAGGCGGGCGCCAGCAAGCTGGCCACGACAGGCTCCTCATCATCGGGCTCGTACAAGGACGGTACCTACAGTGCCGACGGCTCCTACACATCCCCTAACGGCCAGGAAACCGTAGGCGTCCAGTTGACATTGTCCGGTGGCACCATTTCCGGCGTCGACATCACCGTCCACCCCTCGAACCCGAACACCAAGAAGTTCCAAGGCGAGTTCAAGGACGGAATCGCAGCGCAGATCGTCGGCAAGAAACTGGACGACATCAACGTGTCCAAGGTCGCAGGCTCTTCCCTGACCAGCGGCGGGTTCAACCAAGCCGTGGAAACCATCAAGTCCGAGGCCAAATAGCCGCCATGCCGCACGCGGGCTGGAGCGACTTCGCCTTCGACGGAATCGGAACCAAGTGGGAGATTTCGACGCCGGAGCCCCTTCCCAGCGCGGTCCGCCGCAGCTTTTTGGGCGTTGTGGAGGATTACGACCGAAGCTATTCACGGTTCCGCACCGACTCCCTCATTGCGCGGCTCGCGCGGGAACCCGGAACTGTGGTTCTCCCGGCAGGGGCGTCCGAGCTGGAAGTGCTGTTCAGGAAGTTGTACCACCTCAGCAGGGGTGCCATGACGCCACTTATCGGCAGCAGCCTTGAGCAGCTGGGCTACGGGGTGGACTATGCCCTAAGGCCCCTCGGCCACCCGGTGCCGGCGCCGCGCTGGGAAGATGTCCTGGAATGGAACGGCTCAAAGATCTCCACTTCCGCTCCCTTGGTACTGGACATTGGCGCTGCGGGAAAGGGCCAGCTGGTGGACCTGGTAGCAACGGTGCTGCGCTCAGCGGGGATCACAGAGTTCCTTGTGGACGCGAGCGGCGACATGCTCCACTCCGGCGCGGAACCCTTGGGCGTGGCCCTCGAACACCCTTACGACCCCACCCAGGCGATCGGCGTCGTCGAACTCCACGACGGCGCCCTGTGCGCTTCTGCGGCCAACAGGCGCGCGTGGGGCGACGGCCTTCACCATGTCCTGGACGGCGCCACCGGGCGCCCGGTGGAAACGGTGGTGGCCACCTGGACCCTGGCCGCCTCGGCACTGGAAGCCGATGCGCTGGCCACCGCGCTCTTCCTGGTGGATCCGAAGGTGCTCGACGAAGAGTTCGATTTCTCCTGGCTCAAGGTCTATTCGGACGGACACGCGGCCTATTCGGCAGGTTTTGAAGGGACACTGTTCACATGATTGCCATCAAAGCGCGTGCGGACGCCTGGCTTGGCCGCTTCACCATGTACCGGCTGATTCTGTGGATCCTCGCCATCCTTGCGGTGTACAGCATGGTGTTGAACGTCCTCGGCTGGCTGACGTTCGGCCTGCCGGAAATGCTCGTCCACCTGGTGCTGTGCGTGGGACTGACGTATGCGTCCAACCGGCTCGTGGCGATGCTGTTCAAGGTCCGGCCCCATTCGGAGTCTTCGCTCATCACGGGCCTTCTCCTGTACTTCCTGTTCTGGCCCACCGAACTCGTGCCCACAGTTCAGGTTCCCGACCTTGCCGGGGTGGTTGTGGCATGCGTCCTGGCGTCGGCGTCCAAGTATGTGCTGGCTTTCCGTGGCCGGCACATTTTCAACCCTGCTGCCGCTGGCGCCTTCATCGCCAGCCTCACGGGTTTGAACATCGCGACATGGTGGGCGGCGACACCGGCCATGTTGTGGCTCCTGGTGCCCGGGGTCCTGCTGGTGCTGTACAGGACGCGGAAGATGCTGATGGCCTGCACGTTCCTCGTGGTCACGGTATCCATCGTGTCCGCCGAACTCCTGCAGGCAGGGATGACATGGGGATCCGCCCTCTGGCAGCCACTTGCGCAACGGCCGCTCCTTTTTTTCGTGGGCTTCATGCTCACGGAGCCGCTCACCTTGCCGCCGCGGCGCTTGCAGCAATTGGCGCTGGCGGTGGTCGTCGGCGTGTTGTTCGCAGTGCCGTACAACCTGGGTATCGTGGCCAATTCGCCGGAAATTGCGCTGCTCGTGGGCAACTTCCTCGCATTCCTCGCGGGACAACGCGGCGGGGTCATGCTGACCTTCAAGGGGTCGCGTCCCCTGACTCCGTTCACCACCGAATTCCGTTTTGAGCCGCGCCGTCCCGTTCGTTTCCTTCCCGGGCAGTTCATGGAGCTCAACCTTCCGCACTCGCGCTCCGACGGGAAGGGACGGAGACGGGTCTTCAGCATCACCAGCTCGCCAGGCTCACCGGAGGTGACCTTCGGCGTTGGCACAGCGGAGCCGATCTCGGCCGCCAAGCGCGCGCTGCTCGCCCTTGAGGATGGAGAATGCGTTCGCGGAACCGCTGTAGGCGGTGACTTTGTCCTACCGTCCGACGTCGGCAGGCCCGTGCTGCTCATCGCTGCGGGGATCGGGATCACGCCTTTCTTGTCCCAACTGGCGTCGCTCGACTCCGCGCGAAGGGACATGGTGGTGTTGTATCTCGCCCCCAGCGCAGCCGAACTTGCCGGGCGAGATGTCCTGGAGGCCTCCGGTGCGCGCGTCATTGCGCGCGTGGCAGACGGTTCCCCACCGCCGTCGTTCATGCACGACGCCGGACAGTTCCGGATCGATGGCAACTCGCTGCGGGAACTCGTTCCCGACGTTGCCGAACGGGACGTGTACGTGTCCGGGTCCCCGGCAAACGTAGACTCCCTCCGCGCTGCCGCACGCCGGGCGGGAGCCCGAAGAATCCATACCGACTCGTTCTCGGGCTACTGACGCGGCGCACAGCCTCACCGTTTTCCATTGCGGCGCGGTGACCTGCTAAGCTCGTGGACGTCCCTCCGGCAACGGACGGGAGCCCTGGATGCCCTCGTAGCTCAGGGGATAGAGCGTCTGCCTCCGGAGCAGAAGGCCGTAGGTTCGAATCCTATCGAGGGCACAACCGAAAAACCCCGCCAGTCCAAGGACTGGCGGGGTTTTTCTATGCCCCGGCGGGATGCGGGGATTGCAATTCAAAAAATAAGTGGAAAAATCGCGTCACGTTTTGCCCCCTCCCTACACATGGTTCTTGTGCAGATACCAAAAATGGAGCCCGCAACTGCGTTCCCGGAGCTCGAAGCCAAAGCGCCGGTCCTTGCCGGGAAACTCTCGCGGCTGCCAGCGGCACAACTCGCAACCGTCCTTCGCCCGGAACCCGAGGACACCGATGCCGGACTGTGAAGCCGCCCGCCGCAACAAACAAGCCCTCTACGAAATCGAGTTGGCGTGGGGCAACGGCATCGTGGACCTCGGCAAGCTGCAACGGATCCTCAGGGGTTCCGGAAACGATGCGGACCCCGTGCCTCCCTGCCCGACGGAGGCCTCTCACTTGACGTGATAGCGAACATGCCGCACCGAGCCGGCCAAAATGTCGGTGGCCGCTTCTAAGCTGTTCGTACCCGGTCAAGTCCACCAGGTACGAAAGGGTTCGCTGTGATCTGTTCCATCATTCCGCCCTATATGCTGCGCAGGCTGGCAACCCAGAATGAGCCCCGCCTGCGGATCATTGCACGGGCGGCCAAGGAATCCCTGCTCCACATCAAGTCCCTTCAGGCGGTCCGCTCGCTTCCGGTGCCGGCCCCGGTACCCACAGCCCGCCAGGCCAAGCCCGGTCCGCCGAAACGGACCATCTACGACACCGGGTCCACCGAGGTCCTGCCGGGAAAGCTCGTCCGCAAGGAGGGCGGTGCGGCCACAGGCGACGCAGCCGCCGATGAAGCCTTCGACGGACTGGGCGAAACCCACAGGCTCTACGCAGAAGTGTTCGGCAGGAATTCGATCGACGGCGCCGGGCTGAAACTCGATGCCACCGTCCACTACGGCCAGCTATACGACAATGCGTTCTGGAATGGCAGCCAGATGGTCTTCGGTGACGGCGACGGCGAGATCTTCCAAAGGTTCACCAAGTCGCTCAGTGTGATCGGGCACGAACTTGCGCACGGCGTCACCCAGTACACTGCAGCCCTCGCCTATCGGAACCAGGCGGGAGCCCTCAACGAGTCCATGTCCGACGTTTTCGGGGTGCTGGTGGAGCAACATGCCAAAAAGCAATCCGCGGCCGAGGCCAGCTGGCTGATCGGCGAGGG
Organism: Arthrobacter sp. MMS18-M83; assembly: GCF_026683955.1. Taxonomy (NCBI): domain Bacteria; kingdom Bacillati; phylum Actinomycetota; class Actinomycetes; order Micrococcales; family Micrococcaceae; genus Arthrobacter; species Arthrobacter sp. MMS18-M83. Next base: position 4,155,770 of record NZ_CP113343.1, on the reverse strand, counting down.
CTTGTTCACAGATGCCGTTCAAGGCGCCGCACTCCGCTCGATGAAGGCACCGGGTACCGCCTACGACGACGACGTGCTCGGGAAGGATCCGCAGCCGGACTCCATGGATACGTATGTCCGCACCACCGCAGACAACGGCGGTGTCCACATCAACTCCGGCATTCCCAACAGAGCTTTCTCCATCGTTGCGCTGGAGTTGGGAGGCAATGCGTGGGAGGCGCCCGGCCAGATCTGGTACAACACCCTGACAGGCGGCTCCCTACCCGCCACGTGCACCTTCCGGCGGTTCGCCAAGGCAACCGCGACGTCTGCGGAGGAGCTGTTTGGGGCTGGTTCTTCCGAGCATGACGCCGTCCTGAAGGCGTGGGAAACTGTGAAGGTAAAGCTCTAGCAACACTTACCAGAGCAGTGGAAGCCGTCGAACATGAAAATCACCGTCCAGCGCAGCGGCGGCGTCGCCGCGATCACGCGCGTCTGGACCGTGGATGCCGCCAGCTCCGAAGATAAGCAACGCTGGATGCCGATCGTGGAGGCCTGCCCTTGGGATCAGGTGCCGTCGCGCGGGCAATCGGCTGGGCAAGTAGCCGGGCAAGCCGACCGGTTCATGTATTCGATCCGCGCGGGACAACACCGGGCAACGCTCCCGGAAACCGCTGTCACCGGACCATGGCACACCCTCGTGGAGCACGCCAAGGTGGAAGGCCGGGAAACCCTCCGCTAGCCGACTTCGGCCAACTGGCCGCGGAAAGCCCTCCGGTAGGACTGCGGGCTCGTGTCCAGGACCTTGGCAAAGTGGTGCCTTAGCAGCACGGAATGCCCGAACCCGGCTTCGCGCGCAACTTCGTCAATGTTCAGTTCGGTGGTTTCCAGGAGTTCCTGGGCTCGGAGCACTCGCTGCGAGTTGAGCCAGGCTGCAGGTGTGGCGCCTGTCTCGGCCCGGAAACGGCGGGCGAAGGTCCGGGCGGACATGTGAAGCCGGGACGCCAGTTCGTTGACGCTGTGGTCCCGCTCCAGGTTCTCCACCATCCAGCGCAGCAAGGCCTCCATGGGCGCCGAGCCGCACGTGGGCATGGGCCGATCGATGAACTGGGCCTGGCCGCCGTCCCGGTGCGGCGGAACCACCATGTCGCGCGCAATGGCTGTTGCGACATTGGCACCCAACTCCACACGGACCAGATGCAGGCAAGCGTCAATCCCTGCTGCCGTACCCGCGCTCGTAATGAGTGTTCCGTCCTGGACGTAGAGCACGTTCTCGTCCACATGGATCATCGGATACCTGCTGGCCAGGTCCTGCGAGTAGTGCCAGTGGGTGGTGCAGCGGCGCCCGTCCAAGAGCCCGGCGCGCGCCAGTGCGTATGCTCCGGAACAAATCGACATGACCCATGCCCCGCGCGCGTGGGCTGCCCTTAGGGCATCCAGCACGGATTCCGGAACGTCCTCGTCCCTGCCGTAGGGGGCCATGATGACGAGGTCGGCATCGTCCGCGGCCTCCAGCCCCAGGCCGACGTGCATCGACAGGCCGGACTTCATCCTGACATCGCCCGGGACAGGGGTGCAGACCCTGAAATCAAAGCTGGGAACGCCGCTCCCCCGGTCCTTGCGATCAATGCCAAAGACCTCGTAGGCGGTCCCGAACTCGAAGATCGAGAAGTTGGGAACCACAATGATTGCCACCGTTTTCAACATAGTTCCAGTGTGGCAGAAAATTGCCTAAATGGGTCATTTCTGCCACTGTTTCTTGGACTGGATCAGGAACACGATGGAGACATGGAAATCGTCGGAATCCTGGTGTTCATCATCCTCGTCATCACTGCCGCTGCTACCGTCTCAGCAGTTCTTCGGGACGGCCGCGGTCACCTTCCCCCCGTCCGTTCCGAAGAGCCTTGGACCGCCAAGGAACTGCCTAGCACCCCTTACTGGACGCTTCGCGTCTTCTAACAACGCCCTGTCTCTAACCACGCGCTATCTCTAACCACACTCTGTCCGAGCCCTCCTGCGCGGCGCATCCGTTGCCAGAAAGGCTCGGACACAGTCTAGAACTCAATGAGGACGGCTATTGTCCGCATTGTGGGCTAGATTCAATGCCATGATCCAGACGTCCGCCAGGCTGCTGCAATTGCTGTCCCTGCTGCAAGTCCGGCGAGAATGGACCGGCCCGGCATTGGCCAAGCGGATGGGTGTCACCGAGCGCACCGTCCGCCGCGACATCGACAAGCTCCGGAACCTCGGCTACCCCATCCACGCTTCGCCGGGCATAGCCGGCGGCTACCAGCTGGGCGCCGGGGCGCAGCTCCCGCCGTTGCTGCTCGACGACAATGAAGCACTCGCCGTCGCACTGGGGCTCAACTCCGTGGCGGCGGGTCCGGTCGCCGGTATCGGCGAAGCGTCGGTTCGAGCCTTGGCCAAGCTCGAGCAGGTGCTGCCTGCGCGTCTCCGCCCGAAATTCGCGATGCTCAAGGCCGCGGTCACCACGCTGCCGAGCAACGCGGCGTCGGTGGACCCCCAGCAGCTCACGGTGGTCTCTGCCGCGATCACAGACAAACGGCAACTCAGTTTTGATTACGTCAAAGCCGACGGCGACGCCGGCCGCCGCCTCGTGGAGCCTTACCGCTTGGTGGACACCGGGCGCCGCTGGTACCTGGTGGCGTGGGACGTCGACCGGGAAGACTGGCGCACGTTCCGCGCGGACCGCATCGCTTCCTTGCCGGTTGAACGGAAAAGGTATGTGCCGCGCCCCCTGCCGGCCAAGGACCTCGCGGACTACGTCCAGCGATCCGTCACCCGCTCGCCTTACCGCTACGACGTCGTCGTGCGCCTCCATGCCCCCATTGGCGAGGTGGCCGCCGTCGTCGGCCCGCAACTCGCCAGCTTGAGCGACGACGGCGGGAACGCCACCCTGCTCCGCGCGGGCTGGGACAGCCTGGCGCAGCCAGCGGCCCACCTCGCTGCCCTGGACATGGACTTTGAGATCATCTCTCCCGAGGAGTTCAAGGACTACGCCCGCACCATGGCCGGGCGTTTGGAAAAAGCCGCAGGGAACCACGCGCTGCGAGGCGACGCGCAGCCACAGTAGACTGTCAGCAGCCATGACACTTCATATTTCCTACCCCGCAGAGCTGCCCGTCTCCGAGCGCCGCGAGGACTTGATGGCGGCCATCGCCGCGAACCAGGTGACCATCATCGCCGGCGAAACCGGCTCCGGCAAGACTACCCAGATCCCCAAGATGTGCCTGGAACTCGGCCTCGGAGACAAGGGGCTGATTGGGCACACCCAGCCGCGCCGCCTTGCCGCACGAACGGTTGCCGAACGTATCGCCTTTGAGATGGGAGTGGAGATCGGGCAGGAAGTCGGCTTCCAGGTCCGATTCACAGGCGAGGTCAGCAAGGCCACCAAGATCAAGTTGATGACCGACGGCATCCTGCTCGCGGAAATCCAGCGCGACAAGCTGCTGCGGAATTACAGGGCGATCATCATCGACGAGGCGCACGAGCGCAGCCTCAACATCGACTTCATCCTGGGCTACCTCAAGCGGATCCTGCCGCAGCGGCCGGACCTGAAGGTCATCATCACCTCGGCCACGATCGATCCCCAGCGTTTCGCCAAGCATTTCGGCAGCGAGGAAGAGCCCGCGCCGATCATCGAGGTCTCGGGCCGGACATACCCCGTGGAAATCCGCTACCGGCCACTGTCCCAGCCCGCCGGTGGCGGCGATGAAGACGCGTCCGACGACGAACTCGAAGAAGACCGCGATCCCCTCGATGCAGTGTGCGACGCCGTCGACGAACTTGCGCTGGAAGCTCCCGGCGACATTCTGGTGTTCTTCTCCGGCGAGCGCGAGATCCGCGACGCAGCGGAGGCCCTGAACGGCCGGATCGCGTCCAACCGAAGGCTGGCGGGAACCGAAGTCCTGCCACTGTTTGCCCGCTTGAGCCTGCAGGAGCAGCACAGGGTCTTCAACCCCGGCGGTAAGAGGCGGATCATCCTGGCCACGAATGTCGCGGAAACCTCGCTGACGGTTCCTGGCATCAAGTACGTCATCGACACCGGTACGGCCCGTATCTCGCGTTACTCGCACCGGACCAAGGTGCAACGGCTGCCGATTGAACGTGTATCTCAGGCATCGGCAAGCCAACGTTCCGGCCGCTGCGGGCGTGTCTCCGAAGGGATCGCGATCCGGCTCTATTCGGAGGACGACTTCGAGTCCCGTCCCCAGTTCACTGATCCGGAGATCCTGAGGACCAACCTCGCGGCCGTCATCCTGCAGATGACTGCCATGGGTGTAGCCCGCGGCCCCAAAGACGTCGAGAACTTTCCGTTTGTTGAGCCGCCTGACTCCCGTGCCATCAACGACGGCGTCACGCTGTTGCGCGAACTCGGCGCCCTGAGCCCTGCCCGCACGGGCGACGGCGGCACTCCCCCCACGGGCGACCGAGGCAACGGGCAGACGGGCGGCGGCCTGACCGCCGTCGGGCAGAAGTTGGCTCAGCTGCCGGTTGACCCCCGGCTTGGCAGGATGATTGTGGAGGCCGGAAGGCGCGGGTGCGTCAAAGAAGTCATGATCCTGGCGGCCGCTTTGACCATTCAGGATCCGCGCGAGCGCCCGACGGACAAGCAACAACTTGCAGCGGAGAAGCACGCACGCTTCCGGGACGAGAACTCGGACTTCACCGGATTCCTGAATCTTTGGAACTACATCCAGGAAAAGCAGCAGGAGCTCTCCTCCACGCAATTCCGCCGGCTCTGCAGGAACGAGTTCATCAACTACTTGCGCGTCCGCGAATGGCAGGACCTTTTCCAGCAATTGCGCCAGCTCGCCAAGCCACTGGGCATCGCTATCGACAACAAGCGCGAGGCCGACCCCGTAGGCAACAACGAGGCCATCCACATCAGCTTGCTCTCGGGGCTGCTGAGCCACATCGGCTTGCTGGATGAACGCAAGCGCGAATACGCCGGAGCACGCGGCAGCCGGTTCGCCATCTTCCCGGGCTCAGCTTTGTTCAAGAAGTCTCCGGCCTTTGTCATGGCCGCGGAATTGGTTGAGACAAGCCGGCTGTGGGCCCGGGTCGCGGCGAAGTTCGATCCCCTGTGGGCCGAGCAAGTAGCACCGGATCTCGTGAAGCGCTCCTACAGCGAGCCCCACTGGTCTGCCCGGACAGGTTCGGTCATGGCGCACGAGAAGGTGATGCTCTACGGAGTTCCGATCATCCCGAACCGCCGCATCAATTACGGCCGGATCGACCCGGAGCTTTCCCGCGAACTCTTCATCCGGCACGCCCTCGTTGAGGGCGATTGGAAGACCCACCACAAATTCTTCCACCGCAACCGCGCCTTGCTCCACGAGATCGAGGAACTCGAGACGAGGATGCGCCGCCGGGACATCCTGGTGGACGACCACACGCTTTTCGAGTTCTACGACGTCAGAATCGGCAAGGACGTGGTCTCCGAACGGCACTTCGACAAATGGTGGAAGGAAGCCCGCCAGCAAGACCCCACCCTGCTGGACTTCGACCAATCACTCCTCATCAGCGAGGACGCCGAGGCCTTGGATGATTCTGCTTATCCGAAAACATGGCTGCACAAAGGCTTTGAGCTGCCGCTGAGCTACGAATTCCACCCCGTGGCTCCCGGCTCGCCGCCTAATCCCTCGGACGGTGTCACAGCCGAAGTCCCCGTGCTGTTCCTGAACCAGCTCGACGACGCCGCCTTCAGATGGCAGATCCCCGGCCAACGGGTGGAGCTCGTCACGGCGTTGATCAAGTCGCTGCCCAAACACATCCGGAAGAACTTCGTCCCCGCCCCGGATGTTGCCCGGCAAGCGGCTGCTGCCTTGGTGAGTGACTTCGATCCGGCCTCGGACGACCTTGAGGCCTCGCTCGAGCTCGTGCTGCGCCGTGTCCGCGGGCACATCATTCCGCGTGGCTCATGGAATTGGGACGCTGTGCCGGCGCATCTGCGTGTCAGTTTCAAGGTGGTGGACAGCCGCGGCAAGGTGCTGGACGAAGGTAAGGACCTTGCTGCCCTCCAGGAACAACTGGCCCCGGCTACGCGACGGGCCATCGCCGAATCCCTCGGGGCAACACCTGCGACGACGGCCCGCACCAACGGGCCGAAGGGCACCGGAGCGCCCACTGCCGGGGTTACCGCTGCCGGAGTTCCCGCCTCGTCCGGCGGCAGCCCGGCCCCACAGGCAGCCGGTTTCCTGTCCGAGCAAAGCGGGCTCACTGAGTGGACCTTCGGCGCAATTGAGCGCCAAGTGACCCGCACGGTGAAAGGGCACGACGTCACGGGATTTCCGGCCCTGGTAGACGAGGGCAAATCCGTCGCGCTGCAGGTGTTCCAGACCCGGGCGGAGCAAGAGTCGGCAATGCGTGGCGGTGTCATCCGTTTGCTCGCTCTCCGCGTTCCCGCCCCGGACCGCTATGTCCTGGAACACTTGAACAACACCGAGAAACTGACGTTCAGCCAGAACCCGCACGGCTCAGTGAGCGCTTTGATCGCAGACTGCGCCCTCGCGGCTATCGACAAGCTGACTCCGGCCGAACTCCCCTGGGACAAGGCAGCGTTCGATGCCCTTTACGAAGTGGTCCGAGCGGAACTGATCGACACCGTCTTCACGGTGACAGCCGTCGTCGAACGCGTCCTGGCCAGCACCCGGCGGATCGAGAAGCAACTCAAGGGCAGCACGAGCCTCACCTTGATCAGTGCGCTCAACGATATGAAGAGCCAACTGGAGCAACTCGTCTTCCCCGGTTTTGTGGCACGGACGGGCTACGCACAGCTCAGCCAACTGCCTCGATACCTGGCCGGAATCGAGAAGCGCCTCGAAAAGCTTCCGAACAATGTCCAGCGGGACGGGCTGAACATGTCTGTCGTGCAGGCCTTGGAAGATGACTACGACGACGCCGTCTCTGCGCTGCTGCCCGGCCGAAGGGCCGGTGCCGAGTTAACACGGGTGCGCTGGATGATCGAAGAACTCCGCGTCAGCCTCTTCGCGGTCGAGCTTGGCACGGCCTACTCGGTCTCGGAAAAGCGTATCCGGACGGTTCTCAACCAAGCGTTGGCACCCGCGTAGCCGAGGCGCAGGCACAAAATACTCGCCCCACCTCCCTCAGCCCGTCCCGTGACGCGCCGGGAGCGTACCGACGCTCGCCCACTTATCGCGGCCATTCTTTCAACCCTCCTGCACTTATGAGGGTCAAAACTGAAACCCTCCTGCAGCTCATAAAACCGCTCCCCGAAAATCGGAACTGAATTTCTCAGTCCAACTTCCGGGGAGCAGTCCTGTGCAGGAGGGTTTCGGGTTTCTCCATCAAAGGCGAGCGAGCGTCGCCCCAAAACGGCCTATATCTGCAGGAGGATCGGGAAAAGGCGCCAAAGGTGAGCGAGCATCTGGGAGAGTTCCGCGGGATCCTGCCTCAGTCCGCCGGAACGAACTCTCCGTGCCCGGCGGCGCGGAGGCCGGCACGAAGCTTGACCCCGCTGGTGTCCATTGTTGCGGGATCCGGGTGGCGGTCAACGTTGTGGACCTCGAAATCGGCCATGGAGTAAGCCGGCCACACGTGGACGTGCAGGTGCTCGATCTCAAAGCCCTCCACGAGAACGCCGATGCGTTTGGCCGCGAAAACATCCTCTTGCACTTTGCCGATCTTCTGGGCCACATCCATGACCTTGCCCAACAATTCGGGAGAAGCGTCGGTCCAGGAATCAACCTCGTCTCGAGGGACCACCAAGGTGTGGCCCTGGGTGATGGGGGCAATGGTCAGGAAGGCCACCACGTCGTCGTCCTTCCAGACAAAACGCCCGGGAATCTCGCCGTTGATGATCTTGGTAAACAGGGTGCTCATACGTCTGCCTTTTCCGAAGCGGGCTGAAGGGTCTTGGTATCGAGGACGAAACGGTATTTGACGTCCCCGGCAACCATACGATCGAAGGCTTCATTGAGTTGCCGAGCGGTGACGACTTCGACATCGCTGACCAGGCCGTGCTCAGCACAGAAGTCCAGCATTTCCTGAGTCTCGGCAATCCCGCCGATCAGCGAGCCAGCGTAGGAGAGCCGGCGCCGGATCAGCGCGCCGGGGCTGACCGGAGGCATGTCGGTGGAAGGCAGTCCTAATTGGAAGAGGGCGCCGTTCAGCCGCAAGGTGCGGAAGTACGGGTTCAGATCATGGGGCGCCGCAACGGTGTCGATAATCACGTCTATGGTGCGGTTGGCGCTCTCCATGGCTTCGGGGTCCTTCGAGAGGATCACGTCGTCCGCACCAAGCTCGATTGCCGCCTCCATCTTGGCGTCCGAGGTGGTGAAGACCACCACCTGCGCTCCCATGGCCTTGGCGATCTTGACGGCCATGTGGCCCAGTCCGCCGAGTCCGACGACGCCCACCACGTCCCCTTCCTCGACGTCGAAGTAACGCAGCGGCGAGTAGGTAGTGATGCCCGCGCACAGCAATGGCGCCACCGCGGCCGGGTCAAGGCCCTCGGGCACGCGCAATACGAAGCGGCGGTCAACCACCACCGAGGTTGAGTAACCGCCCTGGGTGATGGCGTCGCCGTTCCGGCCGTCCCTCACGCCGTAGGTTCCCACATTTCCGCGTTCGCAATACTGTTCAAGGCCTTCGAGGCAGCTGTCGCACTCCCGGCAGGAGTCCACCAAGCAGCCGACGCCCACCAGGTCACCGGGCGCGAAGTCGTCGACGTCCGAGCCCACGCTGCGGACCCGGCCCACGATTTCGTGGCCTGGAACCAGCGGATAGCTTTGGGCCCCCCATTCGCCCCTTGTCGCGTGGACATCGGAGTGGCACAGGCCGCAGAATTCGATCTCGATCTCGACGTCGTCTTCCTTGGGTGCGCGGCGGGCCACAGTCGGGGGACAAGACCGCTCACCGCAGAAGTCGCACCGTAGGCAGCCGCGAGTGTCGGCGAGCCCTTCGCGGCCACGGGGGGTGATGGGGTGGAGGGCGCGGCGTCCACAGTCTCGTCACTCACGACGAGCGGTTTGCCAAGGGGCGGGGGAACGGGGCGTCCGGGAGTCATGCTTCGACGCTACCCCCGCGAACTGAATTCTTGCCACTCAGTGCCGCCAGGCCCTCCGATGTCATTGACCGAAGCAGATTCACCGGCCAGGCGCGCCCAGGGGCTCGGCACCGATCACCACGCGGTTGGAGTCAAGCGAGGACCACTGGGAAAAGGAACCCGGGAACAGCGCCGCCCTGAAGCCGGCAATTTCAAGGGCGGCGATTTCATGGGCCGCCGTCACGCCGGAGCCGCAGTAGACCGCCACCTTGCTGCCATCGTCGATGCCCAGGCCAGCAAATCTATCGCGGAGCTCAGCTGCACGGAGAAATGTGCCGTCCGGTCCGAGGTTTGCGGCAGTGGGGGCGCTCAGGGCGCCAGGAATGTGCCCGGCGCGGGGATCAACGGGTTCGATCTCGCCGCGGTAGCGTTCTCCCGCGCGGGCATCGAGAAGGATCCCGTGATTGTGCCAGTCTGCCGCTTCCTCCATGCTGATCGCATCCATGTGGCCGTGTCCAAGAACGACGTCGCCGGGTACCGGTGGCTGCTCGTCCTGGGCCAACGGGTAGCCGGCCGCCCCCCAGGCGCCCAATCCGCCGTCGAGCAGGAACACGGAATGGAAACCGGCGTCCCGGAGCAGCCACCATAACCGCGCCGCCGCGGTGCTGCCACTGTCATCGTACGCAACAACGGTGTCGCCGTCGTTGATGCCCCACGCACGGGCGCTTCGCTGCAGCGCAGCGGTGCGGGGCAACGGGTGCCTACCCTGACCCTCGGCGCAGGGATCCGCGAGCTCATTGTGCAAGTCCACGTAGACTGCGCCGGGGATGTGGGCCTGGCGGAAATGCGAGTGGCCATGCGGATCGCCCAGCGCCCAGCGGACATCAAGCAATACGGTCCGCTCGCCCGCGTCCATGCGGTCCTTGAGCGCGGCTACGTCAATGAGGGTGGCCATCAAATCTCCTTCGTTTTTACAGCGACTACCTATCAGCTGCCAACCGGCTACCAGCCTATCCTTGCAAGGCAGGCACCGCCGGTAGGCTGGATCGGTGAGCACTCTACGCAACCAGGACCGGGCATGGGCCAGCGAGGCAATCCGCCGCATCGAGGCCGAGAACAACCGCTCGGCGGACACGCACCTCTACGCGGTGCCGCTCCCCGAACACTGGGGCGTCCAGCTCTACCTCAAGGACGAGTCCACACACCGTTCCGGCAGCCTCAAGCATCGTTTAGCCCGGTCGCTCTTCCTCTACGGCCTGGTCAACGGCTGGATCACCGAAGGGACCACCATCGTCGAGGCTTCGAGCGGCAGCACTGCGGTATCGGAGGCATACTTCGCCAGGCTGATCGGGCTTCCATTCATCGCCGTGATGACCCGGACCACCAGCCCGGAAAAGATTGCGCTCATTGAAGAGTTCGGTGGCGCCTGCTTGCTCGTAGACCATGCTTCCGAGGTCTATGCGGTAGCCGAGGACGTTGCCCGAACGTCCGGCGGTTACTACATGGACCAATTCACCTTCGCCGAGCGCGCCACCGACTGGCGGGGAAACAACAACATCGCCGAGTCGATCTTTGAGCAACTCGCCCTCGAGGAGTACCCCGTGCCCGAGTGGATCGTGGTGGGCGCGGGCACCGGGGGAACCAGTGCCACCATCGGCCGGTACTTGCGGTACCGCTGCCACTCCACCCGGCTGGCCGTTGTCGATCCGGAGAACTCAGCGTTCTATCCGGGTTGGCGCGACGGCGTCTCGGACTATTCCACGGGGATGCCGTCCCGCATCGAAGGCATTGGGCGGCCCCGGATGGAGCCCAGCTTCGTCCCGGCCGTCATCGACACCATGATCCAGGTTCCCGACGCCGCTTCTGTGGCGGCCATGCGGCAACTGCAGCGGCTTGCCGGGCTTCATGCCGGGCCATCCACGGGAACCAACCTTTGGGGCGTCTGCCAGTTGATTGCCGACATGGTTGCCAAGGGAAAGCGCGGCAGCATTGTCTCCCTCATGTGCGACGCCGGCGATCGCTACGCCGGAAGCTATTACAACCCGGACTGGATCGCCGAGCGCGGCCTGGATCCCGCGCCATACGAGGCCGTCCTGGTCGACTTCTTCGAGACGGGCACTTGGCCAAGCAAGATGTAAACAGGGCGACCAGCGGACCTGGCTAGACCTCCACCGACTCCCGTGGGGACAGCCTGGCGTAGCTGGTACCGTATTTCGCGCCGATCCGGGTCACATGGGCTTCCACCAACCCGCGTCCCAGTTCGTTGAGCAGGCCGTCGTGGACCGGGTAGGCCTTGGGTGCCCGGACGGAGATCACGAAGTCCACCACTTCGCCCACCTTTGACCACGGTGCGTGAATCGGCACCAAGAGCGTCTTGACGTCAATGCCATCAGGGACAACGAACGAGTCCCCGGGGTGGAAGACGTTTTCGTCCACAAGGTAGCCGATGTTAGCCACTACGGGAATCTGCGGGTGGATAAGGGCATGCTGGCCTCCAAAGGAGCGTACCGCGAAGCCACCGGCTTCGAAGGAGGAGCCGGGTTCGACGGCGTGCACCCGGCCGCCGTCGTCGCCCGCTTTGGCAGCGAGCTGGGAGGCGACACCGGCAGGTGCATGCACCTGCAGTCCGGGGTTTCCTTTGAGCGCCTCGACCACGGCGTCGGCGTCCACATGGTCAGCGTGCTCGTGGGTGATCAGCACCACGTGGGCCCCGGCAAGGGCTTCCTCGGACTCGGAGAAGGTGCCCGGGTCAATCACGAGGACCTGGCTGTCCTTTTGCAGGCGGACACAAGCATGGGTGAACTTGGTGAGCTTCATGCAGCCAGCCTAGGGGCGGGCCTCCGGCGGTGTCCATGAGCCAGCGCCCAAGAACCGGTATCCATGGGCGGCCGGCTGGTAACCTTGGTGTTTGCGAACATCCACATGGAAATGAGTTCACGAATGTCACACGGCGCCAATGCCGCCACGTCCGGACCCGCAGCCCAGCCGCTACCGGCTGCGAAGGATCCCGCTGTCAAGGAGCAGCGCGTCACCAAGCAGCGCCTGGCTGTCAGCGCCGCCCTGGACGAACTGGACGATTTCGTGAGCACCCAGGAACTGTATAGGTTGCTCCAGAACCAGGGCGTCTCCGTGTCCTTGGCCACGGCTTACCGCATTCTGCAGTCCCTGGCCGACGATGGTCTCATCGATGTTCTTCGCAATGCCGACGGTGAAGCCGTCTACCGCCGCTGCGCCGTAACGGGTCACCACCATCACTTGCTGTGCCGCAATTGCGGCAAGGCCGTCGAGGTGGAGGCACCGGCCGTCGAGACGTGGGCGGCCCGGGTGGCAGCCGAGAACGGCTACACCGAAGTGGCGCACACGGTGGAGATTTTCGGACTCTGCCCAGAGTGCACGGCCAAGAAGGCCGCCGGCCTGCTCTAGCCAGCCACCGCGTCTAACCAGCCGCGCGTCTATCCAGCCACCGCGCGGTCCTCCGCGGCTCGGTCCAGGACGGCTTGGTGCGGACGGACTACCCGGCCGTTGATCCCCCGCTTGGCGCGTACATTGCCGATGATCCGGCACACCACGTAGATCAGGAACGACAATGTGGTGACGTACGGGCTGATGGGAATCCGGCTGCCGAGCGCGAGAAGGATTCCGCCCACGGTGGCAGTGATGGCAAAGAGCACGCTCAACAGGACCACGAGCCGCGGCGAAGTGGTCACCCGCAGGGCAGCGGCCGCGGGAGTGATCAGCAGGGCCAGTACCAGCAGTGCGCCGACTATCTGGATGGACAGTGCAACGCTGACGCCGAGCAACACCATGAAAGCAATCGCCAACCCGCGGACAGGCACTCCCCTGGCTTCAGCCATCTCGGGATCAACGCTCGCGAAACTCAGCGGACGCCACATTGCGGCCAGCGCGATCATGACCACCACGGCCGTGCCCGCCAGAACCTGGAGCTGCACGGTGTCCACTGAGACGATCTGGCCGGTCAGGAGTCCGAACTTGTTGGCAGCGCGGCCCTGGTAAAGGGCCAGGAACAAGATGCCAAGGCCCAGCCCGAACGGCATGATGACGCCGATGATCGAATTCTTGTCCCGCGCCCGGACGCCCATGAGTCCCAGCAGCAGTGCGGCCGCAACAGAACCCGCCAGCGAGCCAAGAATGATGTCCGTTCCGATGAGCAATGCGAATGAGGCCCCGGCAAAGGACAATTCCGAAATGCCGTGCACCGCGAAAGCAAGGTCCCGTTTCATGACAAAAGTGCCGACGAGCCCGCCGAGAAGGCCTAGGACGGCACCAGCCCAGATGGAATTCTGTACCAACGCCAGCAGTTCGCCGTAGTTTTCAAAGTTGAAGATGGTGTGCAGGATGCTGCCGAAGTCCATTTAGTGGCCCTCCTCCACGCCAGCGTGCGCGTCGTCATGGTAGTGGGTGGTGGCGTCCGGAAGCCCGACGACGACGATCCGGCCGTTCGCGCGGATCACCTCCACATGGCTGTTGTACAGCTCGGAGAGAACCTCTGTGGTCATGACCTCCTCGGGTGTTCCCACCCTGAACCTGCCGCCTGCGAGGTAGAGGACACGGTCCACGTAGTCGATGACCGGGTTGATCTCGTGGGTCACGAACACCACGGCGCTGTTCCGTTCGTGGCATTGCCGGTTAATGAGGGCGCTCACGGCCTGTTGGTGGTGCAAATCCAAGGAGAGCAGCGGTTCGTCACAGAGCAGGAGTTCAGGCTCAGCGGCCAACGCCTGCGCAACCCGGAGCCTCTGCTGCTCCCCTCCTGACAATTGTCCAACTGGAACGCGCGCGTAATCGCTTGCCCCTACCAGTTTCAAAAGACTGTCGACGCGGTCATTGACAGCTTTGGCGTTAATCCGCAAACCCCAGCGGTGGCCGTCGACGCCGAGGGCAACCAGGTCCCGGGCGCGCAGCGGTGTGTCCGGGGCAAAGGACTTCTGCTGCGGGACATAGCCGATCCTTCGGCTCCCTCGTTCAACGGGGTGTCCGCCCACGGTCACCGTTCCTGAGTGGAGTTGCTGCAGGCCGAGGAGGACTTTGAGGAAACTGGTCTTGCCGCTGCCGTTGGGACCAAGCACAGCGAAGAACTCACCCGCCCTGATGTCCACATCGAGGTCCTTCCAGAGGGCCCGCTGGCCAAACTGGAGACCCGCACCGCGAAGGCTCACTACCGGTGTCAAAAAGAAATCCTCGATCCATGGGGTTCGCGAAGCTGTGTTGCTGTTGCATGCGCCTGGAATGCACCCGTGTTTTGGAAAGCACCCTATGTTCGGAACACAAAACGCCCCGCAGCCGCCCTGTACATCTTAGGACGATTGCGGGGCCCGTCAGCTTCCTGTCTTGCCTATGCTCGCTACTTGTTCAGCGCAGCGGCGATGTTGCCCACGTTGTCCGTCATCCAGGCGATGTAGTCCTTGCCCTCCGGAAGTGTCTCGGTGAATCCGACAACCGGAACTCCGGCCGTGGTCGCTGCGGCCTTCAGCTTCTCCGTCTCGGCGCCCGCGGTCTGTTCGTTGTACGCCAGGAACCGCACCGACTTCGAAGTAATCAGATCGCTCGTTTCCTTGACTGCCGCCGGAGGAACGTCCGAGCCGGCCTCGATCGCGTGGCTGAATTCCTCAGGCGTCTTGTTTTCCAGGCCAGCAGCTTCCAACAAGTAGCCCGGGACCGGCTCGGTGATGGCTACCGGAGCGGAGCCCTTGGAAGCCTTGATATCTGCGACCTTGGCGCTGAGCCCGCTCAGGGACGACTTGAACTTATCGGCGTTGGCGGTGAACGTCTTGGCTTCCGCGGAGTTCAGGCTTCCGAGCTTCGCAGCAACGGCATCGGCCACCTTGCCCATGGCGTCGAAGTTGTACCAGACATGCTCATTGAACCCTTCCGGCACCTTGGAGGTGGCGCCGCCCGTTGCAGTAGGAAGGAGCCCGGACGCGTTGACGGCGGTGATGACCTTGTCAGCGGGGACTTTGCTGTCATCGCTCAGCTTGCTGAAGAAGTCGTCGTAGCCCGCACCGTTGTCGATCACCAGCCGGGCTTTCGAGATGGCCAGCTTGTCCTGGGTGCTGGCCTCGTAGGAGTGCGGGTCCTGGCTGGTCTTGGAGATGATGGAGGTCACCGCCACTTTGTCGCCACCGACGCTCTTGACGATGTCGCCATAAACACTGGTGGAGGCGACCACATCGATCACCCCGGAGGACGACGACGGCGCAGTCGCGGCGGGTGCCGCGCATGCGGCAAGGAGGACGGCAAGGCCGGCGGAAGCGGTAAGGGAAAGACGGGCGGCGGTGCGACGCACGGGAAACCTCGGATCTACTCAAATGAGAATCAAGCACAATAGTTGGCTCACTGAGTGTATCCATAAATGGGAATGATTCCTATTTAGGATTCGCTAGAGGTTCTTGCCGTCCCCGCCGGGCCGGCAAGAAGCTACGTTGACGAAGGTCCACCCAAGCGCCGGATCCCCGTGGCCTGGGTGGCATCCCGGATCTCACCAACCAACTGTTCGATAACGTCTTCCAGGAACAACACCCCCAGTGTCGCGCCACCCGCCCCGACAACCCGGCCAAGGTGCGAGCCGGTCCGTTGCATCACGGACATGGCATCTTCAACCTCGTCCTCGGGCGCGAGGTTCACGAGGGACCGAATCCGACTTTCCGCAATCGGATAGCGCCGTCCCTCTTCCGGAATGGAGAGCACGTCCTTGATGTGCAGATAACCGGTCAGCTCGCCGTCGTCGTCCAACACCGGGAAACGCGAGAAGCCGGTGCGGCTGACGGCTTTCTCCAGTTGGCGCGGTGTGGATCCAGGCTTGAGCATCACGAGCTTGTCGAGCGGCACCATGATGTGCGCGGCGGTGTGTTCTGAAAACTCAAGAGCGCCGCTCAGCAGGCCTGCGTCGTCGTCCACCAGTCCGTGGCGAGTCGATTCCTGGACGATCGACTGCACCTCCTCAAGCGTGAAGGAGGAGGTCACCTCGTCCTTCGGCTCGATCTTCATCAGGCGCAGAATGCGATTTGCCAGAAAGTTCAGCGTCCAGATAACGGGCTTCACGAAGCGGGCTATGTGGACCAAAGGAGGCGCCAAGAGCAATGCTGCCTTGTCCGCCACTGAAACAGAGATGTTCTTGGGGACCATCTCGCCAAAGGTGACATGCAAGAACGTGACCGCCAGCAGGGCAACCGCAAAAGCGATAGCACCGGCCAATTCGACGGGGACGCCCACGGATTCCAGGGGTGCTCCCAGCAAATGGTGGATGGCTGGCTCGGCCACGAGGAGAATCAGCAGCGAACAGACGGTGATGCCAAGCTGAGCACACGCAAGCATCAGCGAGACGTGTTCCATCGCGTAGAGGGTGGTCTGCGCGCGCTTGGAACCGCGTTTGGCCAAAGGTTCAATCTGGCTGCGGCGCGCAGACATGACGGCAAACTCGGCGCCGACAAAGAACGCGTTGCCGATCAACAGCACTAGGAGCCACAGGATTCCTGCCCAGTCGCTCATGCAGCACGTCCTTTGCGGACGGTTTTGCCGGCGGGGTTGCCAATGGCATTGCCTGGCGAGTTGCCGGAGCTCTTACCTAACCGCTTGCTGGCTTGCTTCCTGCTTTGCCATCCCGTCGCTTCACGTTCCGCAGTGGCTTTAAAGTCAGTGCCTTCATCTTCAGGCTCGGGTGCTGTGGGGTGGAAGCAAATACGATCGATCCGCCGGCCGTCCATTCGGGTGACGGCGAGGGTGCCGCCGCCCGCCTCGACGACGTCGCCGACAATCGCGATCCGTCCCAGTTGGCTCATGACATAGCCGCCTACGGTCTCGTACGCGGGGTCGTCCTGGACGGTCAGACCCGGGATCTGTTCGCTAACTTCGTCAGGGCGCAATAGTCCGGGGAAGTACCAGTCCCCCGAGGCGCTTTGCAGCAATCCAGGGCGGACTTTGTCGTGTTCATCTGCCACTTCGCCAACGATTTCCTCCACCAGGTCCTCGAGCGTTGCGATTCCTGCGGTTCCGCCGTACTCATCGAGCACGACGGCGAGTTGCAGGTTGCCCTCGCGGAGTTCCAAGAGCAAAGAGTCGAGGTGGATGGTTTCGGGAACGCTCAGGACCTCGGACATGATGGCGCCGGCCTCGACCCTCCTCCTGCGTTCAGACGGGACGGACACGGCTTTCTTGATGTGCACCACGCCACGGATGTCATCGGCGGACTCACCGATGACAGGAAAGCGAGAGTATCCGGTGCGCCGGGCGGCCTCGATGATGTCCGATACCGGCTGATCGGCGTCAATGGTTTCCATACGGATGCGCGGCGTCATGACATCCGCCGCGGTCCTGGCGGAAAAGTTCAGCGTGCGAGCAACGAAGTTGGCCGTCCCGGCGTCGAGGGTTCCCAGCTCCGCCGAACGGCGCACCAACGAGGCCAGTTCAGAAGGCGAGCGGGCGCCGGAGATCTCTTCCTTAGCCTCTAGCCCAACGAGGTTGAGCACCTTGTTGGAGAAGCCATTGAGCACCACGATTGCGGGCTTGAATACGGCTGTGAACATCAATTGCGGGCGGGCCAACCCCCGGCCGAGCGGAAAAGCCAAGGCTAAGGCCATGTTCTTGGGGACGAGCTCGCCGATCAGCATCGACAACACGGTGGCGAAAGTCATGGCCATGATGAGCGACACGGACTGCGCGGCAGCCTCAGGCAGCCCGGCCCAGAGCAACGGCCCGTGCAACAGGAAGCCAACCGAAGGCTCCATGACGAAACCGGTCAGCAAGGTAGTGAGGGTGATCCCCAATTGGCAGCTTGACAGCTGGGTAGAAAGGGATTTCAAGCATTTCAGCAACGCCACAGCGGCGTGGTCGCCGCCGTCGATCGCTCTTTGGACGGTCGCCTGGTCGAGTGTCACGAGGGAGAATTCCACGGCGACGAAGAAGCCGGTGCCCAGAATCAGGAGCAAACCGGCGAGAAGGAAAAGCCACTCCATTAGAGGCCACCGCCGGCTGGTGCGGAAGGCTGGAGCAGGAGTCTAGGCAGACTAATGCCTGATTGACCCGGCGGGGGTTGGTCGGACGCAGCGGAAGAACGATCCGCTGCCCTGCCGGCCTGAAGCTCCGGGGTGCGATGGGCATGTGTACGGGTGTTGCCGGCTCGACGGGTGCGCTGCGCGGAGATTGCCAAACGGCTTCCCCTGCAGGTCCCAGGCCGGCACCTAGAATTACTGTCCATAAGAATCCCAGTCTACAGTCCGGCCGCGAGGCGAATTCACCGGCCGTGACAAGGTCTGGCCATGAAAATCCGCTGAAAAAACACGCGAAAACTGGGCCCTGTCAGGGCGCTACATCCAGCACACATCGGGATTGGCATGATTTAGGTCACCACTATTGGCAGATAGCCGTCGCTCGTCACTAGACTGGCTAGGGTCTGAGTTCGCGGGACCCAGACCCTGGCTCGCCTTTGCACTCTCTGCAGTTCCCCGGGCCAGCTGGAAATCAACACTCATGGAAGAGGCGTATTTCAAGTGCCAGAGCAGCCAAGCCACCGTCTACCCGAGGAATTTGGCGGAAACGAGTGGCTCGTTGACGAACTGTACGAGCGGTACCAGCAGGACAAGAATTCGGTCGACGCCAAGTGGTGGCCGCTTTTCGAATCTTTCGATACCGCTGACGGCACTTCTTCCAACGGAACATCCGCAACCCCTGCAAACCCTCCCACTCGTGAAATTCCTGTCGTGGCACAGGCCGCAGCAACGGCAACGACGCCGATTGCGCCCGTGGTTTCTCCGGCAGCCGCTCCTGCCACCGCCACACCGGCCCCTGCGGCTTCCGCCGTAGCGGCACCAGCCAAGAAGGCTCCGGCCACTGTCGCCAAGGACGGCGCGCAGAAGCCGTCCGACGGCAGCCAGGCCCAGCCGATCCCGGCACAGCTACCCAAGAGCACCAAGGCCCCCACTCCGCCGGAGGAGGACGTCGTCTCCGTCCTCCGTGGTCCGGCCAAGGCCATCGCTTCCAACATGGTGATGAGCCTTGAGGTCCCTACTGCCACGAGCGTCAGGGCCGTTCCGGCGAAGCTGCTGATCGACAACCGCGTTGTCATCAATTCCAACCTTGCCCGTGCCCGCGGCGGCAAGGTCTCCTTCACCCACCTCATTGGCTACGCTGTGGTCCGCGCCCTCTCCCAGTTCCCGTCAATGAACGTGTACTACGACGAAATTGACGGCAAGCCCGTTGCCGTGCAGCCCGCGCACGTTTAACTTCGGAATCGCCATTGACATGCCGAAGCCCGACGGTACCCGCCTGCTGATGGTCCCCAACATCAAGAAGGCCGAGACCATGAACTTCGCGGAGTTCTGGCACACCTATGAAGACCTGATCAAGCGCGCCCGCAACGGCAAGCTCACGGCGGACGACCACGCGGGCACCACGGTCTCCCTCACAAACCCGGGCGGCATCGGCACCGTGCACTCCGTGCCCCGGCTCTCCAAGGGCCAGGCTGCCATCATCGGCGTCGGGGCCCTCGACTACCCGGCTGAATGGCAGGGCGCCAGCGAGAAGATCATCGCCCAGAACGCCATCAGCAAGATCCTCACGCTGACGTCCACGTACGACCACCGCGTCATCCAGGGCGCCGGCAGTGGTGAATTCCTCAAGCTCGTCCACCAGCTGCTCCTCGGTGCACAGAACTTCTACGACGAGATCTTCGAAGCCCTGCGCATTCCCTACGAGCCCGTCCGTTGGAGCCCCGACCTTCAGGTGGACCCCGCTGACGAGATCAACAAGGTCGCCCGCATCCAGCAGCTGATCCACTCCTACCGGGTCCGCGGCCACCTCATGGCAGACACGAACCCGCTTGAGTACGTCCAGCGCAAGCACCCTGACCTCGACGTCCTCACCTATGGGCTCACCCTGTGGGACCTGGACCGCGAATGGCCCACCGGCGGTTTCGGCGGCAAGCCGATGCTCAAGTTCCGCGACATCCTCGGTGTCCTTCGCGATGCCTACTGCCGCACCACGGGCATTGAATACATGCACATCCAGGAGCCTGAAGAACGCAAGTGGTTCCAGGACCAGGTGGAGCACCCGTACTCCAAGCCGAGCCGCGAAGAGCAACTTCGTATCGTTTCCAAGCTCAACGCAGCGGAGGCCTTCGAAACCTTCCTGCAGACCAAGTTCGTGGGCCAGAAGCGATTCTCCCTCGAAGGCGGAGAATCCCTGATTCCGCTGTTGGACACCATCATTTCCGACGCTGCCGACGACGGCCTCGACGAAGTTGCGATCGGCATGGCCCACCGTGGCCGCCTCAACGTGCTGACCAACATCGCAGGCAAGACCTACGCCCAAGTGTTCCGTGAATTCGAAGGCACCCAGGACCCCCGTTCGGTGCAGGGCTCAGGCGACGTCAAGTACCACCTCGGCACCGAGGGCACGTTCACCTCGGACAACGGCAATGAGACCAAGGTCTATCTCGCGGCCAATCCGTCCCACCTTGAAGCGGTTGACTCCGTGCTTGAAGGCATCGTCCGTGCCAAGCAGGACCGGCTGGACCAGGGCGAGGCGTTCCCGGTGCTGCCTATCATGGTTCACGGCGATGCCGCGTTTGCAGGCCAGGGCGTTGTGGCGGAAACGCTCAACCTGTCCCAGTTGCGTGGCTACCGTACCGGTGGAACCATCCACATCATCGTGAACAACCAGGTCGGCTTCACCACGGCGCCTTCGTCGTCGCGTTCCTCGACGTACTCCACCGACGTGGCCAAGATGATCCAGGCCCCGATCTTCCACGTGAACGGTGACGACCCCGAAGCTGTGGTGCGCATCGCGCAGTTGGCATACGAATTCCGCCAGCGCTTCCACAAGGACGTCATTGTCGACATGGTGTGCTACCGCCGCCGTGGACACAACGAGGGCGACGACCCGTCGATGACGCAGCCCCTCATGTACAACCTGATCGAAGCCAAGCGCTCCGTCCGCAAGCTCTACACCGAGTCGCTCATTGGCCGTGGTGACATCACCGAGGACGAAGCCGAGCAGTTGCTGCGCGACTACCAGGAACGCTTGGAACGCGTCTTCGCTGAGACCCACGCTGCACAGACTTCGCCGATCCCGATCATCACGGCTGATTCCGCCGCGGTCTCCGACATCGAGCGTCCCATCGCCCAGCAGGCGGACTCCGGGACCAACGCGCCGGCTACCACCGCTATTTCAGCCGAGATGCTCCAACGGATCGGCCAGGCGCACCTGGACGTTCCGGAGGACTTCACGGTCCACTCCAAGCTCAAGCAGCTCTTGGAGAAGCGCGAGCAGATGTCCCGCGAAGGCGGCATCGACTGGGGCTTCGGTGAGATCGCAGCCTTTGGTTCGCTCGTCATGGAGGGCGTTCCCGTCCGCCTGGCCGGCCAGGACTCCCGCCGTGGCACGTTCGTGCAACGCCACGCCGTTTTCCACGACCGCGCCAACGGCAGCGAATGGATGCCGCTGGGCAACCTGAGCGACAAGCAGGCCAAGCTGTGGATCTACGACTCTTTGTTGTCCGAATACGCCGCCATGGGATTCGAATACGGTTACTCCGTGGAACGCCCGGATGCCTTGGTGTTGTGGGAGGCCCAGTTCGGTGACTTCGTCAACGGTGCGCAGACCATCATCGACGAATTCATCTCCTCGGCCGAGCAGAAATGGGGCCAGCGTTCCTCGCTCGTCCTCATGCTGCCCCACGGCTACGAAGGCCAGGGACCGGACCACTCGTCCGCCCGCATCGAACGCTTCCTGCAGCTGTGCGCCGAGGACAACATGGTCGTGGCCAACCCCACGACGGCTGCTTCGCACTTCCACTTGCTGCGGCGCCAGGCCTACAGCCGGCCACGCAAGCCGCTCATCATCTTCACCCCCAAGCAGCTTTTGCGCCTCAAGGGGGCGGCTTCTGCGGTGGAGAACTTCACCACAGGCGGCTTCAAGCCGGTCATAGGCGAGCACGAGCCACTGCAGGATCAGAGTGTGGACCGCGTAATCCTGGTTTCCGGCCGTCTCTACTACGATCTTCTGTCGAACCGCCAAAAGACCGGCGACACCTCGACGGCAATCATCCGCCTCGAGCAGCTGTACCCGTTGCCCCAGGCTCAGATCGAAGCCGAACTCGCCAAATACCCGAACGCCGACATCGTCTGGGCGCAGGACGAACCCGCCAACCAGGGTCCATGGCCGTTCATCGGTTTGAACCTTCCGCAGGCACTGGACCGGAAGGTCCGCCTCGTTTCACGTCCGGCATCCGCCTCCACGGCAGCCGGCTCCATGAAGCGCCACAGCGCCGAGCAGGCCACCTTGCTCAAGCAGGCATTCGAACGCAAGTAAAACGGCGACTGCCCGGCTGGAGGTTCAATACCCGCTTCCAGCCGGGCAGTTCTGTTAATGGAACAAGTGTCCGGTGCTCCTGCCGCCCGGCCGGGCACAATGCAAGGACCGCAACGTTTGGTGAAGAGGTAACTGTGGAAGACAGGAAGCTGCGCATCGCAGCTGTTGGCGATGAACTACTCGCCGGGCTAGGTGACCCCAGGGCCTTGGGCTGGCTCGGAAGGGTTCTTGCACGAACTCCCCAGGACGGCGTTCTTGTGGAGAGTTACTCTCTTCCCTGCCCCATGGAAGGTACAGAGGGCCTCGCGGGCCGCTGGCTCGACGAAGCCGGGCGACGCTTCAGCAACGTCCATGAGAACCGCCTTGTGATCGGCCTGTCCAGCCGCGACATCGAATTCGGCGTCTCCACAGCGCGTAGCCGCCTCAACCTGGCCAATATCCTGGACGGGGCATCCCAAAGCAACATCGAAGTCTTCGTCGTCGGTCCGCCACCTACGCTGGACCCGGCCAAGAACCGCCGGATCGCGGACCTCAACGCCGCATTTGCAGACGTCACCACCCGCCGCAACCACCAGTACGTGGACACGTTCTCGCCATTGCTCAACCACGAACAATGGCGTACTGACCTCGCAGCCAACGGTGGCACTCCGGGCCAGGCGGGCTACGGCCTCATGGCCTGGCTCGTGTTGCACCGTGGCTGGTTCCAGTGGCTGAGGATTGCCCAGCCGGAATAACCGGAGCGCGAAGCGCCCCCTCCAACGATGAACCCATTGCCAACACGCAATTCGCGATATATCGTAAGTGTCATACGCGATATATCGCATCCTTTGGAGGGGTTATGTCAGAAGAAAACTGGACCGTTACCGGCCCGCAGACCATCGACGTCGACGGCGTCCGGTCACTTAAGCTGGGGATCGTCAAGGGCCGCTTTGACGTAGTCACGCACGATGAACCGATCGCCAGGATCGAAGTCTCGGAAATCAACGGTGATCCACTGAGCGTCAGCCTCGTTGATGGCCGGCTCGAAGTCCGCCATCAGTTGCACGGCCCGCAGGGTTGGTTCCGCAACCTTATGGGAACCGTCAACAACACCAGTACGAACACCGTCGTCATCAGCATTGCATTGCCCGCCGGTGTCGACGTCGAAGCAGGCACCGTGGGCGGTGACGGCATGGTGTCGGGCGTCACCGGCCATATCCGCCTCAACACGGTTTCCGGGTCCGTCCTCGCTGACGGCACGCGCGGCGAGCTTCAGGTCAACACCGTCAGTGGCGAAGTCATCGCCCGCAACCACGACGGGATCATGACAGCCAAGAGCGTCTCGGGCGAGGTCACGGCTTCGGGCCGCTTCAAGAACATACGGGCCAACACTGTCAGCGGCGACCTCAGCTTCGATCTCCACGGCTACACCCAGGATTTCGGAGCCAATTCCGTATCGGGCGACCTCACGATCCGCCTGCCGCATGACGTCGGAGTGGACATTGTTGCCAAGACGGCCAGCGGTACCGTGATGATCGATGACCAGTTCTACGCCCAGGGAGGCGGCAGGGTCCAGACAATCGCTGGCCCCGATGAGCGCCTCATGGTGGTCCGCACCAATTCTGTGTCCGGAAAAACCTCTATCATCCATGGCAGCGCACCAACCCGAGGAACAGCACACTCAGTCCCCGGAGAAGAGGAAGTCTGATGCCGCCCGTCTTTGCCCACGGAGCCCTCCGGCTCTATCTGCTGGCACTCCTGGAATCAGGCCCCAAACACGGCTACGAGCTCATCAAGGCCCTCGGAGAACGCTTCGGGGGGACCTACTCCCCCAGCGCCGGAACCATCTACCCGCGGCTTGGCAAACTCGAGGAAGAAGGACTGGTGGCCACCAGCAGTGATGGGCGCCGCACCAACTACTCCATCACCGCTGCCGGACTGGCGGAGCTCAACAGCCGGCGGCAGGAACTGGCCGACGTCGAGGACAACATCTCTGAGTCCGTTCGGCGGTTGGCAGATAACCTCCGCGAGGACATCCGCAGCAACATGCGCGGCTTGCGGGCAGACCTGGCGGCAACCGCCGAAGCCGCACGCGCCAATGCGAAGTCGCCGGAATTCCAATCGTGGGCGGGAAGCTACTCGCCGGAGGGACACCGGATCCTCAAGGAGGCCGAGATGATGGTCCAGTCCTTCCGCGATGACATCCGAGTGGAACTGCGACAGCATGCGGGGTCCAAGGCCCTGACTCCAATCGCCCTTGAAACCGTGCGGACCGTCCTGGACCAGGCAAGGATCTCCATCCGAAATTCCTTGCGGGGCTGAGTCCGGAATCCATTAAGGGCTGGCAGAGCGCCTTCCACCTTTGATCTTCCGGTTCGCGGGGCGGCCCCCGGATGTGGGAGACTGGAGGGCAGCTTTATTGAGTATCAAGAATCTAAGGAGGCCAGCTATGAGCAAGCGTGCACGTAAGCGTCGTGACCGTAAGCGCGGCGGCGCAAACCACGGCAAGCGTCCCAACACCTAAGCCAGCGGCTTAGCGTAAGACTTAATGCGGAGGGCCCCGGAAACCATCAGGTTTCCGGGGCCCTTGCCGTTGCAGGCGCCTAGACGTCCACCGACTTCATCGAGTGGATCCTGTCCAGGATCGAGTTCTTGAGGTTCTCAGGAGCCGCCTCCGTGCAGGAGCGCTTCACCACGGTGCGAATGACGCACTCAAGGTCGTACTGCTCGGTGCACTCCGGGCAGTCTTCCAGGTGCACTTTGATCTCGGCGATATCTTCACGGGTCAACGCACCATCGAGGTACTCGTAGATACGCTGCATCCGAGCATCGTCGCAGTCGCCCAATCCTTGGCAGCTCATTTCCTTTTCTCCTGTTTTTTGCTTGCGGCCGCGCCCACGGCCAGGGCCTTTTCTTCCGCGCCGGCGCTGATTCCCCGTTCCGCGGCGTAGTCCGCCAGCAGATCGCGCAACATTTTCCTGCCGCGATGAAGCCGGGACATGACCGTCCCGATCGGGGTATTCATGATGTCTGATATTTCCTTGTATGCGAAGCCTTCGACGTCAGCGAAGTACACCGCGAGCCGGAATTCCTCCGGAATGGACTGCAAGGCGCTCTTCACGTCCGAGTCCGGCAAATGATCCAATGCCTCCGCTTCCGCGGAGCGCAGCCCGGTGGACGTGTGCGATTCCGCCCGCGCCAGCTGCCAGTCTTCGATAGTGTCCGAATTCGACTGCAACGGTTCGCGCTGCCGCTTCCGGTAGAGGTTGATATAGGTGTTGGTCAGGATGCGGTACAGCCATGCCTTGAGGTTGGTACCCGGCTTGTACTGGTGGAAGGCCGAGAATGCCTTGGTATAGGCCTCCTGGACCAGGTCCTCGGCGTCGGACGGATTTCTGGCCATGCGCATGGCAGCCGAATAGAGCTGGTCGACATACTGCATGGCGTCGCGCTCGAAGCGCGCCCTCCGTTGTTCAGGAGTCTCGGACGCAAAGTCCACTGCAATCTCGACGTCGGCCTCAACAGCTGCGTCGTCATCGGACGTTGCGTCCGCTACTTCCGTCGCTGCTTTGTACATGGCCGCTGCGGCCGGATCCATGGTGCTCATTGCATCCAAGTCTACTGTCACCCTCCGGGAGTCCCCTGGCAGCTCCCGCCCAAGCGCCAAGTGTTCCTCGCGGTCCTTAACCAAGGCCAAAAAACCATCTCCGCTCAACGACGTTGACACAGGCGCGGCACAACACACACGCCTAAACCCGAGGTCCAGCCCATACCGCACCTTCTTCTCACAACGGCAGGCTCCGGGCAAATATTCCACAAAGATGCAAGACTAGATCCGACTGCACCCCGTGAACACCGCACCACTCGAACGCAGCACCACCTGACCATTGTGGCAAGCCATCCAGGAGGCAAAAACATGTCCCTCGTCCGTTTTCTCGCCAGGCCAATGTTGGCTTCCAGCTTTGTTGTCGCAGGGTTGGACAAGCTCAAGAACGCGGATGACACCGCCGAGCAGCTTTCCCCGCTGCTCCGGCGGGCTTCGGAATCGCTGCCCTTCCCCGCGGACGAAAAAATGCTGGCGCGCGTCATCGGCGGCACGCAGGTGGGCGCGGGCGCCTTGCTCGCCCTCGGCAAGTGCTCCCGGTTCTCGGCGACACTGCTTGCGGGTATTTCGGTGCTGAACACTTTTGTCGAATGGCGTTCCGCGGACATCAGCACGAAGGAAGGCCGGCTCGCCCGCCGCGCCCAGTTGCTCAAGAACATATCCCTGACCGGCGGCGTGCTGCTCGCTGCCGTGGACACGGCCGGCCGGCCAAGTCTCGCATGGCGCGCCGAACACCTCGCCGTGGACGCCAAGAAGGCCGCGGGCAAACAGCTCAAGAAGACAGACCGCGCCGTTCGCAAGGCCGTAGACAACGCAGTTGGAGCATAAGGAAGCATGCCAGGAACCCCCGCCACGCAGACAGACGAACCAGGGAGCTCTACCGCTTCCGCACTCCCTCTGTGGCCGGCGCCTTTCGCCGGCCACCCCGTGGATGCCACGATCACGGTTCCTGGCTCCAAGTCGCTGACAAACCGCTATCTCGTTCTGGCGGCGTTGGCCGACGGCCCGTCCCGGTTGCGGGCACCCCTGCACTCGCGGGACTCCGCCCTGATGGTCGAAGCCCTGCGCCAGCTTGGCGCAACCGTTACGGAAGTTCCCGGCGACGGACAGTACGGCCCGGACCTTGAAGTCACCCCGATGGACGCGGCTGCAGCTGTTCCTGAGTCCGCCATCGACTGCGGACTTGCCGGCACAGTCATGCGCTTCGTGCCGCCCCTTGCCGCCCTCCGCAACGGCACTTCGGTGTTCGACGGCGATCCACACGCGCGCCAGCGGCCCATGGGCACCATCATCGAAGCGCTCCGAACACTGGGGGTGGAAGTCAGCGCCGTGGACGGGCAACCGGCCGCCTCCTTGCCGTTCAAAGTTTCCGGTACCGGTTCAGTACGAGGCGGCCACCTCGTCATTGATGCGAGCGCCTCTTCGCAGTTTGTCTCCGCCCTGCTGCTGGTCGGTGCCCGCTTCGAAGAAGGCCTGCACCTGGAACATGTGGGCAAGCCCGTGCCGAGCCTCGACCACATCAACATGACAGTTTCGGTCCTGCGCGGCGTGGGAGTCCAGGTGGATGACTCCGTGCCGAACCATTGGCGTGTGGCCCCCGGCACCATCCAGGCCTTCGACGAGAGGATCGAGCAGGATCTCTCCAACGCAGGACCGTTCCTCGCTGCGGCGCTAGCCACCAAGGGAACCATCCGAATCCCCAACTGGCCAGCAAACACCACACAGGTCGGCGATCTCTGGCGGGACATTCTTGCCACCATGGGTGCGACGGTCACGCTGGACAACGGCACGCTGACTGTCACGGGCGGCTCCGAAATCCTCGGTGCGGACTTCGACGAAACCAGCGAGCTCGCCCCCACTGTAGCGGCGTTGTGCGCCTTGGCCTCAGGCCCTTCCCGGCTCACTGGCATCGCGCATTTGCGCGGCCACGAAACGGACAGGCTCGCCGCGCTGGTCGCCGAAATCAACCGGCTCGGCGGAGACGCCGAGGAAACCAGCGACGGCTTGGTGATCCGCCCCGCGCCGCTGCATGCCGGCGTCGTGCACAGTTACGCCGATCACCGCATGGCGACCGCGGGCGCCATCCTCGGGCTCGCCGTCGAGGGCATCCAGGTCGAAGACATCGCGACCACTTCCAAGACCATGCCGGAATTTCCGCAAATCTGGGCGTCAATGCTCAGTGGTGGCCCAGCGGCCGCGGACACCGGTTCGACGGAGACAAGCAACTAACGATGGCTCGCGACGCAAGCTCCTGGGACGAATCCGATGTCCGGATCCGCCCCAACAAGAAGGGCACACGCCCCCGCACGAAGGACCGCCCCAGCCACGACGACGCCGTGATCGGGCGCATCATTACGGTCGACCGCGGCCGCTACACCGCGATAGTGGGCGAAAGCTCGGACAACGAGCGCATCGTCATTGCGGCCCGCGCCCGGGAGCTCCGGCGCTCCCCGGTGGTCCCTGGAGACTTCGTGGCCCTCGTCGGCGATGTATCCGGAGCCCCGGATACCCTCGCCCGCCTTGTGCGCGTCGAGGAGCGAAAGACCCTCCTGCGGCGAAGCGCCGACGACACGGACCCGATCGAACGGGCTGTGGTGGCCAACGCCGACCAGCTCGTGGTGGTGGTTGCGTCTGCCAACCCGGAGCCGCGGACCGGATTCATCGACCGCGCCTTGGTGGCAGCGTACGACGCCGGGATCGAGCCGCTGCTGCTCGTCACCAAAGCGGATGTCAAGGATCCCACGGAACTGCTCGCGAACTATGTGAGCCTTGGCTTCCCCATCATTATCAGCCGGACGGCCGATGCAGGGGCCTCCGGAATCGACGCTCGCTCCGACGATGGCTTGTCCGCCCGGCTTGATGGCGACGCCGTCGGCCAACTGCGGGACTATCTCGATGGCAAAGTCACCGTTCTCTTGGGCCACTCCGGCGTCGGGAAGTCCACCATGGTGAATGCCCTCACCGGCGCCGAGCGCGCCACCGGTGGGGTCAACGCTGTCACGGGACGGGGCCGTCATACCTCGTCCTCAGCCCTCGCATTGAAGCTCAGCGACGCCCCTGGCGGCAGCTGGATCATCGATACGCCCGGCATCCGTTCTTTCGGCCTGGCCCACGTGAACCCGGATCGCATCCTGCACGCCTTCCCGGATCTGGAACCCGGAACGGAATCGTGCGAGCGGGGTTGCAAACACGATGCCTCTGCGGTCCGTTGTGGCTTGGATTCGTGGGTCGCTGATGGCCATGCCGGCGAGGCCGGCGCCGCCCGCCTGGCGTCGTTGCGTCGGCTCCTTGGCGCGGACCCCCGCATGGAAGTCCAAGAGGCCAAGGAATTGGGCACGGTCAATTAACAGCAGGGCCAACTGACCGCGCGGTACCTCCCCGGTTCACTGGCGAATAGACGGTAGTTTGGAACCATGACCCAACCCGATTCGAGCTACAACGACGACCTGCGGCTGGCCCATGTCCTGGCCGACTCCGTCGATTCCCTGACAATGGAGCGGTTCAAGGCACTGGACCTTCAGGTGGAGACCAAACCCGACCTGAGCCCGGTGACCGATGCCGACAAGGCTGCCGAGGAGGCAATCCGCGGGCAGCTCTCCCGTTCCCGCCCCCGCGACGCCGTCCTTGGCGAAGAATTCGGCAGCACCGGCCACGGCGCAAGGCGTTGGATCATCGATCCCATCGACGGGACCAAGAACTTCGTGCGTGGCGTGCCCGTCTGGGCAACGCTGATCGCCCTCGTGGACGAGGGCGAAGTTGTGGTGGGACTTGTCAGCGCTCCGGCGCTCGGCAAGCGCTGGTGGGCGGCCAAGGGCTCGGGCGCCTACATGGGCCGATCACTGGCCGCAGCCACCCGGCTGAAAGTCTCCAACGTGTCACGGCTTGAGGATGCCTCGCTTTCCTACTCCGAGCTTTCCGAGTGGAAGCAGCACGGCTCGCTCGACAACTTCCTGGGCCTTGAGAACGATGTCTGGCGCAGCCGCGCGTACGGCGATTTCTGGTCCTACTGCCTTGTGGCCGAGGGCGCCGTGGACATCGCCGCCGAACCGGAACTCCAGGTCTACGACATGGCTGCCTTGGTGCCAATCGTGACTGAAGCCGGCGGACGCTTCACGTCCCTGGATGGCGCGGATGGTCCCTTCGGCGGAAACGCCGTCGCTACCAACTCGATCCTGCACTCCGAGGTCCTCAAGAGGCTCAACCCCGAGCTCGACGACCTCCTCTAATCCACTCTATTCACTGAATAAACGACGGCGGACGCCCCCATTTTCGGGGCGTCCGCCACTTTTTCTTCGGCAGAAGGCACATTTTCCAGCGATCGTAACAATCCGCTTAACAATCGCGGTCACATTGGAACCCGCCTTGCGGGTGTCCTAGTCTCATTACAGGTCACGAGTGCCAGCGCGAAACCCCGGTTTGCTGGCCGGCAACCCTCCATCGCGGCGGGGTGCCCCGGGTGACGACCCGGCCGGTCCGGAACGGATGCGGCAAGCGCGGACCCCCTGCACGCAGGGGTCCCTCTTGAGTGAGGTCCCATGAGCACAGCCACGTTTACTTCTCCCGCTCTCCCGCAGCACAACGAAGCCGTGCAGCAGCGCGGTGAATCCCGGTCTCCGGCATCCCGTCCGTTGGCCGCGGTGACTGGCGCAGAGCTGCAAGCGCCCCTGATCCAGGGCGGCCACGTCCGCTACGCCAACCTTGACTACGGCGCCTCGGCGCCTGCCTTGACCGTAGTTTCGGCATATCTCAACGAGATCCTCCCTTACTACGCGAGTGTCCATCGCGGTGCAGGCTATGCCTCGCAAATCAGCACCTCCGTCTATGAAAACGCCCGCAACATAGTCCGCGACTTCGTTGGCGGCCGGGCAGACGATTCCGTCATTTTCACTCGCAACACCACCGATTCGCTCAACCTCCTGGCCGGCTGCCTGCCTGTCGCGGACGGGCGCCACATTGGCGAAGTCCTCTACCTGGACATCGAACACCACGCCAATCTCCTGCCGTGGCAAGGCGTTCCGCACCGCAGCATTGTGGCAGCGGGGACTTTGGCCGACACTGTAACCAATGTGCGCACGGCACTCTCCCACGGAGGTGTCAGCCTCCTGGCAGTCACGGGTGCCTCGAACGTGACGGGCGAGATCCTGCCCATCAAGGAACTCGCCGCTTTGGCCCACGAATTCGGTGCGCGGATTGTTGTGGACGCGGCCCAGCTCGCTCCGCACCGCCGCATCGATATCACCGCCGCGGATGTTGACTACTTGGTTTTCTCCGGGCATAAGCTCTATGCGCCGTTCGGTGCAGGCGTCCTGGTGGGCCGTCCCGACTGGCTCGACGCCGGCACACCCCACCTTGCTGGAGGCGGAGCAGTCCGCGAAGCACGCCTTGACTCCGTGAGCTGGGCCACGGGACCGGCCAGGCACGAAGGAGGCTCGCCGAACGTGCTCGGCGCGGCCACTCTCGCACGGGCCACGCAGGTCATCGCCAGCCTGGACCACGAGGAATGGCATGCCCACGAAGCCGGCATCCGTACGCATTTGGTTGATGGCCTCAATGCGATCGACGGCGTGACCGTCCACCAGATCTTCAGCGACACCGATCCCCAGAACACCATCGGCGTGGTCAACTTCTCGCTCCAAGGCTATGACGCAGGCCTCGTGGCGGCCTATCTTGCGGCCGAACACGGCATTGGCCTCCGCGACGGGCGTTTTTGCGCCCATCCATTGCTCAAGCGCTTAGGCCTCCCGTCCGGATCCTTGCGGGCCAGTTTCGGCGTGGGGTCGCGGCTGGAGGACGCCACCCGGCTCATCGCAGGCATCCAGGCCCTCAAGAGCAACGGCCTCGGCTGGGACTACGTCGTGGATGCGGGCCGTTGGGTCCCTGCGAACGACCACCGCAGCTACCCGGAGTGGGCTCCCAACACCCCCGGGACCGCGGGCGCAGCTCCCTGCAGTACCGACTGATTGCGATAGATTCGTAGGGTATTTTTCACGTCCTACGAAGGAGTTCCTGCGTGGCCCCGCGACCCAAAGGCACGTCCGCCGGCCCCAAGCTTTATGAGGAACGGCGCCTTGAACTCGGTCAGAGCTTCCAGGACGGCGGGGAGCACTATGACCGGGTCCGGCCCGGCTACCCCGCGGATTCAGCCGATTGGCTCCTGCCGGAAGGGGCGCAAGACGCGGCGGACCTGGGAGCCGGGACTGGAAAGTTCACGGCGCTCCTGGTAGAGCGCGGCCTGGCCGTCTCCGCAGTGGACCCTTCCACGGACATGCTCATGCAACTGCGCAAAATGTATCCACAAGTGATCGCCCTGGAGGGAACGGCCGAGGCAACTGGACTGGCGGACTCAGCATTCGACGTCGTCAGCGTTGCCCAAGCCTGGCACTGGTGCGATCCCCTCGCAGCCAGCACCGAGATCGCCCGGATCCTGCGCCCCGGGGGAGTTGTCGGCTTGATCTGGAACCAGTTAGACACGTCCGTGCCCTGGGTCCACCGCTTGTCCCGCATCATGCATGCCGGCGATGTCCACAAACCGGACTTCCGGCCTGTGGTGGGACCGGAGTTTGCGGGCCTCGAAAGTCACGTGACGCATTGGGAGGATCCTGTGACTCCGGCTGACATCCTCGAACTGGTGAAGTCCCGCAGCTACTATCTGAGGGCGAATGACGCCACCCGGGCCAAGGTGATGGGGAACCTCCAGTGGTATCTCTTCGAGCATTTGGGTCATACGGAGGGCGAGGTCGTCCCGCTGCCATACGTCACGCAGAGCTGGCGGGCGTGGAAGGCCTGAGGCCGCCGGTTCAAGATAGGCTTGTAACCGTGAAGACCAGTGCGCCCTCCTCCTCGATCGAGGACTACGTCAAGGTCATCTACTCCTTCACGGAGTGGCAGGACAAACCCATCACGTCCTCGCAGCTGGCGCACCGGCTAGGCGTCGCCAATTCCTCCGTCTCGGAGATGGTCCGCAAGCTCAAGGACCAAGGCCTGGTGGACCACCAGCCCTACAGCGCCATTACCTTGACTCCCCAGGGAATGCAGCTTGCCCTGGGCATGGTCCGCAGGCATCGCCTGATCGAGACGTACCTCGTGAGGGAATTGGGCTACAGCTGGGACGAAGTCCATGACGAGGCCGAGATGCTTGAGCACGCCGTCTCGGACACCTTCATCGATCGTATGGCAGCCAAGCTGGGCAATCCCGGACGCGATCCCCACGGTGACCCTATCCCCGCCGCGGACGGTTCGGTGACCCTGCCGCATGCACACCGGATGATCGAGCTCGACGACGGCCACTCCGGGAAGATCACCCGGATCAGCGACGAGAACCCGGAGTTGCTACGCTACCTGTCTGCCGAGGAAATCGACCTTGATGCGAACATCCAGGTAATTGGCCGCAAGCCATTCGGTGGGGCCCTGGTGGTCCGGATCGGAAAGGGCCCAGGCAGCCGCGACTACGATCTCGCCGACGAAGTCACGTCGGCGCTTTGGGTTGCCACCGATACCGCGCACGAAGGTTGCGTCCTCGCGGACCGCTGACGAAGCTGTGTTTTAGAAAGCACTGGTCAGGCGCGCTGGGCAGCCGTCCCGCCGTCGTCGGGGGCTGGTCCTTCCGGAGATTCCGTCACGGCAGGGGCCAAGACCGGGTTCCGGATCCCGACGGCGGATGCCGCCGCCCCGATGAAGAACAGCACTGCGGTGACCACCACGGCATTGATGAGACCTTGGCGGCTGAAGACCGGGCCGATGATAAGCCCGGCGAACGCGATGCAGATCAAGCCTGCAATACGGGCTACAGCGTTGTTCACGGCGGAGCCGATCCCTGCCTCTTCGGTGGGAACGGCACCCAGGATAGCCGCGGTGAGGGGTGCCACCAGGGTGCTGAGGCCCATTCCGAAGACAATCTGCCCTGGTAGCACTTGCGTCCAGTAGTTCAGGGGTTCCTGGACGGCCATGGTCATGAGGAACCCTATTCCACAGATGAACGGTCCCGCCGTCATGAACCACCGAGGACCGTACTTGCCGGCCAGTCCGCCGAAGAACGAGGCCGTGAGCATAAGGATCACGGTCGCCGGAAGCAGAGCGATTCCCGCAGTGGTCGCTTTCATTCCTCCGACTTGCTGCAGATAGATGCCCACGGCAAAGAAGCCCAGCGACAGGGCGCCATAAATGGCCAGTGTGGCCAGGTTTCCCCAACCGAAGTTGCGGATGGCGAAGAGCCGCAGCGGCAGCATTGGCTCCGCGGTCCTGGCTTCGTGGATCAGG